>JAMOVU010000202.1 GCA_027067555.1 Candidatus Aminicenantota bacterium | reverse complement strand
CGCTTATTCTTCAGATAAATGTGATTATTCATTATTATTTAATCGGACTTGCACTTAACCTTAAAATTCCTTTTTTTGATTATTTTGTTTTTATCCCCATTATTTTAATAATTCTTATACTTCCTGTTTCAATCAATGGAATAGGTTTAAGAGATATTAGTCTTGTTGAGGCTTTCAAGAATTTTGGTGTACCAGCTTCCGCTGCTGTAGCATTTTCTACGATTGATCTTATTTTTATGATTTTATTGGGAATAATAGGTGGATTCATATTTGCCTTTAGAAAAAAATGAAGAAAATAATCGGTGCTTTATTTCTTATTTTTTTTAGCTATTTTTTGATGGGAAAGGAAGATCCCAAAAAGCTAAAACAGGAAATTGAAAAACTAACAAAGTTAATATCATCATTAAATGTGAAGGCTAAGGATGTTTTAACTGAAATAGAGAAGTTGGATCTGGAAATTTTAAATGCTGAAAAGAAAATTAGCTACATTAGATATCAACTTTCAACTATAAGAAAAGAGATAAAAGATACGGAAATGAGGCTTGATTCCTTAAATGAAGAGCTAAAAAATAAAAGAAGAAGCCTTAAAAAGGCTTTTGTTCTTCTTTATGAAAATAGAAATTCAAGCCCTCTTGAACTCTATTTTGCTGGTAAAGATATCCTTTCTGTTGTTGAGAATATAAATCTTTTAAAAATAGTTTCCAATAAAATTTATAAACAATATAGTGTTTACAAGGAAATCATTAAGGAGATTGAAAAGGAGAAAGAGATTTTAAAAGAGAAGGAAAAAAGGAAAGAGAAGATTTTATTCGAGAGAAAAAGAGCCTGGACAGAGTATCTTAACAAAAAAAATGAAAAAAGACAGAAAATAAAAAAAATTTTAAAAAAGAGAGAAAATTATCTTAATCTTTTAAAGATGAAGAAAAAAGAGCTTGAGAAGATAACACATATAATTGAGAAAGAAAAAAATATAAATAGACCTGATTTTGACAATTCATTACCATTTTATTCTTTGAAGGGGGAGTTGATATGGCCAATAAGGGGACGGATAGTGGAAAAATTTGGAATAAAAAGGCATCCGAAGTATAATATAAAGTTAAAATCAAATGGAATTGAGATAAAGCCAAGGAGAAATTTTGAGAAAGTGAGAGCAGTATATGATGGTGTAATTGTATATGCAGGTTATGTTAAATCTTATGGAAATACTGTTATAATAGAGCATCCGGGTAAATACTATACCCTTTATTCGCATTTAAAGGACATTTTTGTTGAAAAAAATAAGATTGTTAAAAAGGGTGAGGTAATAGGAGTAACTGGAAACACCGGAGTTAGAGAGTATGATTCATTGTACTTTTCCATTAGAAAGGGAGTTACTCCTCTTAATCCTATGAAATGGTTAAAACCTTTGAAAAAAAGGAGAAGGAGAAGATGAAAAAAAACATATTATTTTATTCCATCGCATTTTTTCTTATTGGGGCAGCCACCTTTGTTACTGTAAATAAAAAGAAGATTTTTCAGAAAAAAGAAAAGACCTATGATAGCGTTGAAATGGTTGCGCACGCAGCAGCATTGATAAAGACAAAGTATGTTGATGAAGTAAAGCCGGAGAGAGTTTTTAACGGGGCTTTGTTGAAAATGGGGGAGTATCTTGATTTTCTTTCTTCTTATCTGTCCAAATCGGAATCTTACAAATTTGCAAATATAGGAAAAATGGGTTATACGGGAGTAAAATTTGTAAAACAGTATGGTTTTCCAATTGTGACTAATGTTCTGCCTTCTTTAAATGGAAAAGTAAAAAAAGGTGATATAATTAAAGTGGTAAATGGAAAATCCACATTTAATCTTCCTTATTCTGTTGTTAAGTTTATGTTAACAGACATTCCGGGAAAGGAAATAAATGTTGTTTTTATGAGGGGAGAAGAGCGAAAAAGAATTAAATTAAAATTAAAAGTGCTTTCGGATAAGTATGTAATTAAAAAAGAGAATGGATGGACTGTTGTAACTCCTCTATTTTTAAATAGTGAGAAAACGATTGAAAAGTTATTATCTGAAATTAATAGGGATAAAAAAATCATTGTGGATTTAAGAGCTTTTTATTATATATCCAATCAAACTGTTTTTAAGATGGTTAAATATTTTATAAAAAAGCCTGTAAACATTACCTTTGAGCTTAATTCAGGGGAAAAAGCAATAAGAATAAAGCCGGTAAATTATTTGAATTATAATAAGCTTATTTTAATTACTGATTATCAAACAATGGAGGAGGCTGAACTTTTTTCATATATTGTCAAAAAAGCTGGAATCAAGATTGTTGGGGGAAAAACTCCAGGCGAATGCGGTTTAATGTATACAATTGATTATAAAGATGGGACAAAATTTATTGTACTTACCGGGATAATAAAGGGGCTTTACAAAAAAGGAGTTAGCCCTGATTTAAGATTAAAAGGGAAGGAAATAGAAAAATTTTTAGTAAATCCGGAGAAATATTTAAATGGCCAGAAGGAAAAAGCAAAGAAAAAGTGATAGATTTGTTCTTATTTTAAGTTCGATTTTAATAATAATTGCTATTATTTTGATAACAGCTTATCTTACTAAGTATGATAAAGAGAGGTATGAGAAGAAAAATTTAAAAAGAGTTTATACCCCGTACACTTTTAAGAAAACAAAGGAAAATGAACACAAAAAAAATATGAAAAAAAGACCTGAAAAGAAAGAGAAGGTTGAAGAATATGTGAAAAAGGTTAAAGTACTTGTGGAAGATTTCCTTTTTCTTAGTAATATTAGTTTCTCCGAAGAGGCCAGAAGAGATTATACAAAATTTAATATTAAGTTGAAGGATAGTGAGTACACTCTTGTTCTTGAGAAAATGAAGGTTTTTTCTAATAGAAAATCCATTTCCCTGAAGATTAAAAATTTTTCTTCAAAGAGAGCAATCTGGTATCTTTTCAAAGGGAGCAAAATGGTTGCGGAAATTAATGTAATTATAGTGAAAGTGGAAAAGAAGCAGTTTGTTAAATATCCCAGGGTTGCTGTTGTAATAGATGATATAGGCAATAGTAAGGATGTTTTGAATAAGTTAGCAAAACTAAATTACAAGTTTGCAATTTCAATTTTACCTAACTCAATGTTTAGAGATTATGCAATTAAAGTGGGAGAAAAGAGTGGAAAACAGATAATGCTTCACCTTCCAATGGAACCTGTTAAGAGAAATGGAGAAAGGATGAATCTTGACGGTTTTTTGTTAGTTAGTATGAGAGATGATGTTATAAGAAATTTTACTGAGGAGTATCTTAATCTTATTCCCCAGGCGGTTGGAGTTAACAATCACACAGGCTCCCTTTTTACCCAGTATAGGGATAAAATGAGGGTGGTACTTAGTGTTTTAAAAGAAAGAAATAAATTTTTTATTGATAGTAAGACATCAAGTAAAACTATTGCCTATGAGCTTGCAAAAGAGATGGGACTTAGAGCCGGTATTAGAGATGTATTCCTTGATAGTGAGAATGAAAGAATGACCATTCTTAATTTTAAACATCTTTTCTCAATCGCAAAGCATAAAGGGGAAGCAATAGGAATTTGTCACCCTAATGGAACAACTATGAGTGTTCTTATGAACAAGGTTAAATCTCTTGCGAAAGCGTACAAGATAAAGCTTGTTTATCCTTCTGAAATAGTAAAATGATAGTGATTTGGGCTGAAGGAGGTAAGAGAATAGGCTCAGGCCATTTGAATAGAAGTATGGATGTTTTTAATATCCTAAAGGGAGAATTTAATGTTAATTTTTATGCTGAAGATCCGGAGAGTATTCAATTTTACAGGGATAGAGAAATTCATGTCCTGAAATTTGATGTGTTGAAAAATGGGAATTTTTTTCTGATAACGGATTTAAGATTTCCTGAGGAGCATAAAAATCTTAAAGATATAAAAAAATATGCGCTTAAGCACCTTTCGATACACGATATGGGGCTTGCCCAAATGGATTCTGATATTAAAGTTGACGGTCATATTAAAATGCTTAATGAGTACCAATTTGAAGATAATAAAAAGTATTATCTGGGCCCTGACTATTTTCTTCTGAAAACGAAATTCAGACACTTTAATAAGGTTAGAAAAAAGGTAAAAAAGAAAGCACGCAGAATATACCTCAGCCTTGGGGGGTGGAGTAGACTTGAAGATTTGAGATATTTTTCAGAGCTTTTGTTAAAAGAGGGGTTTGTGCTTACGATTAGCTGGGGATTCGGCAAGAGTAATAGGGATAGAAGGCTTTTCAGGAAAAACTTTCCGTCGGTTGATATAGTAACGAGGGGAGAGTTCATTCCAAGAAAGTATTATGAAGCTGATATAGCAATTCTTGCCGGGGGGATCTCATTTTATGAGGCAGCTTGTACTGGAACTCCTTCTCTCCTTTTTTACAAAGATGAGTTTCAAAAATTTACTGTGAACAGTTTTGTAGAGCATGGGTTTGGAATTTCCGCAGGAAATCTTTTTGATTTTAATGAGAATGAGTTTCTTGAAGTTTTGAGAAATTATAAATATGATTTTGAAATGAGAAAAAATCACTCTAATGCAGGTAAAAGAATGATTGATGGGCTTGGGCTTTTAAGATTAAAAAAAATTGTTGAGGAAGAATATGATAAACTTTTTAAGTAGGGAGGAAATATGAAGAAAAAATTAATTGTATTTTTTAGTGTTTTTGTTTTTGTGATAAGTTTTGCAGTTTCGCAAAAATTTAAAGACCTTGCCCTTACTCCGCCAATGGGGTGGAACAGCTGGAATTGTTTTGGTCCTGATATTAATGAAAAAAAGGTGATGGAAATTGCGGATTATATGGTGAAAACAGGGATGAGAGATGCTGGATACATATATCTTGTAATTGATGATGGATGGCAGGCGGGCAGAGATGAAAATGGCAATATTATTGTAAATAAAAAAAAGTTTCCCCATGGTATAAAAAAACTTGCCGATTATGTTCACTCAAAAGGTTTAAAGTTTGGTATTTACTCTGATGCCGGGAGAAAAACCTGTCAGGGGCTTCCGGGTAGCAGAGGGTATGAGTTTCAGGATGCCAGAACTTACGCAAAATGGGGTGTGGATTATCTTAAGTATGATTGGTGCTATCATGGTAAGCAAAACTCAGAGGCTTCTTATAAATTAATGAGGGATGCACTTTACAAAGCAGGAAGACCTATAGTGTTCAGTATTTGTGAATGGGGGACAACAAAGCCATGGAAATGGGCGAAGGATATAGGTCATTTATGGAGAACCACCGAAGATATTCTCGATTGCTGGGATTGTGTAAATGAGTGGGGAGGTATGGGCTGGACATTAATTTTGGATAAACAGGTTGGACTTGAAATTTATTCAGGCCCCGGTCATTGGAATGATCCTGATATGCTTGAAGTTGGTAATGGTGGTATGACAATAAATGAGTACAAGGCTCATTTTTCAATGTGGTGTATGCTTTCCGCTCCTTTAATGGCGGGCAATGATATAAGAAAGATGACTCCCGAAATAAAAAACATTCTTTTAAACAAAGAAGCAATAGCTCTTGATCAGGATCCTCTCGGTAAACAGGCGGTTAAGATAACAGATACAGGTGATTACGAAATCTGGGTAAAAGAGCTTTCAAATAATGAGTTGGCAGTGGCGCTGTTGAATAGAGGTGAAAGCCCTATAACAACAAAAATAAATTGGAATTGGGTATTAAAGAAATTTCACAGAAAGGGAAACCTTTACAAACTTAGAGATATATGGAAGCATAAGTTTGTTGGCTCTACTAAAGAAATTTTCAAAAAAAAGGTGTCTCCGCATGATGTGATAGTATTAAGGTTGGTAAGATAATTCTTAAATTAATCTTCTTCGCTGATTGACGGAGCTTTATTTTTCTCTTGAGATTTAGCTTCCCTTTTTCCGATAAAAAAGGATAGGATATACAGGATGAATGTGAAAACCATTCCTATTGTTGCATAAAACCTTGAATAAAATATGAAGATTAAGACAAAAAGAAGAAAGAGTAAAATTGCTCCACCTCTTAGAGATTCATTATTTTCATTGTCTTTTGGTCCTTTTTCCAAAAGAGATTCCGGCAAAAAAAGTCCACATCTTTTACAATAGGGAAATTCCGGGTTGTACTCCTGCTCTATTCCGCAATTGGGACAGATAACCAAATTATTTTTTTTATCTTCCATCTTTTTTACCTTTGCTTTAATCCTATACTATATACTATTTTTTAATAAATAAAAATATATTTAAGAAGCTTAATTGGTCTCTTTTGCAAAATATTTTTTATAGATGGTATAATATTTGGTAATAAATATTGAAATGGAGGTTATTAGCAATGAGGAATCAGATAAAGACGGTCCTTCTTTTGGGAGTATTAACCGGTTTTTTTCTTTTTATAGGTGAGATGTTGGGAGGTAAACATGGGCTGATAATAGCTCTTGTATTAACTGCGATGATGAATTTTGGGGCATACTGGTTTTCCGATAAAATTGTTCTCAGTAGATACCACGCACAGCCGATAACAAGAGAAGAAGCACCTGAGCTTTATGATGTTGTGGATGAGCTTTCAAGAAATGCCGGTCTTCCCATGCCAAAAATTTATATAATTCCGGAAGATTCTCCCAATGCATTTGCAACAGGAAGGAATCCTAAACATGCAGCAGTAGCTGTCACCACCGGTCTTTTGAAGCTTCTTGATATGAGGGAGATAAGAGGTGTGCTTTCACACGAACTTTCCCATGTGAAGCACAGAGATACTTTGATTTCAGCGGTTGCGGCGACAATAGCCGGTGCTATTATGGTTCTGGTAAGAATCGCTCAATTTTCAGCATTTTTCGGATTTGGGGGAGATGATGATGATGGGGGAGGAATAATAGGGCTTTTGTTTTTTATGATTGTGGGACCTATCGCAGCTCTTATAATACAAATGGCAATCTCAAGGTCAAGAGAATATTATGCTGATGAAGAGGGAGCTAAAATTTCATCAGATCCCCTTGCTCTTGCGGGAGCACTTTCAAAGCTTGATGCCTATTCAAAAAGAATTCCTATGGCGAGGGCAACAGAGACAACATCGCATATGTTTATAGTAAACCCATTTAGCGGCAAATCCCTTTCAAGACTTTTTTCCACCCATCCTCCTATTGAGGAGAGAATAAAAAGATTGCAGGAAATGGCAAGGATTTAAAAAAATGAAAAATAAAAGAGTCAAAAGTCAAAAGTCAAAAGTAGAAAGAGGAGAAGAACTGAACATTTATCACAGTGTACAAAGCCGAGCAGCCGAGCAGCCGAGCAGCCGAGCAGCTAAACAGAAGGATAAAGGTAAAAGAAGAAAATTAAATTCGGTTGCTTTAATCAATGGTAAAATTATTTTGGGACAAGACAGCTTTGAAAAAAGCTTGAAGGCTGAAGACTTAGAAACTCCGAGGCTGTCAGAGATGGTTTTTGGCTTTAAGCTTAGTGGCTTTAAAGGAGAGATGTATGATTTCCATTGAATTAATAAGAAAAAATCCCGAAGTTGTTAAGAAAGCTATGAAAGAGAGGGGAGTTGAGGTCGATATTGAAGCAATAATTTCCCTTGATCTGGAAAAAAGAAGAATTCAAAAAGAGCTTGATGATCTTAAAGCAGAAAAAAACAAAGTATCAAAACTTATAGGCCAATACAAGAGAGAGGGAAAAGATACAACGGAGCTTTTTAATAGTATTAAGGGTAAAGGAGAGAAGATAAAGGAACTTGAAGAGAGTTTGAAAAAGAAAGGGGAAGAGCTTGAAGATCTCCTTTACAGGATTCCTAACATCCCCCATGAGAGTGTTCCGGTAGGGGAAGATGAAAGCTTTAATAAAGAGATAAAAAGATGGGGGGAAATAAGGGATTTTGATTTTGAGCCTTTACCCCATTGGGATATAGGAACAGGGCTGGATATTCTGGATTTTGAAAGAGCTTCCAAGATTGTAGGTGCGCGCTTTGTGGTTTATAAAGGTTTGGGAGCAAAACTTGAAAGGGCTTTGATAAATTTTATGCTTGAAACACATATAGAGAATGGCTATACTGAAATTCTTCCTCCTTTTATTGCAAAAGCTGAATCTCTTTATGGCACAGGGAATCTTCCTAAATTTGAAGAGGATCTTTTTAAACTTAAAGGTACTGATTGGTATCTTATCCCCACAGCTGAAGTCCCCCTGACCAATCTTCACAGAAATGAAATTTTGGATGAGGAAAAACTTCCTATAAGGTATGTTGCTTACACTCCTTGTTTCAGATCAGAGGCAGGCTCTTACGGAAGAGATGTAAGAGGGATAATAAGACAGCATCAGTTTAACAAAGTTGAGCTTATGACCTATGCCCATCCTGATAATTCTTACGACGAGCTTGAATTCCTTACGCGAGAGGCTGCAAAAATATTGGAGCTTCTGGAACTTCCGTATAGGGTTATGGCATTGAGTACGGGAGATCTTGGGTTTTCATCCGCAAGAACAGATACCTTGAAATCTCTTCCTGCTCTAATTTTGAAGATTTTCAGGCAAGAAGAGCAAAAATAAGATACAGGGATAAAAAGGATAAGAAGAATAAGTTTGTTCATACTTTAAATGGCTCAGCCCTTGCCGTTGGAAGAACAGTGGCTGCAATTCTAGAAAATTATCAAACTGAGGACGGAAGAGTAAAAATTCCTGAAGTTCTAAAACCTTATTTTAATGGTAGGGAGTATATAGGGGACTGATAAAATGTTTATTTATGAATCAAAGGGTATTTCTGTAGATGGAAGAATTCATTCTTTCAAGATTATGGGGAAAAGCATAGATGATGCCAAAACTGTTTTAAGAGATAGAGGTTTGTTTCCTCTGAGCATAAAGTTTTCGAGAGAAAATATTAAATACATAACAAAAATAAAAAAAGTTTCTTCCAATGAGATAATAAATTTTAACAGGGAGCTTTACTCTCTTTTAAAAGCAGGTTTGCCTCTTTTAAAATCTCTTTACATTATAAGATCTAAGGTTGAAAATCCATATTTTTCGATTATTCTTGATGAGATAATTTCAAAAGTTGAAAAAGGGGAGGCTTTTTCCGAAAGTGTTAAGAAGTTTTCCGATGTTTTTGGTATTCTTTACTCCTCGATTTTAAGCTCGGGGGAAAGAAGCGGAAGCTTGCCAAAGGTTATCTTTGATTATAATGAATATCTTAAAAAAACAGAGCAGATGAAAAAGAGAATAAAAAGGGCTCTGATTTATCCTTCTTTTGTTTTTACCTTTTCATTGTTAGTTTTTACTTTTATTATGATTTACATAATTCCGAGATTTGCAAAATTTTATGAGAATTTTGATGCTTCTTTACCTCTTTTGACTCAGTTTACAATAGGTGTTGCAAAATTTATGAAAAGCAATATTTTGTTTTTTATTTTAGGTGTAATAATTATTTTATTTTTGTTGAAGAGGCTGAAAAAGAACAATAAGTTTAGAATCTTTTATGATAAAGCCAAACTTAAAATTCCTTTTGGTTACTTAATTAAGGATTTTTATATCTCTATATATTCAAGGAATATATCTCTTATGCTCGAAGGGGGAATAACCATTTTAAAAGCATTGAATATATCTATTTCATCCGTGAAAAATAGTTATCTTTATAATTTGCTTTCCCCTGTTGAAAAAGATGTGCTTGAAGGTGAAAGTCTTTCATCAAGCTTTGAAAAAACTGGCATCTTCCCATCTTCATATATTGAGATAGTAAAGGTTGGAGAAAGCTCAGGTTCCCTTGATAGAATGCTGAAAGAGGCAACAGAGTATCTTGAAGAGAGAATTGAGACGACTATTGATTCTTTGATTTCCTTTTTAGAACCTGCTATCATAATAGTCATGGGAATTTTAATAGCAGGGATTTTATTATCAGTTTATTTGCCAATATTTTCATTAGTGAGGGTAATACATTGAATATTTCAAAGGAAAAGATAAAAAGATTTCCGGCTGAAATGCTTTTTAAGTATGTTTTTGTTCCAATATCAGAAGAGGGAGATAGGATAGAAATTTTAATAGAGGATCCTACCAATATAGTGGCTTTGGATGATATTGAGAATTTTACCGGTAAAAAGGTAAAGGCAGTTAAAGGTGAAAAGACAGAGATTCTTGATATTCTGAGAAGAACAGAAGTTGCCGATGATATACTCAAATCAACGAGCGAAAAATTTGAGGCTCAAAAGAGAATAGATGAAATAGAAGGGGATATGATAACGGAAACGATTTCAGATGAGGACCCGACAATAGTAAAACTTGTTAATTCTATTATTCTCAATGCTGTTCAAAAATTAGCATCTGATATTCACATTGAAACAAGAGAAAACCGTGTCGTAGTAAAATATAGGATTGACGGAGTATTGGTTGATGCAATAACCCCTCTTGATAAGAGGTTCTCTGAAAATATAATATCAAGAATTAAAATAATGTCTGATCTTGATATTTCTGAAAAGAGAATTCCTCAGGATGGGAGATTCAGACTAAACATTAAGGGGAAGGAAATAGATTTTAGAGTGTCTATTATGCCGTCAATTTATGGAGAAGATGCTGTTATCAGAATTCTTGATAGGGAGATGATAACCCGCTCTGTATCAGAGCTAAAGCTTGATGTTCTCGGGTTTGATGAAACCCTGATAAAAAAAATAAGAAAATATATATATTATCCTTACGGAATGGTTCTTATTACAGGCCCCACGGGATCGGGGAAAACAACCACACTTTATGCTATTTTGAATGAGATAAAATCCGGAGAAGAGAAAATTGTTACGATTGAGGATCCTGTTGAATATCAAATTGACGGGATAACTCAAATCAATGTTAATGAAAAAACAGGGCTTACTTTTTCGAGAGGGTTGAGATCAATATTAAGGCATGATCCTGATAAAATAATGGTAGGAGAAATAAGAGATCCTGAAACAGCAGAGATAGCTATTCAGGCTGCATTAACCGGGCATTTGGTTTTTACCACTGTTCATGCAAACAATGCTTTTGATGTGATAGGGAGATTTTTGCACATGAAAGTTGACCCATACAGTTTTGTCTCATCCGTTAACTGTATTATTTCCCAGAGGCTGGTAAGAACTTTATGTGAAAGATGCAAGGTGGAAGTTAGTTATGGAGATGAGTTTTTGGATAAAATAAAAGTTCCCCAAAAGTATAGAGATGGAAAATTTTATGAACCTTCAGGTTGTAAAGAGTGCAATTACACAGGATTCAGAGGTAGATCAGCCATAGGTGAGATTCTTGAATTCTCTGATACTATAAGGGATATGATACTTGAGAGAAAACCTCCGTCAGAAATTAAGAAAGAGGCACTAAAAGAAGGCCTTGTCCCAATGAGAATGAAAGGTATGGAAAAAGTTTACCAGGGAATTACAACTTTCAGAGAGCTTAATAAAGTTACCTTTGCAGAGGAAAATGGCAGTTCTTTTTAAGAATAAAAAAATTTTATATGATGGTTCAGAGTTCAGCTTTTTGGAGAAAAATTCAATAAGAGAAGTGAGCAAAGAGAATTTTTCTTTTAATGGTGGAAGTGTGGAGATTATACTTACTGAAAACCTATATTCATTTGAACCCCTTGATAAAAAGTCAATAGAGGGATTTACGGAAAACGAAATCCTAAAATTTATAGAATGGAAGTCTACTTCAAGGGGCGAAAATACTCCTCTTATAACCTATAAAAAACTTGGAAAAACTATTTTTTCTTTTACATTTAATGGTCATATGGAGCTCAAGTCTATTTTTAATGGTAAGATAAAAGCTATTAAGACATTTTCTTTTTCGGTTTATAATTTTTTACGAAAAAATATGGAAAAAAATTCACTTTTATTAATTAATTATAAAAATTTGTTTGTGTTTCTTGCAATCGGAGAAAAAGAGCCTGTTTTTTTAAGAAAAAAAATGAATCTTACCGAAGAAGAAATTGAATCAGAGGCAATAACAACCATAAAATATGTTAAGGAAAGGTTCGGTGTTCAGCTTTCCTCTGCATACAGCAATATCCCATTGCCTTTTGAAAAATTTACCCTTATAGAAAAGAAATTCCTGGAAGGAATATTAAGATAAAATGGAAAAATTAAAAAGAGTTGATATTGATTTTTTGCAATTCGAAAGAAAAAGAGAAAGGGAAAAATTATATATAAAGGGTTTAACCTTGGTTTTAATTGTGATTTTTTTTATTTTATCTTTCTTTTATCTCTCTCTTCTAAAAGAAAAGAGAAGCCTTTTACAAAAAAAGAATTCTCTTGAAAAGCAAATATTGACTCAAAGAGAAATCTTTAAGTCTAAGGGTAAAAAGATAAAAGAGTATGAAAAGAAATATAAAAAATTGGTTAATGAGCTTAATCATACAATTGATTTAAAAGCATATCCTTTGGATGAATATGTGAATTATTTAAAAAATTATAATACCGGGGTAATTATTACGGATTTTAGTTTTAATCCTGATTTTAGAATCCTTTTGAATGTGAAATCTCAAATGTATAACTCAATTCTAAATTTTAAAAGGTATCTTGAAAAAAAATTTGTTTGCTCGATTACTTCTGATAGTAAGCAGGGCTTGTATTATGTTCAATCATTTGTTTTAAGGGAGAAAAATGGAGAAAAATAAAAATTTCTACCTTTTACTTTTCTTTCTTCTGTTTTTAGCTTTGATTTTTTTTATTAATTTTATCCTTCCTTTGAAGAAAGAGCTAAATTTTCTTGAAAACAAAGTTGCCGATTTGAAAGTAGAGTCAAAGAAACTTTCCAGTAAGAATTCCGAAAGAGAGAAAAAATTAAAAAAGTGGAAAAACACAGTAAAAGATATAGCAAAAATTAAGGAGAATTATACTCTCAACGATAGGGTCCTTTTAAGGTTTGAGATGGAAAAACTCTTAATTTCCAGAGGTATAATTCCAAAATCTGAAAGAGTAAGTTTTAAAAGGATAAAGAATAGTAATTTTGGTGTTCTTACTTTTGAGTTTTCAGCAGATGCTGATGATAAATTATTAGATTTGTTTAAGGCCATTAGAGAGAAAAAGCTTTTAATGGGAGTGGAATTTTTTAAAGTGGGAGGATTTCCATCTTCCTTTGCGGTTGTAAGAATAAGAGGTCTGGTTTATGAAAGTAATTAAATTTATTGTTTTTATTCTTTTGAGTTCACTGGTTTTGTTTGCAGGGGAAGAAGATTCCTTTATTAAAATAAAAAAATTGGAGAATCTGTTTTCAACTAAAGCTAAAAAGATTGAAGCTACAGAGAAAAATACAAAAAAGGTGCCAGCTCGCGGAACTTTCATCCCCCCAAATTTATCATCTTTTAGAATTTCCCCTAAGGTAGAAAATAAAATGGATGAGAAAAATAATGATGAACATGATAGTGTAAAACTCCTGGGTGTGATTTTAGGGGAGAATGGAATATACAGGGCAGCTTTAATTGAAATTAATGGTGAATATCTTTTTTTAAGGGAAGGGGAAAGGGATGATTTCTTTTCTTTAAAAGTTGAGAATATTTTAAAAGATAAGGTTAAGATTTTATTGAAAAAAAAGAGAATGGTTTTAGAGGTGAGTGATGAATAAGTATAGAGCTTTTTTTGTAATAATTTTAATTATCTTTTTATCAGGGTGTGTCACTTATCTTCAGGAGTACAAAAGTGCTGAAGCATACTATCTTTCGGGGAATTATGAGAGGGCGTATGAGTTATACAAAGCTGCGGTTGAAAAAGATCCTCTGAATAAAAGGTATAGAACCGGTTATTTGAAAGCCAAAACAGCTCTTGTTTTAAGTTATTCAAAAGCAGTGAAATTTTATCTTGACAATGGGCAGAGGGAAAAAGCGGTGAAATTTTTGAAAAAACTCTCAGCTTTAGAACCTGAAAATTTCAGATATAAAAACATGCTTATGAGTTTAGAAAACAGATTCTCAAAAAAGACTCAGCAAAAGAATCTCTTTACTAGAAGAGAAACAAGGAAAAGAGAGGAAGGGCTTGTTAATATAAAATTCAAAAATGCACCTCTTTCCGAGATTTTAAAAGCAATTTCAAAGGTAGGAAAATTCAATATTGTTTTTGATTCGAATTTTAAGGATAAGGAGTATTCGGTTGAGCTTAAGAACAAAAGGTGGGAAGATGCTCTTGATATAATCTGTACTGCCACAAAAACATTTTATGTTAAATTGGATAAAAATACTGTGTTAGTGGCTCCTGATACTCTTATGGCAAGGAATCACTATAAAAGAGAAGAGGTTAGAGTATTTTATCTTTTTGAAGCAAATGGAAAAAATCTTATGCAGGTTTTGTCAAGAATAGTAAGGGGAAGTGTTAATCTTTCCTATCTTGAAGATATAAATGCTATTGTGGCAAGAGGATCTGCCAAGGATCTTGAATTTTTAGCTGAACTTACAAAAAAATTGGATAAACCCAAAGAGCAAGTTATGATAGAGATAAATATTATGGAAGTTAGCAATAATTTTGTTAAAAACCTGGGCTCAACATTTCTTTCTGCAGGTGTTGGAATCTCATTGAATTCAGAGGGGGGGGCTGGAACTCTTAATCTTGACGAGCTTTCAAATCTATCAAAAACAAATGTCTATTTTACTGTACCTTCTTCATTTGTTTCATTGCTTGAAACGAGTGGTTATACGAGAACCCTTGCTACTCCCACTGTTGTAGGTATGGAAGGAGAAAAGCTTACATTTAAGATTGGGGAAAAGTTCCCTTTACCAAACACTCAGTTCCAGGCAATGGCAGCAGGAGGAGTTTCCTCTGTTCCTGTTACGAGTTATGAGTTTAAGGATGTGGGATTAAATTTTGAGGTTACCCCATATATTCACAGAGGAGGGGAAATCTCTTTAAAGATGAAAATTCAGGTATCTGCAATAGGTACTTCTGGTTATGGAGATATACCCTCTATCAGAAACAGAGAGATAGAGGTTAACCTTAGATTGAAAGAGGGAGAGACCAATATTTTGGCCGGGCTTTTGCAAGAAGAGGAGAAAAAGACTTTAACCGGAATTTTAGGATTAAATAAGATTCCTTTAATAGGGAAATTATTTGGTAATACTACAAATACTCATTCTCAGACGGACTTAATATTTACTATAACTCCTTATATAATAAAAAAGCTTGATATTACAAAAAAGGATGAATCTCCTATCAGACTTAGAAAAAATGAAAAAATAAAAACAGAGCCAAAAATTATTACCGATAGGTTAATTGGTAAAAGACCTTACATGGGCCCGCAGGGGGAAAACAGACTATTTTTACCTAAAAAACTCTACATGAGGGTTAACAATGCGTATACTCTTATTGTTTCGGGAAAATTGAAAGAAAAAATTTTCCGGGGTAATCTGTCTTTGTCCTTTGATCCCAATGTACTGGAAGTTGTTAGTATTACAAAATCAAATCCAAAAACATTTTCAAATTTTGATAATTCTTCAGGAAAAATTGATATAGGGATAACCTTTGATGGAGGAAAAAGCGGCATTTTAAGTTTTGGCTCTATTGTTTTCAAACCGAAAAAGGCCGGGGCTACTTTTATTAATATTGATTCCGTGGATTTAAGAGATAAAAATGGAAAGATTGTTGATATGAATTATACTGATAAAATAGAAATCTCAGTGAGATGAAAGTTCTTATAGTTGAGGATAAAGAGAATTATTTGGAGCTTTTAAAGGATATTCTTGATTCGGAAGGGATTGAAAATATAGGTGTTTTAAGGGGGAAGGATGCTGTTGAGAAAATAAAAAGAGAAAGATTCTCTGCGATAATATCAGACCTTTTTCTACCTGATATTGATGGTTTTAAAATTTTAGAAGAGGTTAAAAAAAGATACCCAGAGCTCCCTGTGATTATTATCACTGCTTTCAGTTCAATAGAGAGAGCTGTTGAAGCAATAAAAAAAGGTGCCTATGATTTTATCCCCAAACCTTTTGAGCCCGAGCATTTAATTTTAAAATTAAAAAAAGCTGTTGAAACTTATAATTTGAAAATTTCAAAAGAGGCTTATGAGGATAAATTTGAAAACATTGAAATAATAGGAGAAAGTGAGCTTTTGAAAAAAGCTCTTGAAAAATTGGAAAGTGTTGCACTTACAGATTCATCCGTACTTCTTTTGGGAGAAAGTGGTACGGGTAAGGAGCTTTTTGCTAAAAAACTTCATTTTTTAAGCAAGAGAAGGGATTTTCCATTTTTAAGTATAAATTGCGCTTCCATTCCGGAAAAGCTT
Organism: Candidatus Aminicenantota bacterium; assembly: GCA_027067555.1. GTDB lineage: Bacteria > Acidobacteriota > Aminicenantia > JAMOAD01 > JAMOAD01 > JALXDT01. The sequence goes on along the minus strand of JAMOVU010000202.1, from coordinate 2,086 downwards.
CTTGAAACAGAACTTTTTGGCTATGAAAGGGGAGCATTTACCGGAGCTTATAAGACAAAGAGAGGAAAACTTGAAATTGCTCATCAGGGAACTGTATTTCTGGATGAGATAGGAGATCTCCCGATAGAGCTTCAACCCAAGCTTTTAAAGGTACTTGAGGAAAAGTCATTTGAAAGAGTGGGAGGGACTGATAAGATATCCGTGGATGTTCGCTTTGTTTTTGCAACAAATAAGAATTTGAGGGAGGAGGTAAAAAAAGGAAATTTCAGAGAAGATCTTTTTTTCAGGATTTCTGTTTTTCCGATAGAGATTCCTCCTTTAAGGGAAAGAGAAGGAGATATTCCTTTACTTGTTGAGCATTTTATTAAAAAGATAGGGGCTAAGATTAATAAGCGTGTGGAGGGAATTTCTCCCGATGCTTTGAAACTACTGAAAGAATATGAGTGGAGAGGGAATATTAGAGAGCTTCAGAATACCATAGAAAGAGCTATTATAGTTTCCGATGGTAAGCTTATTAATAAAAAGGATATCTTTCTTTACAGAGAGGATCCAGAGCTTGATTTTTCAGGCCCTTTGTCCGATGTTTTAGAAAGGGTTGAAAGATTTAAAATAGCGGATGCAATAAAAAAGTTCGGTGATAAAAAGAAAGCAGCAGAATATTTAGGGATAAATTATAAAACATTGCAAAGCAAAATTTCAAAATATAAGATAGAGAGTTGAGAGGTAAAGATGAATACTAAAAAATATTTTGTTTTTTTCTTTATATTTTTATTTGTTTCTTTTGGAGTAAATGCACAGAAGCTATCTCTTTTTTTAGGCGGCGGTTTTAATTTTGTAAGTTCTTACGGAAGTATTGATGATTATGTTGCAGGTGAAAATGATTTTCCTGTAACACCATCACACAAAACCGCAATGATATCTTTTTCTGCTGATTATAAGTTATTTGGAAACTTCGGAGTTATGCTTTCGGCTGATTATTATCTGTCTTCATCTGTTGAACTTTCTGACCCTTCCGATGGGGATACTGTTAATATTGATACATCTCCGCATTTTGGAACTTCCTTGAATATATTTTACTCTTTTAATAGTGGGGTTTTAAAATCTTTCTTTTACATTGGCGGAGGGTTTGACAAACTTTTTTCAGAGGATAAGGTTTATACTTCAAATTATGGATATGAAATAGTCTTTCTTTCTCCTGAGAGAACAATTGATCCATTGTTTAATATGGGTGGAGGAGTGGATTTTAATGTTTTCTCTCTTGTTTATATGCGGTTAAAGGTTGCTTATACAATGATTTTTTCAGAGCCTGCAACTATTAAAAGTATGAGCTTTTCTTTGGGTTTCTGTGTGAAATTATAATGGCATTCTCTGATTTTCCCGGAAATACTGAAATTAAGAATCTTTTGAAAAAGCTGATAAGAGGGAATAGATTATCGCAATCCCTTTTGCTTTCGGGTGATTCTCTTTCTTTTAAAGATGAAATGGGTTTTGAGATAGCAAAAGCTCTTCATTGTGAGAAAGGGGAGGGAGAAGCATGCGGTGTGTGTAGAAATTGCAAACTTATGGAAGGGATTGAAGATGAATCTGGTGAAAAAATCCCCTCTCATCCGGATTTTTTTTACATTGAGCCTCAAAACAATATGATAAAAATAGATACTGTAAGAGAGATAGCTTCATTTATAAGAAGCAGGCCTATGATATCAAGAAAAAAGGTAATATTGATAAAGGATACTGATAGAATGAATGTTGAATCCCAAAATGCTTTCCTTAAGATTCTGGAAGAGCCGTATTATTATGTGAATTATATTTTAACAACCTCAAGAATTGATACCATCCTTGATACGATTATTTCAAGGGTTCAGAAAATTTATCTTAAAAGAGTTAGTAGGGATGAGTTTTTTGGATTTTACAAAGATTTTTCGGAAAATCTTCTCTCCTATTTTTATGAGAAAGGGAAAATCCCATCTGAGGATGAAACTGAAAAAATCAGAAAAGAGATGGAGATATATGAGATTGTGAGGAATGTTGTGTTAAAAGGGGATAAAAAGGGGATTCTGGTCTTAAGGGAATACTATTATAAGTTAGG
>JAMOVU010000201.1 GCA_027067555.1 Candidatus Aminicenantota bacterium | reverse complement strand
AGTATCTTCCCTCTTCTTAACAGCCCCGCCTCTGAGATTATAAGCATCCATCAACTCAGCAGCAAGTTTTTCCTGCATGGATTTTCCATTCCTCTCCCTGGCATACCTTATTATCCACCTCAAAGCCAATGTTAGCTGTCTTCTTGGAGGCACATCAATAGGAACCTGATATGTTGCCCCTCCAACCCTTCTGGATTTTGTTTCTATACTGGGTTTGACATTATCAATCGCTTTCATTACCACAGGAAGTGGATCCTGTTTCATTTTATCTTTGATAATATCCATTGCCCCATACACAATTTTCTGAGCAACGGATTTTTTACCATTCCACATTACCATATTTATAAACTTAGAAATAACCTTAGAATTATATAAAGTATCAGGAGGATACTCCCTAACTTTAGCTGCTCCTCTTCTTGACATTTTACACCTCTGTTATCCTCTATTTTTGTTTGGGCTTTTTAGTCCCATATTTTGATCTTGATTTTTTTCTTCCCTCAACACCATTAAGATCAAGAGCCCCTCTCACTATATGATATTTAACACCTGGCAAATCCTTAACCCTTCCTCCTCTAACCAAAACCTGATGGTGCTCCTGAAGATTATGTCCTTCTCCCGGAATATAAGCAGTAACTTCAATACCATTGGTCAACCTAACTCTTGCAACCTTTCTTAGAGCTGAATTGGGTTTTTTGGGAGTAGTCGTAAAAACTTTTGTACAAACTCCTTTTTTCAGAGGATTCCCCTGCAAGGCAGGAGCTTTACTCTTTCCCTTAACCTTTTTTCTACCATATCTTACCAATTGATTAATCGTAGGCAAAATAAACCTCCATCTTTAAAATTATCTATTTATATTAAAGCAAAGTAAAAATAATTATACGCGTAAAAAAGTTAATGAATGATAGCAAAAAAAGAGAGCTCTGTCAATAAGAAAAATCTTTTTTTTGGATTTTTATTATATTATAAGTATATGCATTTTTTTGAAAAAATCAAGGGGGATTTTAAAAAATTTTAGAAATCATTCAAAGAGCAATATTTTGCCATAGACCCCGTCAAAACCTGGAACTCTTTTAACTTTTCTTTCTCTCAACCTTGCAACTGCTCCGGAAAGTTTACTTCCAAATCTCTTCTCAATCTCGTTTAATGGAATATCCTCATAAAAAGAGAGCTCAGAGCCAAAAGCTTTTATAATCTTATTATACTCAGTTTCAACTGCCGAAGAGTTCTCCCTTTTACCCAAAAGCTCTGCTATCAATTCAATCAAAGGAAGAATATATTTAAAATCTTTTTTTTCACCTTTGTATTCCCCGGAGATCCCGGAAAGCTCGTACACCCTGTTTAAAACACCCACTGTAAGTTTTTTATTGCAAACAGGACATAAGCCATTGAGTTTTTTTGTCTCGAGCGGATGCAGGGAGATCCCACATTTACGATGCCCATCATAAAAGTATTTGCCCTCTTCCGGGAAAAATTCCAGAGTATAAAGAAAATTCTCGCCCGTTTTAATAGCTTTTATTAACTCATCGTATGATTTTATCTCACCGAAAACATTAGCCTCTCTTCCTATTTTCAGAGGAGAATGAGAGTCAGAGTTTGATACAAGATTAAATCTCATCACATCACTTACAAGCCAGTTCATGGGCGGATCTGAGGAAAGTCCTGTTTCCATAGCTATGATTCTGTCAAGTTCCCCTTCAAAAGCTTCTTCCAGGGAGTTAAAACCTGATTTTGAACCAAAAAGCGAATAATGGGGGGTCCATATATGAGCCGGAATTAAAAAGCAATCTTTTGTCTCTTCCCGCACAATTTCAACAAGCCTTTTCAAACTAATTTTAAGAAATGGTCTTCCATTGGAAGATAGTTTGCCAAAAGGAGAAAATGCTCTTGTTAAAATCTCCGTCTCTTTAAAATCCTTGCATAATATCAGTATATGAACTTTCTTTTTCCTTCCCTTTTCCCCAAAAACCAGAGACACTTCCCCTGAGAGTATAAAATCTGTTTCCCCCCCCTTTATCCTGAAAAAACCATTATCCTGGGAAATCAAAGTTTTCTTCAAAATTGACTGCCATTCCGGATGAAAAATATCTCCGGTAGCCAGAATATTGATTCCTTTTATAATCGCCATCTCTTCCAGAACCTCCGGGACCATCTTTTTTGAGGTTGCCAGAGAAAAGGGAGAATGAATATGCAGATCAGCGTATGTTTTACTCATATATCACCTTTAAATCATCCACTTTTACTCCCCTCAAATTTAAAAAACCCCTGAAATGAAAATAGAAGAGAATCAAAACCGAAAAAAAAGCAATATTCGGACCAGGAATGGGAGTTAAAAGAGCAGTAAAAGGAAATATTAAAAGTTCCAACAATGAATATAAAAAACGCTTTATCTTTTCTTTACCTAACCAGAGAGAGAGAACTCTTTTTGCCTCTTTTTTATCTATTTCCGGGCTCTTCACAATCTTGATTTTATATTTTTTCAAATTAGATATAACATCCTCCTTTGAAACATAAGAGTATACTTTTGGTGAATACTTTTTAACCATGTTAATAGCCTTCTGGATAAATTTTTTATCTGAACTTAATTCAGGATAGCTTTTTATCTCAAGCTCAACCTTTAAATGAGACTTAATCTCAATCTCAACTGTTTGCATTAACCGGATTTTTTATTCTTTAAATAATCATACATTCTCTCCTTATTCTCATAAGCCCACTTGTAATACTCTTTTTCATCAAGGAGAGAAGCTGCTTTTTCATCAAGATAAACTCTTGCTTTAGGATGCATCTGAATAATTGAGGCTGGGAATGCGGATGTTATGGGACCTTCCACACACTTTTTAACAGCCTCTTTTTTTTCATCACCAAAAGCAACAATTGCCACTTCTTTGGCATCCATTATTGTCCCTATTCCCATGGTTATACAAAATCTGGGAGTATCCTCTTCAGAGCCAAAGAATTTAGAGAGATACTTTATAGTTGAAAAAGTCAATGGTTTAACTCTGGTTCTTGATCTTAAAGAAGAACCAGGTTCATTAAAACCTATATGCCCATCTCTTCCTACCCCGAGTAGCTGAAAATCAATACCCCCAACATCTCTTATAGCCTCTTCTATCCTTCTACATTCAGCCTTTATATCATCAGGAGTTCCATTTATAAAAAAAAGATTTTTTTCAGGAATATCTATCCTGTTAAGCAAATTTTCTTTGAAATATGTCTTAGTGGATTTCGGATGATCCGTTGGAATCCCAATATATTCATCGAGTGCAAAAATTATTGCTTCAGAAAAATCAACTTCTCCTCTTTCATGAGCTTCAGCCATTTTTTTATAAATTATCTTAGGAGTATTACCCGTAGGAAGGCCAATTACAGGATGTCTCTTTTTGTGGACAATCCTTTTAAGTCTTTTTAAAATTTCCTCCGCAACTTTTTCGGGAGTATCTTTGATTATTATTTCCATCTTATCCTCCTCTCAATCGTTTATTATATCCTAAAAATTTTTATAAATCACTATCAGAAAAAACTTAATTTTCTTTTAAAAAAAAGAGAAATAATCTTAAAAATCCTCGAAGCCTCTTTACCCTTTAAATTAAAAGAAAACAAACCATTATATTTATAAGGATTATCTTCAGGGTAATCATAATTATAGTCATTTAAAGGTGTCCAAAAAACCACTCCTTTTATATTTAATAATTCGAAAACAAGAGAATCAAAGACATACTGGTTAAAACCGTTTTCCCCTCCCTTATAATTTTCGAGATTCTGAAATCTTGCTACAGGTGAATAACTTGTTTCTGTAATCCATATTTCCTTTAAACTATTAAATTTCCTCATTATATTTTTATTCAATTCAATCTGTCTTTTTATATCCTTTAATGATTTAAAATTAGTATGAATATTGTGAATATCATAATATTTTAAGGCAGGATATTTTTTATCAGTATAAAGTTTCATCAAATAATCATTATCACACGAATGCTCATAAAACCCCTGTGCCAGGCCACCTATTAAAACTTTTGCTCTTCCATTCCCATCTTTTATTCCTTTATAAAAAAAAGCAAGCATTTTTGAATACTCATCTGCGCTTGTACCATTTCCATTTGAATCCTTTAAAAAATATTCCATATCAGGCTCATTCCAGAATTCCCAATAATTGACAATATTTTTATATCTTTCCGAAATTTTCTTTGCAATTTCATAAAGATAAAAATAACCGTTTCTCCCCTCCGTTATTTCATCGGCCGTAGGCGGATATAAATAGTATTCTTCCGAATCCTCAAAAGATGAACACCAATGCGGAGTAAAAGCAAAGCTTACAAGAATCGACAAACCTTCTTCTTTTAATCTTTTAAAAAACCAATCATAAAATTCAAAATCATACTTTCCCTCGTATGGATTTGCTATGGCCCATATAAACCCCATCCTTACCCATCCTGCTTTAATTCCTTTTGCCTTTGATATAACCTGCTCTATCCTACCTAAATCATCGCCTGGATCACAGTACAAAAGGTGAACACCCAATCTATTGTTATACTCTGAAAAAAGGATTAAAAAGCCAAAGTGTAAAAGTAAAATAATTAGATAGAATTTTCTCATTTAATTTCTATTTTAACAGCCCTTTCCCGACCATTAAATTGAGGGTGATACATTGAAAATGCGGAGGTTGGTAGATAGTGAAATGTTCCGGAATAGAGAGCTTTCACATAATAAGAAATTTCAAATTCTTTGTCTATTCTATATGTATAAAAAACGATTCTATCTTTTTTATACTCCTTTCTTTTAACTCCCCACCACCAGTAAAATTTTCTCCCTTTGTTCTTTCTAAAATCAAAAAGTCTTCTTGTAGTTTTAATGTCTCTCCTTAATATCTGCACTCCTCCTATCAATGGTTCATCTATTACCACATAGTCCATTGGTTCAATTGTTTTTAAGTTTAAAACAATCTGATATATCTTTCCCTTTTCAAGAGTATTTACTATCTCCCCCTTTTGATTATAAATAATTCTCTTTACAGAGATACCATTGCTAATTGGTTTTGACAGCTCCGCCTTCTGTATAAGCTCTGAAGTAAGATAAAAGAGTGAATCTGATTTTGCCTTCACATAAAGTTCCAGATTCCTCTTTCCGCTCTTGAAACCATAAACAAACTTTTGTTGAGGATGAACAAACTTAAGAAGTTTTTCCAGAACTTTCCCCGAATTTTCCATGATTCTAAGATTAACAGTCTTTTTATATCCTTTTTCCACATTCCTGATGTATTGATTCAAAGCATAAATAACCCAAACATTGGTATGGGTTGTAAACCAGCACCAGCGGCTGTTACCTTTTTCCAGAATATATCTTATCATTCTTGACGATAAAGGATATTCCACTCCTGAATCCAGAACAGAACCTAAAATAACCGCTGTTAAATAGCGATTGGAATAAAATGGGAACTCAAAATAATCATGGTTTTTATCCGCTTTAAAATAGGCAAAATCAGCCTCCACAAAAATATTTTTTTCAAAATCCCTTATAATCCGCTGCTTTAATTTTTCTTTCCCTTTAACCGCTGATTTTGAAATTGCTTTAAGCAAGAAAGCTTTTGAAAGCACGGAAAGATTCTCGTACTCTTTTAAAACCTTTTTAATATTATTTTCAGAGTTTCTTTCCCATAAAGTTTTCACATATGAATAAAAGGCCAGAGTTTCAGAAGAAAGATTCTCATATTCAAGATAATCAAACATCTTATTCAAAACATTCTTATCAATCCCGAACCCCCTGTTTTCAATAAGTTTGAGTGCATAAAGGACATAAGTGGTCAAATAAGGAGAAGGGTGAGTGTTCGAATAGTATCCCACTCCTCCCGTAGAGCTCACAAAACGGGGCAGTTCTTTCAAATATTTTTTAACCTCTCCGGAAAAACTTCTTTTATCATAAGAAAGATTGCCATAATCATACAATTTTTTATCTATCAAAAGATATGGCATAAGTTTTGAAGTTCTTTGTTCAAGGCATTCATACGGATAAATCCTTAATTTTTTTGCGATGGATAGGGAGGAATTAAAAATAGATGGCGAAAATTCAAGGGTAAGTTCGGAAATTTTTGATTTTAAAAGTTTAAATCTTTTATCAATTGCTTTACCGGAAGAAAAATCAACAAAACTTTCCTTAATAATATTCTCTCTAATTTCAACCTTTTTTTCCAGTCCATCTCTGAACTTTCCCGAAACCGCATAAAATTTTAAAGAGCTTTCTCCTTTTTTTAAAGCAATTGTATTAAAATATATAGTTTGAGTATTCATGGGTCCCATATGAATTGTTTTTTTCATCCGATCAATCACCTTGATTTTTCCATCTGTTTTAATAAAAACATTAACACTCAAACTTTTACCTGTTCTGTTTGTAAGCATAACCCCTGCAGCAGTCTTATCTCCCACTCTCAAAAAAACGGGAAAAGACTCTTTCATCAAAAGCTCTTTAGTTACTATAAATCGTTTATCACTGGAACCAAACATATCATCAGTGTATGCGACAATCATCAATCTGTAAGTTGTTAAAAGATCAGATGTTTTAAATTTAACAATGGCACTACCTCTGGAATCCGTTTCGACTATTTTAAAGAATAGCGTGCTCTTAAAAAGAGTTCTGAGTTTAATTCCCGAAAGACCTGCTTTCTTTTTATCCATCCCTAATACAGGAGAAGGGACGGTAGAAACACCTTCTTTTTCCATCATTACCGCAGGTCTTCCAGCAGATTTAAAAAGCCTTCTTCCTCTATAAATGTAAAATGGAGGGAACGCATCTTCCCTTGAAAAAGTATCATAAAACAGATATGAAAACATTTTAATAGAATAGAGTACAGAAAGCGGATCAGGTGTCTTGTACCCACTAAGCGATAAAACCCCTTCATCAACAGCAAAAACAAAGAGCTTTGAATGCAAAGGATTTCCTTTGAAATCGGTTGTATTTAACCTAAGTACCTGCTCTTCCGAAGGTTTAAGTTTATCTCTTAAGTAAAATTTAATATTAATCTTCTTATGAGGATCATTAACTTTAATAATACCTGCGGTGCTAACAGTTTTTATTTTACCATCCTTATCATAATAATGAATAAATGCCAAAAAGCTAACAGAAGGATAATAATCTCTCTTTATTTTAAGTGAAAATTCAGTGGTCTTCTTAAAATTAACTGAAAACCTGTTTTCAACCTCATCGGTAAAAATAATAATTTCGCCTTTACCTTCATAAGGGAATGAAAAATATATCTTTGCAATATCCCCAATATTGTAAACCTCCTTATCCATTTTGAACTCAAATCTATTTCCAGCCCCACCCGTAAAGCTGTAATTATAGTCCCATACATAAAAACCACTTTCCGTAACAGAATAAAATCCTTCCTTATCCTTAGAAACAACTCTTATTTTATAATAACCAGCCTTATCAAAAGAAAGCTTTAATTCAGTCTTACCTGTAAAACTGAGCTTTTTATCATAAACCTTTTCACTTTTATACCTGCCATTTTGCCAGAATTCTCTTTTTATGATTATTCTTGAATTTGAAGATGTTTCAATACCATTTTTGTTAAGAGCAACAAGCCCAATTTCAAACTTTTTATCTTTCTTCACAAAATATGGAGTCTTGATTCCCACAATTGAATTTGAAGGGATATAAAAAAACCTTTTTCTAATACTGTATTCCTTTCCATCCTTTGAAATCCCAATCGCTTCAACTTCAACATTGGAAAGGGAATGAATATTTTCTTTATCCAGAGATATTAAAAATTTTACCTTTCCGTTTGAATTGAATCTTAGCTCTCTATTCTTTAAGTTTCTCCTGAGTGGTTCCGGATAAAAACTGTACTCCCTGTATATTTTCTTTAACCCACCTGTAAAAAAATAAGAGGAGGATATAACTCTTGTTCTAACAATCAATTTATCTCCAGACATAGGAGCTCCTGACAAATACTTACCGGATACAAAAACTTTGTTTGTCTGATCAGCTGTAATTATTCTTTTCTCAAACTGCTCTATCACCTCAATTTTATTTGCTTTGTAGAAATCAACTTTAACTATCTTTTCTCTGCTTTCACTTTCTCCGACTTTAAGTTTTAAAAAGTACTTTCCCCTTTTAAAATCCTTTTTTGTCTTAAATTTATAAAAAATCCCACCAAATCTATCAGTTTTCGTCTCAATTTTTTTTATTACTTTATATGTGGGGTCTTTTATTAGAAGGATAACTTTTTTATACTTTAATGAGCTCAAATGATTTCTCCATCTCTTTTTTACAATCCCTCCTATATAAACAGTATCTCCAGGCAAATAAAAATCCCTGTCCGTAAAAACCAAAATTTTATGTTTCGATTTATTAAAGAAACCACCTCCCGAAACATAGCTTTTATTTGTATAAGTAAATGAATAAGAGTCTCTCTTACTAAGCAAGAAAACTCCCTGATTGCCAAAATACCATCTGCTTAAATCAAGTCTCTTTTTTCCGGAGAAAATTCCGTTTCTATCTGTCTTAGCTTTAAAGGATAGTTTGGAATTTTTATAGAATTCAAATAAAACATTACCTGTATTTGAAAATCTCCTTATATCAAAACTCTTGATAAAAGTTCCGCCATTTAATAATAATACTGAAGATGATAGGGGTGAAGGATTTACAATATACTTCCATCCTAAAATTTTATTTTTATAAAATCCAAGAATCTTACAATTACCGGAAAGTTTTACCCTGTTAATCTTAACAACAAAAATCCCCTCTTTTGATTTAAACAAAGTATCAAAATCTATGGAAAACTTCTCATAATCACCTGAATTTCTTGAAACAAACTCCACATATTTTGTTTCAGACACATTCCCCTTCTCTTCCAATCCCATTTTCTTTGCAAAAGCTTTTGGCTCTCTTATTTTTGATATGGAAAATTTTAATTTCAAAATTCCTTTTACTTTTAATTCTAATTTATTATTCTTAAAATTCTTTACGAACAAATCAGGTGTATAACCGCAGCTTTTAACTCTCACAAATTGATTCTCTCCCAGGTTTTCTCCGGAAGCACTTTTAAGTTCTCTTGAAATCCTGATAAGATATAAATCCGTTCTTAAACCTTTTAACTTTACCCTGATTTGATTGTAATAACAGCTAATACTAAAATTTTTCGTTTCTTCCTTGATTCTATTTTTAACAAAAAACACCTTCAAATAATTGCTTGCTTTACATATTCCTCCCTTTTCTATAGGCTTGTTAAAAGAAAGATTAAAAACAGGATTATCCTTAAAAATAAATATCTCTTTATCTCCATTATATCTAAATTTTTTCTCTGTTTTGAAAAATACAAAAATATCCCTTTTTTGAGGAAGAGGGCCTTCGGCAGAAAAAAACCCTTTTGAAATTTTAATAAAATAGCTACTCTCTTTTTTCAGGGGAGTTAAAAACCTTATCAAAATAGTATCTGGTGAATAAAACTTTAAGGAGGCATTAATTTTTTCCAGAGTTTCTTTATTAAAAATCTCTATTTTCCCAAGGTTTTTTCTCCTGTTAATTTTTTGATTAAAAAAGATATAGAGAGGTTCGCCCACCTTAATCTTTCCACTTATCCTGTACTCTATTTTATTATCAAAATATCTGATTTCATTTCCGTAAAAATTATCTTTATAGGTAGAATTCTGCTTTACCGCAACCGGAACCGGTAATGGTGTTGCAAAGCTGAACACATAATCTTTATCAAGATTGTTTCCATTCACAGATTTAATTTCCTTTTTTATCTTAACTTTATAAAGTGTTGAATATCTAAAACCTCTGGATGCTCTGAAGACAAGGGTGGAGTTTCCTCTCCAGAAAAACTTCCCACTCACTGATGGAGAAATTTTAACAAAAGTTTCCATCTTTCTCATTTCACCTAAAATCTTCATATCCTCTGAAAAAACAATTGTGATTTCAGGGTTCACAATGGACTTAAGCTGTCCCTGTGGAGAAAAGCTTACAATTTTCAAAAAACCAGCGTTTAAATAAAAAGTTATAAAAACAAATAAAAATAAACTCAGGTTTGCTTTTCTTCTCATTATGACCTCCTCTTATAAACTATCAAAAGAGAAAACAAAAAACAAGGTGCTAAATAAAATTTGCTCTCTATGATACAATTAAATAAGAGGTAAAGATGAAAAAAATAGCTATCTTTTTCCTATTTATAGCAATAGTTATTGGCACAGGGTATTTTGTTTACAAAGCTTTTTTTGCCAGAAGAGATTATAATGTGATAATATTCACTTTAGATACAACAAGAGCTGATTATATTGATACAGGCGATGGTGCGAAAGCAAAAACTCCTGTTTTAAAAGAGATCTCCCAAACCTCACTTGTATGCAAAAATGCTTACACAACAATTCCCATTACCATGCCTTCGCATACATCAATTTTTACAGGAATATTTCCATATGAAGCAGGAGTCTTTAATAATGGAGAAAGTTATGAAGGCAAATATCCAACGCTTGCAGAAGTTTTTAAGAAAAGAGGATATATTACCGGAGCGGTGATTTCTCTCGGTGTTCTCTTAAAAGAGCATAAGCTGAATAAAGGATTTGATTATTATATAGATGATTTTTCAAAAGCTTTTCCTTCTTACTTTTTACCGGGAAATGTGGTAACAGAGAGGGGTTTGAAATTACTGAAAGGGGTAAAAGGCAAAAGATTCTTTTTATGGCTTCACTATTCAGACCCCCATGAACCCTATGCTCCCCCTGAACTAAAGAAAATTGTGAAAATCAAGTTAAATAAAAAAACTGTAAAAAAAATAAATTTGTATGATAAATCAACCTTATCTATAAAAATCCTTCTAAAAAAAGGGGTAAACACCATTTCATTTTCAAATATAAAAAGGCCTGAATTTTTTTATGATTACCCTCTAATCATCAGGAATATTAAAATTAACAAAGGAATAAAAATAGAAAAAGTTAATACCCGGGATTATCCTGAAAGAAAAATCACATTAATTAAAGATAATTCTATTATTAAAATATTCTCCTTAAAAGACACAAAAGCTACCATTTCATTTTCATTCGAGCCCAATATTTCAGATACCGGTAAAATAGAGCTATACAAAAAAGAAGTTGAATATATGGACAGACAAATCGGGAGGATAATTGATTACTTAAAAATTAACAAACTCTATAAAAAAACAGTTTTGATTTTTGTCGGAGACCATGGAGAGGGTTTGGGTGAGTTTAAAGAACATTTTGGCCATATTCACTTTTTAAGACCCCAATATACAAGAGTACCATTAATTATAAAATTCCCCAATTCTTCTAAAAAAACCATAATCAAAAATCCTGTATCCACAATTGATATTGTCCCAACACTATTAAAATATATGAGATTCAAAGAGAAAAATCTTAAAACTTCCGGAATGCCAATTTTAAAATCAAAATCAAATAGAATTATCTTTTCTTATACTTATAGACCTGAATCATATTTTAATGGAATTTCCATTCTTTATAAAGATCATATGTTTCTGAAATACACAGGAGTAAAAAATTTTGAAGAATTTCTGGATTTGACAAAAAATGATGGTTATATCTTATCGGATAATCTGATAAAAGACCCAGGATATTTAAATGAAATAAAGAAAATGAGAAAATTAGCCGAAATGGAGCTTAAGGAAGCCAGGAGAAAAAAGTCAAGAGGGGTTTTCTCAGAAGAAACAAAGAAGATTCTTAAATCACTGGGATACCTCTAATCCCGGTCATAGGTTTCTTAAAAAACTTTTTCTCCCTTTTTTCGTATACTTATTACAATGAGAAATATTAACTTAATTGAATCAATAAAAATCTCTTTAATCTCTCTGAGGGAAAACAAACTAAGAACACTTTTAACTTTATTAGGAATCATAATAGGTGTCATGACTGTAATAACAGTGGTTTCAATAATAAGCGGGCTTAACAGATATGTTGAAACAAAGCTCTTTAATTTTGGCTCAAATGATTTTATGGTTCAGAGAACTCCATCATTAATCACCTCTTATGAAGAATGGCTTAAAGTTAGAAAGAGAAAGAGAATTCCATTCCGCTATTACAAAATTATAAAGGAAAGGTGTTCTTCCTGCATGTTAGTGGGCGCAAGAGTATCAACAAGCGGCATAGTTAAGTATGGAGATAATTCAATCGAAGATGTTTATATCACAGGATATACTGAAAATGATGCATACATACTAGGCACACTTGAACTTGAGAGCGGAAGAGCAATATTAAAATCAGATGTTGATAATGGCAGACAGGTCGCTATCATAGGCTGGGATATAAAGGATAAACTTTTCAAAGGAAGGGATCCAATCGGAAAATTTATCAGAATGAAAGGCTTTAAATTCAAGGTAATCGGAGTTGTTGAAAAGAGAGGTAAAGTACTGGGAATGTCTCAGGATAATTTTGTAACAATTCCGATAACAACATTTTTTAAAAAATTCGGTAAAAGGAATCGTTCAATAGAAATAACAGTGCATACGGAATCCTTGAGGATGATGGAAGATGCTCAGGATGAGGTAAGATCAATAATGCGCGCACTCAGGCATCTTTCACCCAAGGATAAGGATGATTTTGCAATTGAAACCCAGCAAACATTTCTTGATTTTTACAAAAAAACAACTGCAACTCTTTATCTTGTAATGATTTTGATTTCATCAATTGCCTTAATAGTGGGTGGAATAGTTATTATGAATATAATGTTAGTTTCGGTTACAGAAAGGATAAGGGAAATAGGTATAAGAAAAGCAGTGGGAGCAAGAAGAAGAGATATTTTAATTCAATTTCTTATTGAATCCGTCTTTCTCTCGGTTTTAGGAGGTTTAATAGGAATAATTCTGGGCTTTTCAATTGCAAAGATAATTTCCGTTGCCACAGGTTTTCCTTCTGCTGTGGAGCTATGGTCTGTTATCGCAGGGGTGCTGATTGCCGGTACCGTTGGTCTTTTTTCCGGAATTTATCCTGCAAACAAAGCTGCAAAACTTGACCCCGTTGTGGCATTGAGGATGTGATGATAAAAAGGATTTCAATTTTAGGAGAAATAATCTCAATGGGGATTAAATCCATTTTTTCAAATAAAATGCGCTCATTTTTAACAACTCTGGGAATTTTAATCGGAGTTGCCACAATTATTTCAATGATTTCAATAATAGAGGGAATGAACAGATCCTTTGAACAATCGCTTGAAAAAATGGGCTCATCACTTATTTTCGTATCAAAGTATGAGCCGGGGGTAAGAATAGGAAGAATGCCCCCCGAGCTCAGAAGAAGAAAGGAAATCAAAGTTTCGGATGCTCTTGCAGTTGATAAATTGCCCTCCATAAAGGCAGCATCTCCATATCTGAGCTATTTCCCTGATTTTAAAATCTCATACAGAGGGGAGACCACAAGAAACTCTGTAATCAGAGGAATAAATTACAAATTCCCGAAAATATGGGCACTGAATATTAGAGATGGAAGATTTTTCACTGAGGGAGAGCAAAGGAGTAGAGCAAAGGTTTGCATAATAGGAGCAAAGATAGCAGAAGCCCTCTTTCCCAATCTTTATCCCATAGGTAAAAAGATAGTTATGGGAAACCGAAAATTCACAGTCATAGGAGTTCTTGAGGAGGAGGACAATCAAATTTTCGGAGGAGATGGATTTAACAATAATATACTGATTCCATATACAACATTTATGAAATATTATCCCTACAAAAAATGGGTTTACATAATTGCACAACCGCTCTCTCCAAAATTAAAGGATAGCGCAATTGATGAAATAATCGAGCTTATGAGAATAAGAAGAAAGATAAAACCCAATGAAAAAAATAATTTTTCGGTTTTCACACAGGAAACATTCAGCACACTTTACAAACAGATTACAGGAGCAGCGTTTTTCGTAATGATTTTAATTGCCGGAATATCCCTTCTGGTTGGAGGTATCGGAGTAATGAATATAATGATAGTAACAGTAAAAGAGCGAACGCGGGAAATAGGGATAAGAAAGGCAATAGGCGCTAAAAAGAGGGATATTCTCTGGCAATTCCTTGCAGAGGCAACAACCCTTACTCTTACCGGAGGGATAGCAGGCTTACTAATCGGATGGGGGTTCAGCTTTGCTATAAAAAAACTCACCTCTTTGCCTGCTGCGATAACCCCTGTCTCTGTTATATTAGGGCTTTCGATGGCAATATTCACAGGCCTGTTCTTCGGGATTTTCCCTGCGATGAAAGCCGCAAACCTTCCCCCAATTGAAGCTTTAAGATATGAATGATAAGAAAGATTTTTCAAATTCTGATAAATAACAATAGATTAAGGGAAATCATCAAATATTCACTATAAAACCCCAAAAGTTGAATAAGCTGGAATGGTCAACAGTAAACACAGATCATCCCGGAGTCGAGCAGCTTTTTTAAAATCATCTTTTGCTTTCTGTAGCTCGTAAAGATAGCGGAGAAGAATTAGGAGTTTTATTATTTTTAGCTGTTTTAATATTATCAAGTTTTGACAACACACTCCCTTACCCTCTCTTTCGCTATGTCATTTTACACAAAATCCCCTTTACCTATTAATTGTTTTTTATCTCTTTCTTTATCTTTCTCACCTCCTTTTCACTCAAGCCTGTTACTTCGGAAACAAATTTTTCATCCAATCCTCTCATCAACATATTCTTCGCAACCTGTTTTTTATCCTCATAAATCCCCTTCTCTATTCCTTTCTCTATTCCTTCCTTCAAGCCAACCTCCCTGCCCTCTTCAAACCATTTCCTTGCTAATGTCCCCATCTCTACACCTCCTTTCATATTTTTATTTTCTAATATTTCTATTATTTCCTCCTCTTTTATTTCCGTCGCACTTACCACATAATTCAATGCCTTTATCAATTCATCCATTAACTCCTCTTCTGACTCCACCCTCAACAACACATCCAATACTCTCTCCAATATCTCCTTCCTAAACCTGTATATATCCTTCATTAATAATATCTTTCCCAACAATATTATATTATCCCTTACCTTCTCAGATACTCTCCTGAACATATCCTCATCATTCGTATCAAACAATACATAGCGGTAATTAAGCAAATACTCTTTCATCTCATCCTCTACCTCAAATACATCCCTGAAATCCCTGCTCAACTTCCACCTGCTCCTTCCGTGATAAAATACAAACGGAATTATAACTCTCAATCTCCTCCCTTCTCTCATATCCTCCTGCCACATCAAATACATATATCTCAATAACTGAAAATATACATGCTTATCCTCATAACTCTTATGCTCAAACAATATATACACATCCAACGGAATCTCATCTCTTTCTCTCTTTCCCTTCATCTTTGATCTTACCACTATATCCGAAAAGTATCCCTTTACCTCGTTTGATATGTAGCCACTATCATCTATCTCAATTTTATTAAAATCAATGTATTTTGTAACTTTATCCGGTAATGCTGCCGAGAGAAAATCCCTTACATTTTCCTTCTTTTTAAATATTGATTTGAAATAATTATCGTGTACATTCTCTAACTTGCTCATCCCGACACTCCAAATATAATATAGCTTTGGGAGGGTGTTTTGTCAAGGAAGAAGTTTCGCACTTCATCCTCACCAGCCATTAAAGAAGCATAAAGCTGAGCAGCTGAGCAGCTGAGCAGCTTTTGTCTCGCTTTTTGTAGTTCGTGGGTATAGCGGATTAAAATTAGTAGTTTTACAATTTTAATTTGTCTTTTAATACTTTTAATCATTTTTAATTCATAATTCATCCCGCCACGGCGGATCTTCGCTCACTTTGTTCACTCCGACACTCATAATTATTTTCCCTGTTTAATATTAACCCATATCTACCCCTTTTGCAATTCTTTAAGCTCTTCCTTACTTCTCTTTGAAAACACACTCTCGGGTCCTCCCGCTTTTATCGATTTTTTAAACCACTCTTTTGCCTCATCATATTTACCCATGTGTTTTGAGATTATGCCGAGATGGTAGAAGATTATGACAATGTAAGCCATGTGCTCTATATTGTATTCTGTTTCATATAAATTATCTATATGTCTTAATACTTTATCGGAATAATTGATTGAATCATCCTCTTTTTTTTGTTTGAATAAAATCCAAGATTTAATATCATAAAAAAAGCTTTTTTCATATTTCCACTTTATTGTATCTTTTTCTTTTACCAAATTAATAACTTTACAAATCAATGACAAAGGATCCTTTTTATTAATGTTTTCCTCCATATATAAGTAAGCAAGCAATGCAATAGCTTCATAATTCTTTTTCTTCTTAATTACTAAACTTTTCTCGAAACACTTAATCGCTTCTTTATTTTCCCCTTTTATTAAATAGATGCTTCCTAATCCATTATAAACAATGCTTTTATTAGGATTAATGTCTTTTGCCCTCTTCATCTCTTCTAATGCCTGATTATATTTTTGATTTTTGAAAAAGTTTAGAGCACTATAATATCGCTTGTAAAACTTACTTATTATCTTTAGAATAGGCTCTTTTAGAATAAAATAAGCAACCAACCCTATAAAAGTTACAAG
>JAMOVU010000200.1 GCA_027067555.1 Candidatus Aminicenantota bacterium | reverse complement strand
AAGCCATGCCTTAATCGCCCACATTTTATTACCTCTTAATTGAACATTTTATTGAACAATAAATACCCTGCCCGGCCAATACTGCAACGCCTACTATATTTGAGGTTAAAGAGTATTCTATTGATTTCTTTGCTATAAGCTTGCTTAACAAAGAAGTTTCAATCAATTTTCTATTATTTACAATATATTTAACCATAAACTTTTGGTATGATAAAGTAGCTAAACTACCAGAAGCAAAGCTTACAAGAGGTGATGTTTTAGTTGTTCCTTTTCCTTTACAACAAATGTTCACACCTGTAACACAGTTTAAAATACAACAAGATAATTCACTTTCTGTATCCCATTTCTGCTTTATCGCTCCTCTTACTGTTGCCCAATAAGAATAATAACCCGATAAATAATATCCGGGGCCTGGTGATCTAAGCCCCCAGGGATCAATGTATTCCACCGGGTTATTCCCGAAAGCTCTGTATAGGTTCAGTCCGCCTGATGTTCCGATGGGATCCTCAAAAGCTGGTAATAATTCTGAATTATGAATGCTGAATGATGAATTTTTATAACTGTGCGGGCTATAGTTGTTCTTCGCTGGTTCTGACTTTTTAAATATCAAAGCTTTCCGTATCTCGTGGATATAGTGAATTACAATTAGTAATTTGATTATTTTTAATCGTTTCTCGAATGCTTTAATAATTGTCTTGTTTTTCATTCTTTCTCACATATTTTTATTATTAAAATACATAGTTATTAATATACAAGCTAAAAGTCATTTTAATCATTATCTTTTTTAATATTATGTTCTTTCTTTGCTTTCTTTTTATATTTTTGTTTGAGAAAGGAGATAACCATCCTCAATAATATTATAAGATAAACAATGATAGCCGAAATGAGATCATAATAAAAATAGAATTTCACTCTGTTCCAGTCTATTCCCTTATTATAAATACAAACTTTAAACAATAAAAGAAAGGTTATACCACAAAAAATGAATAACAAGAAAAGAAAAGATTTGAATATTTCTTCTATGTTTTTTTTTCTTTGTATTTTTTGTCTTTTTTCTGGAAAAATCAAAATATTTATCATCCCAATAATGACTATTATTATTGTAATAATAATAAATAAAGTAGTTTGTTTCTCTTTAATTATAATCGTAAAAAAATTCATCCATATTTACCCATCTAATTTAATCTTAATAATAATTTAAATCTACCCCTTTTGCAATTCTTTAAGCTCTTCCTTACTCCTTTTCGAGAATATACTCTCTGGTCCTCCCGCTTTTATCGATTTTTTAAACCACTCTTTTGCCTCATCATATTTACCCATGTGTTTTGAGATTATGCCGAGGTGGTAGAAAGAATCTGTCAACGAAAGATTTTTTTCAATGGTTTTATATTTCTTTAATAGTTTACGAATGTTTTTTTCTGCGAGATTGTAAAACTTAATGGATTCATCATAATCACCTTTTTTATAATAAATCCATGCAAAAGCACTGAAAATAATCCCCTTCCAATTTTTCCATGTGTTTTTATATTTTTTCATCATTATATTTTCCGCTTTTTTCATCATTTCAATTGCTTTATCAAAATCTCTTTCTTCTTCAGTATATAGCAAAGCCAAATCCATAAAAGCATTTGGGTCCTTTGAATTGCTAAGACTGATTGATTTTTGTAAATAATCTAATGCTTTTTTATTTTCTCCAATTAATATATAACACAAACTCAAACTAGAATATGCTTTCCAATCCTTTGAATTTATCTCTATGGCTTTTTCCATCTCTTCAATGGCATCATATATCAATTTGCAATCATATAAAGATAAAGCTTTATAATAGTGTTTATAATATTTA
>JAMOVU010000199.1 GCA_027067555.1 Candidatus Aminicenantota bacterium | reverse complement strand
GATAAATACTTTGATACATCTGATGATATAATAAGGAGCTTTTCAGAGTAATATTTTTTAAATTTATAAGATTAATTTATGTTATAATTAAAAAATGGAAAAGAAGGTAGTTATAGGATTCTTATTTTTTATTGTTGTTGCTTTTAGCTTTGGTCAAAACTATTCTTTTCTTGAGATAAATCCCACAGTAAAGATTTACAAGTTAAGCTCTACTCACTTTGAAATCCTATTTCCCAAAGGGAAAGAAAAAGAGGCATTTAAAGTTAAAATCATTGCTGAAAAAAAGTACAAAGAGCTCTCATCTTTTTTTAATTGGAAACCAAAAGGTAAGATAATTATTACTATTTACAATAATTATGATTTCCCGAATGGATTTGCCACTGTATCTCCCTATAATTGGATTGGTATTATCCTTTTCCCACCACTTTCAAACTCTTCAATATCCAATTATGATAATTGGCTGAATCTTGTGATAACACACGAATTGGCTCATGTCTTTCATCTTGATCAGGGGAGAAAATTAGCAAAAATATTAAGAAAAATTTTCGGAAAAGCTCCATTCATAGGAACTTTCCCTGAACTTTCAACACCTCTGTTTTTGATAGAAGGGATAGCAGTTTATACTGAAAGTTTAAAAACCGGGAGAGGAAGACTAAATTCATCGGATTATCTTTCCTATATAAAGAATAATGCAGTCTTTGATAATTTCCCGCCTTTTGACAGAATTTGCGGAATCACATCACTTTTTCCAGGACCAGAGATTATTTATATCTATGGTTCATATTTGACTGATTATATAAGCAACAAATATGGCTGGAATAAAATTATACAATCAATTGAAAAATCTTCAAAGGAGCCAATTCTTTACAGCCCTTCTCTTTCTATGAAAAAGATAACAGGAAAATTTCCGAAATCCCACTACTCTGATATGATTAATTATTACAAAAAGCTTTTTAAAAATCACAGGTTATCATCCGAAGAAATTACTGAAAGCGGTTTTTGGAAATACTTTTTAAATTTCGACGGCGAGGAAAATTTTTATTTTTACAGAGTTACCCCTTTTGAAATGCCTTATATAGCAAAATATTCTGTTAAGAAGAAAGAAGAGGAAAAACTTTTTAGTATCTACGCTCTAAACAGTTTAACCATTTCAAGAGATAAAAATATCCTTTATTTTTCAGCTGTTAATAAGTACAAAAATTATTATTTTGTTAGCGATTTATACTCTTATGACATAAAAAGGAAAAAAGTTAGGAGATTATCCAGAGGAAAGTCTCTCTTTTTCCCGACACCTTTTAAAGATAATTATCTTCTTGCTGTTAAAAAAACAGATGGTAAATCATCTTTGATTGTTTATGATCCTGAAAAGAGAAAAGAAAAAGAGGAACTTGTTAAATTTACTCAAATTTCATTTCCTATTTTTGATAAAAATTATAAGAAAATCTATTTTGTCGCTCATGATGGAGATGAATGGGATGTTTATTACTATAATCTTAATGATAAAAGAGTGAAGAGACTTACTTTTGACAAAAACACGGAAAGATACTTAAAAATTTTTGGTAAAAAGCTTTTTTTTGTATCGGTTGGAAAAAAAGATAAAGCACTTTATTGTTTTGATCCGGAGGAGGAAAAAATAAGGGAAGTTCTAAAACCGTTTATAGATCTGAGAAGCTTTTCTTTCGGAGAAAATTCTATTTACTATTTATCTTTATATAAAAATGGTATTGAAATTTTGAAAGGTGAATTGAGCGAGGGTAAAGAGATTGAGTTTAATTCAAGTAAAAAATTCTTTTCCATAAAGAATGATAAAAGAGAAGATAGCTTTGGAAAAATTAATTATGAATCTGCAAAACTTTTAAAATTCTTAAAACCAACATTTTGGTTACCTTTCTATATGAAAACCGACGGAAGATATCTTTTAGGGGGAATGACTCTTAGTATGGACCCTTATCAAAGGAATTTATTTTTTGGGGCTTTATACTATAATTATAAAGCTTCAAAGTATCCTTCATCTGAGTTTTCTCTATCTCACTATTTTAGGTACTTGCCTTTACACATATATGTAAAAAACATTTTTTCAAATAATTCCTATTATGGTGATTATGTGGATAGAGAAATTAAAGTGGGTACATATTTTTCTTATGGAGATTATTATAAGAATCTGTTTACTTCTCTTTATTATTCACTAAATTCTATCACTGGAACTCCCCATGGATACAGATTGGCTGGAATAGAATTTAACCTTAATTTTAACTCTTCCAAAGAATACCCTCTTTCAATAAGCAGAGAAGATGGATTCCTGCTTTCGGGAGGTTTTAGAAAAAATAGTAGAGCCATCGGAAGTGAGTATAATGTTTCCGAATTATTTTTCGATTTAAGAGCGTATTTAAAAGGATTATTTAAAAATCAAGTAATTGCCTTTAAAACGGGTGTTTATTACTCATTCGGAGAAATCAAACTTGTACATTTTGTAGGGGGGGAAGATAGCTATTATGCTTATTCTTCCATATCATCACCCTCAGTATCTCTTCAAAGAGCATATTCTTCAACGTCTTTTGTTGGAAACAGAATATTTACTTTAAATTTTGAAGTCAGAAATCCAATAGCTGTAGTTGAAAGAGGGTTGAGCTTCTACTCTATTTTTCTTTCTCAAATTTATAGTTCAATGTTTGTTGATTTTTCAAGAGTGGAGCTTACAGGGGAGAGAGTAGACTATCCTTTAAGCATGGGAGTTGAGCTTTCGTTTGATCTTATTTTATGGTCATCGTTTAAGTTTACTTTAACAGGTGGTGTTGCCTTTTCAAACAGTAATGTTCAAGAGATAAAACCAAGGTATTATTTAAGAATAGGAAAATCTTTTTGATGGTTTCAATAATAATTGTTACTTTTTATGGGGAAAAATTTATTGAAAAGCTCCTTGATTCCATTAGCAAACAAACTTATCAGGATTTTGAAGTAATCGTTATAGATAATAATTCCAAGGATAAAACTCTTGAAATTATCAAAGATAAAACAAAAGACCTTTCTTTTTCATTAAAACTTTTAGCATTAAATGAAAATTTTGGTTATACTATTGCTGTTAACAAAGGAATAAAAGAAGCCTCAGGAGAATTTATTCTCATTTTAAATCAGGATGTTTATTTATCTAATAGTTTCCTTGAAAATGCACTTAAGGGTTTTTATGATAAAAATACAGGTTTTGTTTCGGGAAAAATATTAAGGTTTGATAAAAAGACTATTGATTCAACAGGGCAATTTCTTTCACTTTCTCTTTATCCTATTGAAAGAGATTATAATAAAATAGATTCAAAATATATCAAAAGAGAGAAAACAATATTTTCAGTTTGTGGAGCTGTTGCTTTTTACAAAAAAGAAATGCTTGAGAAAATCAGAATAGACGATGAGTATTTTGACGAGGACTATTTTATGTTTTTTGATGATATTGATCTTGCCTGGAGGGCAAATATTTTAGGATGGAAGGGAGTATATATTGAAAATGCTGTTGCATATCATTATAGATCAGGAACTCTTACTAAAAAAGGAAAGATTTTTCTAACATTGAAGAGATCTTCCTTTATCCAATATCATATAATAAAAAATCGCTATCTTACCTTAATAAAAAATGCAAGAATATCACAAGTTATTCTTCATCTTCCTTTTATTATTATGAGAGATATAGTATATTTATTTATTATCATGATTAAACCTTCTATTATTAAGCAAATTATAAAATCTTATTCAATCTTTAAAAAAGCTTTTTTAAAGAGGAAAAAGATATGGACAAAGGTATTCTGATTAATATTTTATTATCTTCACTTCTTGCTTTTTTCCTTGCTTCATATTTAATACCCCTTATGAAAAGAGCTGCATTAGAGCTTAATATTTTGGATATCCCGGATAATAAGTTAAAAAAGCACGATAAACCCACTCCTTATATGGGCGGAATGGCAATTTATATGTCTATTCTATTTTCAGTCAGTATTCTCGTTCCTTTTAATAAATTTGTGGCTGCTTTTTTTTTAGGCGCTACTATGATAGTAATGATTGGTTTTGTGGATGATTTGAAAGCAATGAGTCCCGGCTTAAAATTTCTCTTACAAAGTCTTGCTGTATTAATTGTTATAAGAGGAGGAATTTATATAAAAATAGCTCTATTTCCTGATTATGTTAATTATATATTAACATTTTTTTGGCTTTTAACAATTATTAATGCTTTTAATTTTTTGGATGTCATGAATGGTCTTGCAACAATGGTTGCAATAATGGTTATGATTTTTTTTATCTTTTATTCCTCTCTTGAAAATAATTTTTCTTTAATGTTAATCTCAACCGCTACTTTGGGAGCGCTTTTATCATTTCTCTATCATAATTTTCCCAAAGCCGGGATTTTTTTAGGGGATTCCGGAAGTATGCTATTGGGTTATATTATTGCTGTTCTATCATTTGCCATTGATTATTCTTACTTAAACAAAATTTCCGTAATAAATCCTTTGATTCTTTTGTTTATACCTCTTGCGGAAATTGTTTTCACTATTTTAAGAAGAATATACTCTGGAATACCTCCCTGGAAAGGCTCTCCCCATCACCTTTCCTTTTATATAAGAGAAAGATTTGGAGCTACGAATACAACATATTTTTTTGGCTTTATTGTATTTATATCCGGGATTTCAACTATTTTCCTTTCTTTAGGTAAAATGATCATTTTTAAGATTTTGTTAATTTTTATTTTTCTTATTACATTTTTTGTTCCTATTGTTATCAGGAGAAAAAATGGAGATTATTAAGGGGATAAATCCTGTTTATGAATTTATAAAAAAGAAGCCTCAAAAAATTCACAAAATAATAGTCAGAAATGATAAAAAATTAAATTCAAAAGTTTTTGAGATAATCAAAGAAGCAAAGAAGTTTGATATTCACATTCAGAGAGTGGGGCAGCACTTTTTTTCAAAATATAAAAACTCCCAGGGAATTATTGCAGAGGTAAATTTGGTTTCTTTGAAAGGTGAAAAAGAATTATTGAAAAAATTGAAAGACACACAATTAATAATTGCATTTGATGGTATTCAGGACCCTCGAAATTTAGGCGCAGTTATAAGAAGTGCTTGGTTTTTTGGTGTTGATACTATAGTTCTTCCTTCCAAAAGAGTGACATCCATTGGAGATGCTGTGTCAAAAAGTTCTGCTGGGGCAATTACATATGTTCAGCCTTATAGAGTAAAGAGTATTCCCGCCTTTTTAAAGCTTGCTAAAGACAAAGGATTTAAAGTAGCTTGTGCTGAAAGTAATGGAAGCGAAAGTATAAAGAATTTGAAGAAAACAGGAAAGTTTGTCCTACTTTTCGGAAGTGAAGATAAAGGTATCTCTTCCGAGCCTAAAAAATACTGTGATTTTTCAGTTAAAATTGAATCTCCTACAAATTTTGAATCTTTAAATCTGTCTGTTTCGGTGTCTATTTTTTTATATGAATTTACAAATGAAAGTAATTTATAAAATAGATAAGATTTTTTTATTGATAAATTCTGCTATTATTATATTTTCCACACTCATTTTCTTTTTTATTTTTGAAAATCCCATAATTTTATTTTTCGGTCTTTTTATTGAACTTTTCTATTTAGTAATTGCTTTAAGAGATAAATTTAGAAGAATTAAGGCAATTAAAAGGAAATTTCCGGAAAAATGGAGAGAAATATTAAGCAAAAACCTGAACTTTTACAGAGCGATAGATGGGGAGAGAAAGAGTAGATTTGAAAATGATGTTAAAATTTTCCTTTCCTCTTATAGAATAGAAAGGATTGAAGGAAAAGAAGTGGATGAAAAAAAGAAAATTATAATAGCTGGTGCTGTTGCTTCAATGTTAAATGGTCGACCGGAATGGGAGCCTCCATTTAAGGATAGCATAGTAATTTATCCTGCCAATACAATTGATAAAGAATTTAATATGAACAAAGGTAATATAACAGGAATGGCTCCTAAAAATGGCCCTATGATTATTACTGAAGGCGGTCTTGAGTATAGTTTTTTTAGTAAGAAGGATAGTTATAATGTTATTTATCATGAGATAGCACATTTTTTTGATTGGGAAGATGGAGAAGCAGGTGGAATACCTATGACAAGAATATTACCTTCAAAAATAGAGAGATGGAGAAGAATAATTCACAGGGAGTGGATAAGGGTTAGAAGAAAGCCTTATTTAAGAAGCTATGCAGGTACAAATGAAGCAGAGTTTTTTGCAGTGGCAACAGAGTATTTCTTTGAAAATCCATCTCTTTTAAAGAAAAATACTCCCGAAGTTTATGAATTGTTAAAAGATTTTTATAATCTTGATACTGTAAATATACTGAATTCAAAAAGATAGCAAAATTTGGTTAATTTTTAAATGAGATTTTAACATATTCATTGGTCGAAGATTTTATTTCAATAAGAGGAATTTCATTGCTTTTAAAATAATCAATATATTTATAGGGAGAGAAAATATAATCTAAAAGTACTTTTGATTCTCCCACCTCATCTTCAATACTATTTTTTATAATTGAAGAGAAAATTTTTACCAAAGAAATAGGGATACTTATATCTAAGCTATCTTCATTATCTTTAATTTTTATAATCATTTTTTTTAACTTGTGCCTTTTAGAGACTTTTATATTCTTCATAGCACTTATTTTTAAGAAAACTATTTCCGCACTTTTTTCACTCTTAATTTCTGTTTCAAAAGATTCCCCTCTTTTTAAAATATCTAAAGATTTTAGTAGAATCTCCTTCTTAACTATTTTTCTATTAATTCTAAAGGAATCTTCTGATTTAATTATCTTTTGTAATACTGATAAGGGAATTATCATATTGATTTTAACTTCTTCCCCTTTGTCTTTTGAAATAAGATTAAATTTCAAAAGAGTTTCTCCGTAAGATAGAGTGGAAAGAGTTAAAAATATTAAAGCTAAAATTATAATTATCAATTTTTTGTTCATTTTAGCCTCCTTAAGTTTAATTAATATAATTATAACGGCTTTAATATTTAAAAAGTTCCCCATCAAAAAAAATTCTCTTGACAATGATTAAAAAAGTCATATAATTATATATAGTAATTTAATAAGATTTTAGAAAAAAAAGGGGTTGCGAAAATGGAAAAAAGAAGGGAAGAGAGGATTAAAAAAAGGGTAATGGTAAAATTCGGAGAAAATAATTATGAAAGATTAGGCTTTACTTCCAACATATCATCAGGGGGACTACACATTGCTTCAACTCAAATACTTCCTTCCGGAAGAGAGATAACAATTTTATTGGAAGATAATGACAGAGTTTACAGCTTAAAAGGAGAGGTAAGGTGGAGTATAAAGTATCCCTCTCATTTTTATTCTTATATGCTAAGCGGAATGGGAGTTAAATTGAAAGAGATCCCTCCTGAGTTTAAGGAATATTTAAGAAGAAATATTATGTAATATAGGGGTAACTTAGAAGGGCAAGGAAAAAAGAAAGGGAAAGAAGAAGAAAATTAGTAGTAGGTTTAGTGAGGGGGGAATTGTATAATACTTTATAGAAAAATGGTTCAAAAAGATTTGCGATAATTGTTATTAAAAGGCCGGTTAAAACAAACTTTTGTGGAAGGTGAAGAAGAATAGCGCCGGAGTACATTATTAAAAGTGATGCTAAAATACCGGCTAAGGTACCTTGGAGAGAAATTGCGCCTGATTCTCCGCTTTTGACTTTTTTAAGTTTTATTAAAGAAAATGAATATCTTGAGATGGCTTTGCCTATCTCCGAGCTAACTGTATCAAAAGTAGATGTTGCTATTACTACAACAAAGGAAAAGATAAAGTACTCTGAATTTCCTGAGAGAAAAATTAAGAAAGATACAAAAACAGGTAAAATACCTTTGGGGATTACACTGTATAACCCTCGTATTCCGGTTTTAGATTCAGCAATATTTTTTTTCAATTTATAGGAGAATTTGAATTTTGTGGCTAATATTGAGAGAATAAAAAACATAATTAATAATATTATTGAACTGGCTCCGGAGAAGATAATTATAAGGATGCCAAAAATAATAGCAGCTGAAGCGCCTTTTAAATTTAACCATTTCAGAAAAAATGCCTCTGCCCCGAGAACAAAAATAAAGAGAATAGCTATTTTATCAATATATTGAAAATGAAAATTCAAATTGTATGCTCCTGAGTTCGATAAAATTTGAAAAGGATAAAGAAAAATGAAACCTAAGATCGGGATAAAAATATTATCGGTAAATTTAAATGGAAATATCTCAACTAATGAGAGAAAGAAAGAAAATACAATTAAAATTAAGAGATAAAATTTAAAGGAAAAGTTAATAGGAAATTTTGCTGTTAAAAGAATAAAAATAAATATACCGCTTATAACTGTTGATAAAAAGAATGCAAGCATTCCTTCAATGCTCTTTTTACTATTGGATATTACTTTGTGTTTTCCAAAACTTGTGCCAACAAGAGCAGCAAATCCATCCCCGAATGATAATGAGGCCCATAAGAGAGAGGCGAATATAGGCTCGTTTTTAAAGGCAAAAAGAGAAAAAAGAACTCCAATTGGATAGCTTATTATACCGATGTCATATTTTTTATTTTCTCTAAAAAGTTCTTTCATATATAATGGTGCTATAAATATATTGTGAATTAAAGCTATTAGTGCAATTAAGACAAGGTATTTAAAATCGAGGTAAAGGTATAAGACAATTGGTAATCCGAAAAAAATGTGTATTATCTTTCTTTTTATTTCTTTTTTATCCTTCACTTACCTTTTTTCGCCAATAATCAAGAGTGTCTTTTAAAGTTTTTTCCAATGATATTTTAGGACTCCAGGCTGTATCTTTCTTTAATCTGGAAAAATCTCCCTCTAATTTTCTTATATCATTCTTTCTAAACTCTTGACTGTTTTCTACTACTTTTACTTTGAAGTTTACCAAAGACAGGAGTTTATTTAGGATTTCCCGTATGCTATATGAATATCCGCTTGCAATATTGTATGGAGTTCCCGGTTTACCTTTGTGTGTAATTAAAAAGATTGCTTCAACAGTATCTCTTACATCTGAGAAATCCCTTACTGCGGAGAGGTTCCCGACTCTCAAAACTTTCTCTCTTCTACCAATTTCCATTTCTGCAAGCTGTTTTGAAAAAGCTGGGATTACGAAAACTTCTCTCTGTCCGGGTCCGGTAAAATTAAAAGCTCTTGAAAGATAAATCTTTGTATGAAAATTTTTATTAAAAAAAATTGCTGTTTTTTCTACCATATATTTTGATAAGGAATAAGGGGTTAGGGGATTAACAGAAGAAGTCTCTTTTATTGGAAATTTTTTCTTATTTCCATAAATCTCTCCGCTTCCCATGATAAAAAGTTTTTTATTCTTCTCTTTTGTCCATTCTATTAAAGTAAGAGATGCTATATAATTGTTTTTAACTGTTTCCAGAGGTATTTCCCAGGATCTTCTTACTGAGGTTGTAGCTGCAAGGTGATAAATTATATCTGGATTTACTTTGTTTAAGATTTTAATTGTTAACTCTTTATTATTTAAATCTCCGATTATAATTTTTTTATTATTTTTTTCAGTTTTTATGTCTATTCCCCATACATCATAACCGTTTTTTTCAAGAAGTTTTTTCAAATACTGCCCTGCAAAACCATTAATCCCTGTTATTAATGCTTTCATTGAATTTCACTTTTGTAATATTTTTTATAAAAATTAGAGAATTCACCTCTTTTTACCTTTTCCCACCAATGGCGATGATTTTTATACCATTCAACAGTCTCTTTAAGTCCTTCATCAAAGGATTTCTTTGGCTGCCATCCTAATTTTTTTATTTTTGTCCAATCCACGGAATATCTCAAATCATGCCCTTTTCTATCTTCAACGAATTTTATCAGGGATTCATCCTTTCCTAAAATATTAACTATCTTTTTTGCAATTTCAATATTTTTGACTTCATTTTTTGCTCCTATGTTATAGGCTTCTCCTATTTTACCTTTTTCAAGTAGTAAAAATAGAGCTTCGCAATTATCAATAACATATAACCAATCTCTTACATTCTCTCCCTTTCCGTAGAGTGGAAGCTCCTTATTGTCAAGTGCATTCGTAATGAATAGGGGGATAAATTTTTCAACATGCTGATATGGGCCATAATTATTTGAAGGTCGGGCAATGATCACAGGCAACCCGAATGTTTTAAAGTACGAATAAGCAAGTCTGTCAGCTCCAGTTTTACTTGCAGAGTAAGGAGAAGAAGGATTTAAAGGAGAGTTTTCTTTAAAGCTTCCTTTCTCAATGCTACCATAAATTTCATCTGTCGAAATGTGTAAAAAGAGCTTTATATTTTTAAAATTTTTCATGGTTTCAAGCATGTTAAATGTTCCGTAAACCTCTGTCATGATAAATTCTCCGGGAGCTATGATCGATCTGTCAACATGAGTTTCAGCCGCAAAATGGACAATAGCATCAACTTTCGGATAAAGAATTTCAAGGATAGACTTGTCTTTAATATCACCTCTCACGAAGATATAATTTTTATCTTCTTCAAAATCCTTTAAATTTTCAATATTTGCAGCGTAAGTGAGCTTATCCAGGTTATAAATTTTAATATCCGGGAGCTTTTTTCTTAGAAACCTTATAAAGTTTGAACCTATAAAACCATAGCCACCTGTAATTAATATAGAGTTTATATTCATCGTATATGATAATAACAAAAAATTCTATAGTCAACAATGAAGTTTAGTTTTGCTCTGATTTGATTTTTGATAATAGTTGACTTAAATAACTGAAAGTCTTTTTGTTTGTTGTTATTGGAGTAAGAATAACTCCTTTAAAATTTTTGGGAATTAATTTTATTATTTTTAGAATTTCCTTTTGAGGAATAAATTTTGATGTTTTAAAGTCCATAATTTGTAATTTTATAAAGGATCTATCCGAATATGGGCTTAATTTTTTAATAATTTTCTCAATATAAAGGGTAAGTTTTTTATTGTCAAATTTTAATTCTCTTTTTATTTGTCTATGATAAAGCATTATCGCCAAATAGTCTGCGCCTGCATTAAGTAAACCATCAATACTTTGTCCGTACCAGCTTACTCCGATTTTTTTACTTAGAGGGACTTCATAGTAAACATTAACAATTAACTCTTTATCTCCGATTTTCTTTTTTATCTCGGAAATGTACTTTTCTATGATTAATTCTTTGCTCTTTAATCCGGATGCTTTTTCTTCAGCCTTTTTTATAATCAAATCATCCTGAATTAAAATTCCGTTTGAATTTACTTTTGAAAGTTCAGAGAAAGTGCTTATTATTGTTTTCCTATTATCTTTATTTTGCAATATCAAATATTTTCCATATTTGGGCCCCTTAACCCAATCCATCCACCTTGAACTCATCCAGAAATAAAGTTCAAAAGGAGAGTTTAAGTTGTTTGCAATCGGATTTACAATAGGAAAGTTACTTTCATTGTCAAAGTAAACACCGATTTTGTTTTTTATTGGTAGTATATTATGAAATCTATCGCCTTTATTTTGAAACACTCTTAAAAAAGCTCCACTTATTCCGATTTTTCTTAAATTTCTTAAATAAGCTTCAAAAGAACTTATCTCTTTTTGAGATATCTTATGAATTTGAACATAATATTCAAGAGAATAGAGCTTAAAGCTCAAAATTCCAAGTATCAGTAGAATACTTATTCTTAACCAATTTTTCAATATCATCTTTATCTTTTTTATTAAATTCATATTTTTCAAAATTGACATCAAATTCTTCTTGGAA
The DNA here is from genome assembly GCA_027067555.1 of Candidatus Aminicenantota bacterium. GTDB lineage: Bacteria > Acidobacteriota > Aminicenantia > JAMOAD01 > JAMOAD01 > JALXDT01. Next base: position 6,760 of record JAMOVU010000199.1, on the reverse strand, counting down.
TCCTTTGGTAAAAGCTTTGGAAATTTTGTCCCAATCACTTTCTCCGATTTCGAGCTCAATTGTGGTCATTGATTTAAAGAGGATCGCTCTATCTACGAAAGTTAGCTCAGCATAAAGGTCTCTGTAATCTTTGATGGGAATAGAACCATGTTGAAGAATCGAATTTTTAGACCTCTTTTGAGCACTTCCTATTATCTTTTTACCTTTTACTTCGATTTCATCTCTTGTAGGGTAGGAAAAACAGGGAAGATTGGTTCTAACAAGACCCTTGGGATCTTTACTAACTATTTTTGCTTCAATTCCCAAATTCAGTAATCCCTTCAAAAGTGCTTTTGCCAATTGGTTGTATACAACTCTCACAGAAGGTGAACTAATAAATCTGATGTCTGAAGATGCTATTGAGTATGTTAGCTCTTCATAGTGCAAAACAGCTTTTCCCCCGGTTGGTCTTCTGACAAAACCAACCCCTTTTTCTTTGAGAAGTTTATGATTAACAACTTTCTTGGCTTTTTGAGATCTACCTATGGAGACGGAAGGTGGAGCCCATTTGTAAAATCTTAAGAAAGTTATATTTTCCTCTTTTTCACACTTTTCCATCAAAAACTCATCGATAGCCATATTCTGGTAAGGAGAAAGAGGCTCTTTCTGAAGAATTAAAAACCAGGTTTTAGAGGAAGCCATTATTTGGTAGCTTTTTCTTCCTTTTCTTTTTCTAAGGGAGGGGGAGTAACTTCAGTAGGAGTAATAACCTGTTCATTAATTTTCATATCAACATTTCCCTTGAAAATTGCTCCCTCTGCGATCACGATTTTAGGAGCTTTAATATTTCCTGTTAGATGCCCGTTAGGTACAATTTCCACTTTATAACCTGCTTCAACATTTCCTTCAACTTTTCCTACAATTCTAACGATTCTCGCTTTGATTTCAGCATTTACATGACCATGTTTTCCAATAGTTAAGGTTTTACCAACTTCAACTTTCCCATTTACTTTTCCTTCTATGATTACATCTTCATCGGATTTGACTTCTCCATCGATAATAAGTGTTTTTCCGATTATGGTTTTTTCGGATGAAAGATTTGAAGGGTTGTAAAAGCTCTCAATTGAGTTTTCACTTGAATTACTCTTTTTTCCTGACTTTGAAATAAATCCCATTTTATTACCTCTATAAATGAATTTAGCGGGCAACGGGATTTGAACCCGCGACCCTCAGCTTGGGAAGCTGATGCTCTACCACTGAGCTATGCCCGCAAGCCTAAATTATCCTTTAAAAAAAATTTTTTGTCAATAGGAAATTGACTTTTTGAATTAATATTAAGACATAAGATATTGATGAATTTATTTATCAATTCTTTGAAAATATACCTATTTGTGAGATAATTTTTTATGGCAAAAGTCTCAATAGTTATTTTAAGTTATAATCGAAAGGAAGAATTAAAAGACAGCCTTAAAAAAATTTTATCTTATGGTTTAAAGAATCTGGAGATAATAGTTGTAGATAATGCTTCAACAGATGGCACAAAGGAGATGATAAAAAATGATTTTCCTTTAATAAAACTAATACCGGTTGATAAAAACATAGGAGTTGCTGCCTATAATAAAGGGTTTAAGAAAGCCTCAGGAGATTATATTCTTATACTTGATGATGATTCATATCCTGATAAAGGCACTATTGAGAAAATGATAAAAACCTTTGAAAAGGATGAAAAAATCGGAATAATTGCCCTTGATGTGAGAAGTGAGGATTATTCTGGTAATAAAGAAAAGTTTTCAGAAGAGAAAACTAATAAAATCTCTTATATTATGGGTTTCAATGGAGCTGGAGCTGGTTTAAGAAAAAGTGTTTTTAATGAGGTGGGAGGTTACCCTGACGAATTTTTTCTTTATTGGAATGAAATGGATCTTTCCATAAGAGTACTCAATGCAGGATACAAAATAGTGTGGTTACCGGGTGCTGTTGTCTATCATAAATTCTCCCCGAAAAATAGAGAGTCCGAAAGAGGTCCATTCTTTTACACAAGAAACCTTTTCTGGATAATCCTGAAGTATTTTCCGCTAAATAGACTAATCCTTTCAATTATAAAAATGATTTATCTGTGCATTTACTTTTCCTTGGAACAAAGGACTTTAATATATCTTAAGGCTATGACAAATTCGATTAAAAATTCAAAAAAAGCTTTTAAAAAAAGGATGAAGGTGAAAAGGGAAATAATTAATAAGCTGAAAATTACATATAAATTGGCATTTACAATATTCAGATGAAAAAGGGAAAAGTTTTAATAATAAGAAGTGTCAGTATTCAGCTTTTAGATAAACTTTTACCCATTATAACTAAAAAATTTGGCAATTCTGTTGACTATCTCTTATTAACCCACAGCCATTCCGTTAAAAGAGTTAAAAAATACAGGAATATTGATAAAATTATTGAATATAAAAAGAAAGGTGATTTCAATATCTTTTCAATTCCCAAAGAGATAAAAAAAATGTTCTTTGATTACATCCTTATTCCTGTTTCTAATTTTTCAGGTGCTGGATTTCTTAATGTTCTTATAATGACACTCTTATTAAGAACGAAAAATATTTATATTATTAATTCAAAGGGAGAAATAAAAAAGATAAGTAAGGGAAAAATCTTAATAAAAAGCTTTTTCTCTTTTATTTACGCTATAATTTCAGTATTTTTAACTATTTTGCTTTTACCATTTGTCTTTATGTTTTTATTTGTAAACTTGGTTTTTTACAGGGAATAGCGAATCTCGAAAGATTTACAAAATTTCCAAACTAAAATAAAATAGCCAATGTATTTAATAGCATTTATAATAATCTTTATAACGAGTCTTCTTTTTGGAATGGCAGGAATTGGCTCTGCTACGGTTGTTATCCCTTCTCTCTTTTTAATGGGGTTTCCATTTCAAGAGTCAATAGCAATTGGTTTGACTGTTAATATTATTGTCTCTGCTGCTATTAACTTCAAAATTTTAAAAAGTGGAGAAATTAATATTTCAAAAATATTCCCCTTAATAATAGGAGCATTAGTAGCTCCTCCTTTAGGTGTATTAGTATCACATAATATTGATAAGAGAGTAATATTATGGCTCTTTCTGATAATATTGCTTTTGGGAGCTTACAAATCTTTTTCAAAAGCTTTGGAAAAAAAATCAAAAACAGAAAATTTTAAAAGAGGTAGAATACACAAACTTTTACCTGAGTCTTTAATTTTTCTCTTGTTAGGATTATCAGGTGGATTCTTAGCCGGGATGTTGGGAATCGGTGGAGGAAGCATTTTGCTTCCTATTTTTGTATTATTAGGACTTTCTGCAGGTGAAATAGTTTCTATTATTGCGCCTTTGGTATTTGTTTCATCCTTTATGGGATTAATTGCAAGGATTAAAATTGTAAAATCTTTTGACTGGAATTTAATAATTGTTGCAGTTTTCGGAGCCATGACAGCAGGAATCCTCTGCAATATTTTAAGGGAAAAAGTTGATAAAAAAAGATTAAGGTTTTTGCTGGGTGTTTTGTTCTTGATTGTAGGGATTAAAGTCTTTTTTCTTCTATTTAAATAGTTTGACTCCTTAATTAAATACTGATAGATTACAGGTTTAAAATTTTAAGAGGTGAAAATATGAAAGAAATATTTTTAATAGCAGTCGGTGGAGGGATAGGGGCATTGCTAAGATATGCGTTAACAGGATTTGTTCATAAAAATGTTAATACAGGTTTTCCATTGGGAACATTAACGGTTAATCTTTTAGGAGCATTTATTTTGGGTTTTCTCTGGGGAATTTCCGAAACTTTTATTTTACCGCCAAGTATTAAGTTAATAATTTTCATAGGAATGATAGGAGCTTTTACAACATTCTCAACATTTATGCTTGAAACTGTAAACTTAGCAAGGGTAGGGGAGATAAAATATGCTTTGATGAATCTTTTTGTAAGTAATTTTTTCGGGATTATTTTAGTGTTTTTGGGTTTGATTATGTCAAAATATTTGATAAAGTTTACAGGTTGGAGGTAAAAATGGTTAAACTACCCGAAACCGGTGTTTTGTTAAGAATTTTTATAGGAGAAAAGGATAGTTATAAAGGAGTTCCTCTTTATGAACAGATAGTTTTAAAAGCAAGGGAGCTTAATCTTGCAGGAGCTACAGTTGTAAGAGGTCTTATGGGTTTCGGAGCTCACAGCAGGCTTCATATGGCAAAACTTTTAAGACTTTCGGAAGATCTGCCGGTAATTATTGAAATTGTTGATACAGAGGAAAATTTAAATAAATTAATTCCTTTTCTTGATGAAACAGTTAAAGAAGGGCTTATTACAATGGAAAAGGTAAGGGTTATAAAGTACAGACACCCGCAGAGCAAGTGATTTAACTTGAAAACTTTTTTAAAAATTTATTTAATTATGCTTATCCTCGGAGGAATTATTATGGCTAAAGATAGAAAATTGGAGGAAGCAACCTTTGCAGGAGGTTGTTTCTGGTGTATGGAAGCTGCCTTTTTAGATATTGAAGGTGTTATAAATGTTTATTCCGGTTATACAGGAGGCTGGAAGGAAAATCCCACTTATGAAGAAGTTTGTATGGGGAGTACCGGACATTATGAAGCAGTCAGAGTTATTTTTGACCCTAAGAAAATAAGTTATGACAAACTTCTGGAAATATTCTGGATGAATATAGATCCTACTGATCCGGATGGACAATTTGCTGATAGGGGACCTCAATATAGAACCGCTATCTTTTATCATAATGATGACCAGAAGAGAAAAGCTATGAAATCTAAGGAAAAAATGGAAAAACTCGGTATTTTTAAAAAAAAGATTGTAACTGAAATTAAAAAAGCAAAGGAGTTTTATAGAGCGGAGGAATATCATCAGAGGTATTGTAAAAAGCATCCTATTGAATACAAGAATTATAGCATTAGTTCAGGGAGACTTCCTTTTATAATAAAAACATGGAAAAAAGAAAAAAGGAAAGAGTCCTGGAAAAATTTTAAAAAGCCTTCCGAATATGAATTAAGAATGATTCTCACTCCGATTCAATTTTTTGTTACTCAAGAGAATGGTACAGAACCCCCTTTTGATAATGAATACTGGAATAATAAAGAAGATGGTATATATGTGGATATAGTTTCAGGAGAGCCTCTTTTCAGCTCAATTGATAAGTATGATTCGGGTAGTGGATGGCCAAGTTTTAAGAAACCCCTTGAGCCTGAAAATATTATTACCAAGATTGATTTAAGCCATGGAATGAAGAGGGTTGAGGTAAGGAGTAAATATGGAGACTCCCATTTAGGCCATCTTTTCCATGACGGACCCCCACCTATGGGTTTAAGGTACTGTATCAATTCTGCTGCTTTAAGATTTATTTCAGTGGATGATCTCGAAAAAGAGGGGTACAAGGAATACTTGAACATATTTAAAGATAAAGTAAACAAAAGGGGAAAATAAAATTTAGACCACGGCTTTTTGGTGGACAGTTTAAGTGATTTATATTATTATATGCTGTTCTATTTTATATTTAGGAGGAATTATATGTATAAAATTATTGAGAAGAATACCATTGCAAAAAATGAGTATTCTATGAAAGTCATTGCTCCTCGTATAGCTAAAAAAAGAAAAGCAGGACAATTCATTATTCTTATTCCTTCTCAAGGTGACGAAAGAATACCTTTAACTATTGTTGATTCTTCTCCTGAAGAGGGCTGGATTGAAATTATTTTTCAGGTTATTGGAGCTACTACTTTTAAGCTATCACTTAAGAATGTAGGAGATGAGATTTATTCTTTGGTAGGGCCTCTCGGAAGACCCACCCACATTGAAAAATGGGGAACAGTGGTAAGTGTAGGAGGAGGTGTTGGAATTGCTCCTCTTCTTCCAATTACTGCTGCGATGAAGGAAGCTGGAAACAGGATAATAACTGTTTTGGGAGCAAGAACAAAAGAACTTTTAATTTTAGAAGACAGAATGTCTGTATATTCTGATAGGGTTATAGTGATGACTGATGATGGAAGTTATGGGGAAAAAGGGCTTGTAACCGATGCTATTAAAAAACTTATAGATGAAGGTGAAAAATTAGATATGGTTCTGGCGGTGGGACCTGCAATAATGATGAAATTTGTGTCCCTTTTAACAAAAGAATACAATATTCCCACCCTTGTGAGCTTAAATACTATAATGGTTGATGGTACAGGTATGTGCGGAAGCTGCAGAGTAACAGTTGGTAATGAAACAAAATTTGTATGTGTCGATGGACCGGAATTTGACGGACATCTTGTTGATTGGGACAACATGTTAAAGAGAGCAACTGTTTACAAAGAGCAGGAAAAAATTGCTTATGAAAAAGTTTTAGCCCAATTTGGGAAATCAAATTAATTCTTTAAGGAGGTAAAAATGTCTAAGGAAAACATCCAAAAAATAATAGATGAAATAAATATTGAAAGAAAAGAGGAATGGAGAGCTGAGCTCAGAAGAAGCATAAGGGCTAAGGAAAGAGGAAATATAGATAGAGTTCATATGATAGAAAGAGAGCCTGAAGTAAGAAATAAGATATTTGAAGAGGTTAACCTTGGTTATACGGAGGAAATGGCAATCCTTGAAGCTAAAAGATGCCTTGACTGTCCTTCCCCTACCTGTGTTATGGGATGTCCTGTTGCTGTTAAAATTCCAAGTTTTATTAAATTAGTGGAACAGGGTAAATTTTTGGATGCTGCAAAAAAAATAAAAGAAACAAACTCACTTCCTGCGGTTTGCGGAAGAGTTTGTCC
>JAMOVU010000198.1 GCA_027067555.1 Candidatus Aminicenantota bacterium | reverse complement strand
TAAAGAGGGTTTTAAAAAAGTGGATAGGGAATTGGAAGCTGTTTCAAGAACACTTGGAGCTTCCAAATTTACGACTTTTATGAAAGTATCCTTACCTCTTGTAAAGGGAGATATTATTTCAGGCTCAATTATGATGTGGGCAAGGGGAATTTCTGAATTCGGGGCAATTGTTATTTTAGCATATAACCCGAAGGTAATTTCCACATTGATTTATGATAGGTTTGAATCCTTTGGTTTGAGATCCTCTGCTCCTTCCGTGGCTTTCTTACTCCTTTTGATTATAACTGTTTTTGTTGTTCTAAGGATTATTACAGATAGGAAAAAATAATGCTCGCACTTGAAAAAATAAAGAAAAGGATAGGAACTTTTGAAATTAAGGGTATTAGTTTCAACGTGGATGACGGAGAAATTTTAAGTTTGATAGGCCCTTCTGGAGCTGGAAAATCAACAATTATAAAGATTATAACAGGAATTGTAAAGGCAGATGGCAAGATTTTACTAAACGGAAAGGATATAACAAAACTTTCTCCTGAAAAAAGAAATATAGGCTATATTCCACAAAGCACAGGGCTTTTTCCCCATCTTTCGGTAAAGGAAAATATTGAGTTTCCATTGAAAAGGAGGAAGTTTAGAAAAAATAAAATAGAAGAAATGATTGAAACTTTTTCGGATGAATTTGGAATAAAAAACCTTCTTTTAAGAAAACCGGAAACTTTATCCGGTGGTGAAAGACAAAAAGTTGCTCTTGTTAGGGCTCTTGTTTATAAGCCGGAACTTTTGTTAATGGATGAACCTTTGAGCTCAATTGATGCTCAAAAAAAAGAGGATTATATTAAATTGATAAAGAAAATAAGAGGAAAATACGGAATTTCAATTATATATGTAACCCATAATTTTGATGAAGCGATAACCCTTTCGGAAAAACTTGTAGTTATCAAAAACGGAGAAAAAATAAGAGAAGGAACTCCAAAAGAGCTTATAAATAACCCGGACGATCTATGGATAGCTTCCTTTGTAAAAGAAAAAAATATCTTCAAGGGGAAATTCAAAGGGAATCTTTTTTGTGTTGATGGTTCTGAAATATGCTTTCACACTCCGTTTTTTAAAGATGGACAGGGCTTTTTAAGCCTTAGAGCGGATGAGATAATTATTTCAAAAGAGCCTCTGGATTCATCTGCTTTAAATGTTTATGAGGGAGAAATAATTGAATTAATAAATATGAATTATAATTCACAGATAGGCGTAAATAGTGGAAATATTTTATTTAAAGTAATAATAACAAATCGAAGCCTTGAGAGGCTTAATCTCAAAAAGGGAGATAAAATTTTCATTCATTTTAAAGCAAATTCTCTTAAAGAGCTGAGCGGAGATTTTAAATAATATGAGGAATTTTATTTAAGCAATTTTTTGATGTGTTTAAGATACTCTTTTGCTGCTCTTTCCCATGTAAAATAATCTTCTCTTTCTTTAAATTCTGAGAAGATAGTCTCTCTGTAATTCTCTTCATTTGAGAAGAATTCTTTTAATTTCTCATAAATTAGTTCAGAAGAGGGCTTTTCCACAAAGAGCGCTATTTTTTTGTAAATTTCTTCTAATGATGAACCTTTTAAAAGTAAAGAGGGAGTTCCACACTTCAGGGCTTCAAGAGGGGGAAATCCGAATCCTTCATAATCTGAAATATACACGAATAGATTTAAGGATGAATAGAAAGCATTTATATATTTATCTTCTATCCTTTCATTCCAGAAAATCCCTTCGGAATTAATAAACTCTTTTACTCCACTATCATAAATCTTACCAAAGATTACAAGGGAAATTTCATTATCTGTTTTTCTAAGTTTATTAAAAGCTTTGATTAACTCCTTTATATGTCTTCTTTTAAACAAACTTCCGAGAAAACCGATAAATTTTTCCCCTTTTATTGAGTATTTCTTTTTAAACTCTAAAATTTCATCTTCCTTAGCTCTGTGAAACTTGTTGTTAATTGCAGAATGGATTGCAACTATTTTATCAGGGTTAGCTTTGTAATATTTTACCACTTCGTCCTTGGTGAATTCTGATACTGTGAAAATAAGCGAAGCTTTTTTAAAACTGAGCCGACTTTTTATTTCTTTTAGAATCCTTTCTTTTGAAGAGTAATCATCTTTTAACACTTTCCATGAAATATCGTGAACAGTTAGAGCGGATTTTCCTTTGAAAAAGATAGGTAATGAATAATTTGTTGCAAAGAAAAGGTCAAAATTACCCTTTTTTAGCATGGGGTTCAGGAGAAAGTTTTGCCAATAAGTGTATCCTTTTTCTGAAGGAAGGAAAATTTTATTTACTTCTTTTAAGGAATTTGAAAGTTCAGAGTTTTCCTTAAAAAATAGAGTGTATTCATTTTCCTTATCAATTTTTACGAGTGCACTTATTAGATCAAATGTATATCGTCCAACTCCTGTATAATTTTTATTAATTTCATAAGCATCAACTGCTATTCTCATAATATTTCTCCGTAAAATCTTAAAGTCTCTCTTGCGGTTTTCTCCCAGTTTAATTTATTAATTAATTTTTTTGAGTCCTCTGGTTTAATTTTTATAGGTGTTTGAAAAAATGATTTTATAGTTTCTGCAATGCTTTCAGGTTGTAAAGGGTCAAAGTAAAGAGGGTAGCTATTAAAAATTTCTTTGAAAACATTAAGATTTGATGCTAAAACTGGCTTTTTAAGATAAATAGCCTCAAGGATGGGTAGACCAAAGCCCTCGTAAAGAGATGGAAAGATTAAAGCTTTTGATTTTTCATAAAGGTATTTTAACTCTTCTCTTTTAATGTAATTTGTAAGGATTATATTATTATCAAGGCCCAATTTTGGAATCATGGAAAGAATTTCTTTATAAGCCCATCCCTTTTTCCCAACTATTACAAGTTTTATGTTTGAAAAACTTTCTTTTAAAATTGCGATTGCCTTGAAAAGCCTTGAAAGATTCTTCCGAGGCTCTATTGTACCTACAAAGAGAAGGAACTCCTTCGGTAAATTAAAAGATGGAGGAGTTGACTCTATCTCATCCATATCAGAGCCTTCGTAAATCACTCGAATTTTTTCTTCATATTTTTCTCCTGCTATCTCAATTATTTTTGATTTTGTAAATTCTGAAACAGCAATAATACCATCTGCTTTTTCCACTTCCTTTAAAAAAGAATTCTTAAAGTATTCCACAGCTTCTTCCATTACAAGGAGAGGCTTTTCAATAAAACATAGGTCATGTACTGTTATAATTTTCTTTTTTCCTCCTGGTAATCTTTTGGGAACAGGAGAGTGAACAATATCAAGCTTTTTTAAAAAAAATAGTCCCATGGGTGGAAAAGAGTATTTATACCAGATAAAATTTAAAAAGGATACAGGAATTCTCATGTCCCGGCTCTTAAGATTTTTAAAGGGGGGAAGAGTTTCTCTTCTAACTCTATCTTTAAAGGATGAAGAAAATAGAAAATAATTGTTTTCTTTGTCAATTTTTGAAAGTGCAAAAAGGAGGTTCCTCAGATACACTCCAACTCCGCTCTCATCTTTTAAAAAAGGTCTTATATCAAAGCCAATATTCATAAAAGATTATATATCAGATTTGCCGAATTATGAAGAATAGATTTTCTTCGTGAAAGCAACAAAAATTAAAATTGAATTGATTTGTTCTATATATTTAATTATAATATATGTACAATTTTTATCTATAGGAGGTGTTCATGAAAATAGCCTTTACTTCAGATGAGAAAAAAGGAATTGATAGTGTTATGAGTTATCATTTTGGTCATTGTCCCTATTTTATTATTGTTGAAATTGATGGACAAAAGATTAATAAAGTGGAAAGCATCGAAAATCCATTGGCAGAATCTCATAATCCCGGCGAACTTCCTGAATTTATGAAAAACTTGGGCGTGGATATTATTGCTACTGGTGGTATGGGACCAAAGGCTCAGGAGTTTTTTTCAAGTTTTGGGATTAAGCCGATAATAGGAGTTTACGGTAAGGTTAAGGATGTTTTGGAAGAGCTTGTAGGGGAAGAAGTATACTTTGATTATGGTGATAATGTTTCTGAGATGTATGAGCCCGAGTCTTTCAATCCAAATATCACGGATGTTGAGGAGGAAATAAGAAGACTTAAAATGGATGTTATGGAACTTAGAAGGGAGATAGCAGAGTTAAAAGAATTGATTAAAAAGAAATGAAAAAGAGAAAAGGTTGTATTTTTAGAATAAAGACATGGGAGATTTTGGAATCTGTTGTTTTAGCTCTTATTATGGAAACCCCGGATCATGGCTATTCTTTGGTTGAAAGAATTTCTGAATTTGGGATAAATCCATCTGTTTTGGAGCAAGGTGTAATTTACAGAATCCTGAGAAATTTAGAACAGCGAGGCCTTATTAGTTCAAAGTGGGAAACAGAGGGAAGTGGAGCTGCAAAAAGGATATATAATATTTCGGAAGAAGGAAAAACTTATTTGATAAATTTTGTTGGTTTGGAAAGAGAAAAGGTAAAAAAACTTAATGAGATTTTTATTAAAATAGATACTCTTTTGAAAAAGGAAAGTGAATATGAAAGTTAATAAAAAATTTTTTTATGGGATTTTTTTCACCATGTTTTTTTCAGCTCTTCTTTTTTCACAGGTAGAGGAATTTTATTCAATTTTTTCAATACATCACAAGTATAAAAATAGGAGTGAATTTAAGGTAAGTGGTACCATCAGATTTAAAAATAATAAAAACTATTATAGGAAAATTTATTCAGGTTTTGTAAAATCTTTTATAAAACATTTTGATTTTGGTGTTTTTTTCGGGGAAAAATGTAAGAAAAAAATAACAGAATGGAAAAACGAAAGTTTTTTATTTCAGGAGGTGGCTTACAAAACAAATGCGTGGGGAAAAATAATGGTTAAGGATAGAAATAGAATTGAATATTTTTTTAATAAAAAAGAGTTCAGGTATAGAAATATGATCAGATTTAATTATACTATTAATAGTATAATTAAACTTTGGATGGGTGATGAAATAAAGTATTTTTTTAAGGAAGAGAAGATTAAAAAAAATGAATTTTTCTTAGGGATGGTTTTAAAACCAAAAAACTTTGTATTTGTTAATATTTTTTATGATTATAAAAGAGAATTAATAAGGAACTTTTGGGAAGCAATAGATGTTTTGGGGATTAAGATATCTTTTATGGTTTAGGAGGATATAATGAAAGGATTTGATGATCTTTTAAGGAGCATGGATTTAAACTTTTTTGGCAAAGGTAAACACAAAATATCAGCTTCATGTCATCTTACTGCAGAAAATTCGGTTTTATTGGATGTGAGGTCGAAAGAAGAATTTGAAACTCTTTCACTTAATCTTTATCATCATATGCCCGTTCTTCATATTCCGATAGAAGAAATCCCGGACAGAATAGATGAGATCCCTAAAAATAAGAAAATAGGAATTTTTTGCTCATCCGGTACAAGAGCCACAATTGTTTATGTTTACTTAAGGTTAAACGGTTTTTCTTCGGAAAATGTGAAAATTTTAGAGGGTGGATACAATGCTCTTACAAGCGAATTAACCCCGGGTAAATTATTAAAAAAAATACTTGAGAATAAAGGTGCCTCATGATTTTTTTGGGGCTAATTCTTTTTTTTATTGCCCTTATTCTTTCTATGTTTGGAAAGGGCGGAGGTGAGTTCTATGTGCCAATTTTCATAACAGCCGGGATAGGCTTTCATCTTGCTGCCACAACTTCTCTTTTTATTTTAATGGTTTCAGGTTTGACAATGACTATAGTTTATCACCGAAAGGCTTTAATTGATTGGGGAACCGGTCTCGCTGTGATTTTAACTTCAGCAAGCGGGGCTTTTGTCGGTGGTTATATTTCTGCTAATATAAAGGCAGTGTATCTTAAAATTTTATTTTCAGTTTTGCTCTTAATTTCTGCTTACTTTCTTTCCAGACCAGAGAAAAAACAATCAGAGTTATTTATGATTGGTCCAATCTGGAAAAGAAATTGTTGTGGTGAAATTTATAATTTTCCGGTTTTGATTGTCCTTCCTACAATATTTTTAATAGGTTTTATTGCCGGAATGGTTGGAATTTCCGGAGGGGGATTGATAGTTCCTCTTTTAATTATCTTGGGTGGAATGCCTCTTAGGATTGCCTTTGCAACAAATTCGGTTATGGTTCTCTTTTCTTCCACGATGGGTTTTTTGGGAAGAGGACTCAGTTCGGGTGTAAATTGGAAATTCGCTGTTACAATGGCAGCTTTTGCATCTTCAGGTGCCTTAATAGGTTCAATGCTTTCTACAAAAGTTAAGTTACAGCATTTAAAAAAAATATTTGTGTGGATTCTTATTATAGCGGCAGTTTGGATGGTTCTTAAAATTTATGTCTAAAAATCATTGGAGCTGTAAAGTCTGTAAAACCCTTTGAGCTCTTTTTTAGCAGTTTCATTTCCTGAGATAATGAGTATTGAGTTTTTCAGGAAAATATTTGAAAGTTTTTTTATCTCTTTTTTCTTTGTTTTTAAAAGTATATATTTTAAGTCAAAGAATTTAAGCTTTGAGTAATTTTTGAAAAACAGATATTCTTTATAATACTTTTCAAGGCTTTGCCAGAGTAAGAACTTTTTTCCTATAAAGCTTGTTATAGCATCATTATACTCAATTTTTGTCGGAAAATCCTTTTTCAGAGAGTCTTTGAATTTTTGAAGTTCATTAAGAAAAGGTTTTATTTTAGAGCTATCAGAGAGTTCAAATTGAAGGGCAAGAAAACTTATATTTTGATATGTTTTTAAATATGTTTCAGGTAGAGGAAGCCCTCTTTCCGCAAAATAGATATTTGCTCTTGACCCAAAATATCCATTAATTAAATGGGTAAAAAACTCTATTGCATACCTATTTTCATTTATTACTCCCGGAAGAAAAGAGGCAAGGCTTACTGTAACATTATTACTTTTTGTTTCTATAAAAACATTATCTCCTTTTTTGAAAGGCGGTATGTTTTTTCTAAAGACAGGTTTTCGTTCCCATCTGAAAAATTTTAGAGAATTCTTTATTTTTTCTGGATCTATTGAGCTTAAAATTAGCATTTCAGAGTTTGACGGTAATATATTATTTTCATAATATTTTCGTATCTCTTTTCTTCCGATTTTATCAATAAAATAAAGATTATATGCTTTTGAATAAGGGTTTCCTTTTTCCAGAACAAAAAATCCTATATTTTTTATTATTAATTCCTTAATGTTTTTTCTTTCGGAGATTATCTGCTCTTTTAATTTATCTTTTTCAATATTAATTTCCTTTGAATAATAATAAGGAGCTGATAGACAACTACTCAGACATCTTAGAAAATTTTCTATGTTTTTAGTTGGGAGTGAAGCGGTTATTTCAATTTTTTCAAGATCTGTGTTTATTTCTAATATAACTCCATTGGTTAGAAAAATTTTTCTTACTGAATTTGGAGAATAGCCTTCTCCTCCCTGAAACAAAGCTCTTATTGATAATTCAGCTAATCCTCTGAAATTATAGTCAGAATCTATTTCCCCTGAATTTATTGTGAGCACCACTTTTGAGTATTTAAGGTTTGATATATTAAAGTATTTTACTCTGAGCCCATTGGTAAAGTAAAAGTATTTTGGTCTTATTATGTTATTTCCTAAGCAAAAAATAGAAAATAGAAAAACAATGAAAAAAACAAAAAATATCTTACTTTGTCTCAATTTTTATTCCTTTGTTTTTTAACAAATTATTTGCTTCTCTGTAAAGGTCGAATTTATTTATTCTTAAAAGAGAATAATAGAATTGTTCCTTTAAAAGTATTTTATTCGTGATGGAGTAGTAGTTGGCAATTTCCTTTAATCTCTCTTCTCTGAATTGAAATTTCCATAATAAATTTGATAACAGAGTATTTACCAATGTTTTAAAGGCTTCATCACTTATTCTCTTTGAAACAAGCTCTTTTAAAGTGTTATCTAAAATATATTTGCTTTTGAACACTTTGAGCTTGTCTTTACTATATAAGACCGTGTAAATAATGGCATTGTTTTTTGTGTATCTTATTTTTACATCAAATTTTGAGAAAGCTGGCAGCTTTTTCATTATATCTCCGTTTAAAGATAATGAAAATGTCTTTGTAAGCAGTTCATAAATTAGATATTCTTTTAGTGTTTTGGGAAGAGGTAAAATAAAGACTTTGGAATATATGTAGGTTTTATTAATAGGATTTATTCGAAAAGGGCCTTCTGCTCTATTTAAAAAAGGATAATTATTTGAGGGTTTTATAGATGGCCTCCTTATTTTTGAAAAATAAGCAAAAATCTTTTTTGCAAGATTTTTGCTATTAAAAGGACCTGTTACAATTACAGTGGGTTTATTAAGTGTGAAGTGTTTTCTATAATACTTTTTCACATCATTTAAACTTATCTTTTTTATATCCTCTGACCTTCCCCATGCGGGAGTTGCAAACTGATTGTTTCCTCCGCTTATTGAAAGATCAATTTTTATATATATTTTTGAGAGAATCTCGGAATTTTTGATTTTTACTTCACTAATCGCTAATTTTTTTGCTCTTTCAACATCGGATACTCCAAACTTTAATCCTCTCATTCTTTCTTGCTCAAGCCATAGTACTGAATTTATATAAACAGCTGGAAAAACCTCATAAAAAATAATGTATTTTTCGGATAATTGAGCATCTACTTTACCCCCTATATTAAAAAAGAAGAATAAGAATTCATCGGATGCAAGATTTTCAGTTCTCATAAACATTAGATACTTTATTACATTTGTGATTCCTCTCTTATTTTTCGGCTCTTCAGAGGCTCCTCCTCTGTAAAATATGGAAAGTCCTGCCAAGGGTAGGTTATAGTCTGGTATAATGTGAACTTTTATTCCGTTTGAAGGAATTGTGAAAAAATAGGTTTCACTTTGTGAGTAAAGATTTATATACAGAATGAAAAAAATTAGGATAAAAAAAAGAGTTTTTTTCTTATGAATTTTTTTCAAATTTAATCCTATTATTTTTATCAAGGATTATTACTTTAGGAGTTATCTCTTCATCCTGCTCAATCAAAGCATAGGCAGCGATTATAAGCCTATCTCCGATTTCCACTTTTCTCGCTGCAGCTCCATTAAGTATTATTTCCCTTTTACCTCTCTCTCCTTCTATAACATAAGTAGAAAATCTTTCTCCATTTTCAATATCATAAATTTCCACCTTCTCGTATTCTCTTAATCCCGCTTTATCCATAAGTTCTCTGTCTATTGTAATAGAACCATTATATTCAATATTTTTTGATGTTACTCTTGCTTGATGTATCTTACTTTTAAGAACAAAGATCTTCATTGTTCCCTCCGAGTATTGTGTTGTCGATTAATCGTGCTTTTCCCAAGTAAACAGCAAGTGCGAGGAGCGCCTTGTCTTTAATTCTGTTTATTGGTTTTAAATCTTTTAAGCTCACAATTTCAACATAATCCATTTTTAGAAGTTTATGTGTGTAAATGATTTTATAAATCTCCCTTTTGATTTTTAAAGAATCTCTTTCTCCTTTTTTAAAAAGTTCTTCTGCTTTTTTAAGGCTTTTGTAAAGAGCCGTTGCCTCTTTTCTTTCCTCATGAGACAGATATCTGTTTCTTGAACTCATTGCCAGACCATCCTTTTCTCTAACTATCGGGAGTACTCTAAATCTTATATTGAGATTTAGGTCTCGTATCATCTGCCTTATTATAAGAGCTTGCTGAGCATCCTTTTGGCCGAAATATGTTGAGGTTGGGCTCACTATGTTGAATAATTTTAAAACAATTGTTACAACTCCTCTGAAATGTCCTATCCTTCTTCTTCCACAAAGTGTTTCATCTAATTTTTGGACATTTGCATATGTTGAATAATCGAGAGGGTACATCTTTTCTGTAGTTGGATAAAAGAGATAATCCACGCCTTCATCTTCCAAAAGTTTTTTATCTCTTTCAAAATCCCGCGGATATTGAGAAAAATCTTCAGCCGGTCCAAATTGAGTCGGGTTAACAAAGATTGACACAAAAGTGATATCATTTTCTTTTCTACTCTCTCTTACTAAGCTAAGATGCCCTTCGTGGAGATATCCCATTGTAGGTACAAAACCTATTGTTTTCTTCTCTTTTTTTAAATTATCGGAAATCTGCTGAATTTTTTTAATGTCTTCAATTATCTTCATCTATTATATTTTAACAGAAAAACTATTTTTTTAAAAAGAATACCTCTTTCTCAGAGGGAAATTTTTCATTTTTTACATCTGAAATATAATTTTTAACTGCTTTCTCTATCATTCCTTTGATGTTTGCATATTCTCTTACAAAACTCGGAACCTTATCATAATTCAATCCTATTAAATCATGTAGAACCAAGATCTGCCCATCGCAAAACCTTCCGGCACCAATTCCAATTGTGGGGATTTCAACAGATCCTGTAATTTCCTTTGCTGTTTCTTCCGGGATACTCTCAAGAACTATTGAAAAGGCTCCTAAGTTTTCGAGTGTTTTGGCTTGCTCTATGAGTTTTTTTATTTCTTCTTCTGTCTTTCCTTGGATTTTATATCCTCCCATTTTTATTACCGACTGGGGGGTTAATCCAATATGGCCTATTACCGGGATCTCAGCCTTGACTATTTTTTCTATAATTCGCTCTTTCCCTTCGACTCCTTCAATTTTAACAGCTTCAGCATCTCCTTCTCTTATCATTCTGATTGCATTTTCAACAGCGATCTCTTCACTTGTATGATATGAACCAAAAGGCATATCAACCGCTACCAGTGCTTTTTTCACTCCTTTGGTTACTGCTCTTAAGTGATGAAGCATAATTTCCATTGTTGCTTTTAGTGTTGTTTCCTCTCCGAGTACCACCATTGCAAGGCTGTCTCCCACAAGGATTATGTCTATGCCGGCTCTATCTAATGCTATGGCTGTGGGATAATCGTATGCTGTAAGTGCTGTTATTTTTTCCTTTCCCTTTTTTTTCTTAATAATAGGAGGGGTAATTTTCAATTTTCCTCCTCAATGAAAAAGAATTTTTTATCCTGGGTAGTGTTGGCAATCTCTTTTAATATTTCTGATATTCCTCTCTCATTTTCTCTGAAATCGAGATTATCAGCTTTAATAACCAACGAAGGTGTTTGATTGTAGTTAAATGCAAAGTGATTGTACTCATCATTAAGCTCTTTCCAGAATCTGGAAGGTATCGCTTTCTCTTCTTCTGTCCCATACTTTTCTATTCTTTTTAAAAGCTCATTATTTGTTAATTGAAAAAAAACCACAAAATCAGGTTTCCTGATGCTTCTGTAAAATAATTCATACATTTTATTGTAAATCAGAAGTTCGTCCTCTTTTAAAAACTTATAGGCAAAGATTTTATCTTTTTCAAGCATAAATGAGCTAATAATTATTTCTTTGAATATGGATCTTTGTTTTAATGATAGCAATATCCTCCCTCTCTCCACGAGAAAGACAAGCTGGGTTAAAAAAGCTAATCTTTCATCTTTTGGATTTTTAAGGAATTTTTCAAGGTATGGATTTTCTTCCACATCAGGCACAAATCTTCCATTTATTCGGGTGGCAATCTTTACTCCGAATATCTTTTTCCCCGATTTTGGGGGGCCTTCGATTGCTATATATTCATAAGGAAGATTGTACATCTTTTCTATTTTTCTCTTTTATAAAATGGAGTAGGAACAACCTTTGCTTTCTTTTTCCCTCCATGAATTCCTATGTAAATTTCCGTGCCTATTTTGGTAAGTCTGAGGGGTAGGTATGTAAGCCCTACATTCTTTTTAATATAAGGCATAAAACCGCCGCTTGTTACAAAGGAAATACTCTCTTCATCTTCCGGTTTTTCAAAAACATCCTCAAGAGGTCTTGGTATACCATCCTCTACCATTTCAAATCCGACGAGAAGCTTTTCTATACCCCTTCTTCTTTGCTGTTCAAGGGCTTCTTTTCCTATGAAATCGCCTTTGTCAAATTTGAGTATCCATCCTAAATCAGCTTCCAGAACGGTTGTGGTCTCTCCTATATCATTGCCATAAAGGGGCATCTTTGCTTCAAGTCTTAAGGAATCCCTTGCTGCAAGCCCGCATGGCATAATCCCGAATTCCTCTCCTTTCTCAAGAAGAGCGAACCAGATTTTCTCCGCATCTTCTTCACTTCCGGTAAAGTAAATTTCAAATCCATCTTCTCCAGTATATCCTGTTCTTGATACTATTGCCTCTTTTCCCATTACCTTCCCATACTTGAATCTGTAATATTTAATTGTTGAAAGGTCAAGATCTGTGATTTTTTGTAATACTTCCTGAGCTTTAGGCCCCTGAACTGCAATTTGAGAATACTCATCAGATAAATTCTCAACTTTTGCATCAAACTTTGCTCCTTTCTCTTTTATCCAGTTGAAATCTTTTTCAGTGTTCGCAGCATTAACTACTAAAAGATATTTCTCTTCTTCTAACATATAAACCAGTAAATCATCCACAAAGGTGCCTTTATGGGTTAAAAGGGCATTATAGTGAATCCTTCCCGGTTTTAATTTTTTTACATTGT
The DNA here is from genome assembly GCA_027067555.1 of Candidatus Aminicenantota bacterium. Classification (GTDB taxonomy): domain Bacteria; phylum Acidobacteriota; class Aminicenantia; order JAMOAD01; family JAMOAD01; genus JALXDT01. The sequence continues at coordinate 6,115 of JAMOVU010000198.1, read as the reverse complement.
TGGCTGTAAGATAATTAATCATGTCCGCAGACTCTTTTCCAGTAACAAGGATTTCTCCCATGTGGGATACATCAAAAATTCCGACTTTTTCTCTCACAGCCATGTGTTCTTTTATCATGCTTTTGTACCAGATGGGCATTTCAAATCCTGCAAACTCAATTATTTTACCTTTTAGTTTTTTGTGGGCATTATAAAGTTTTGTCCTCTTCATTATTATCTCCTTATTTGAATTATTAAATTTTACAATATTATTATAACTCTATTTTTCCCTGTAATAAACTATTGACCAATAACCAACCCAATGTTTTAATGAAAATGGAGCGGTGATACCTATTCCAATGTTGTAAGCAGGCAGAATTCCAGTTGTATAACTGTCAGAATATCTTGCCGGATATCCTATAATTTTTTCATTAAAAATACTTTTAATAACCCTTGATACAGTTAAAACACCGAAAGGTACGGTATATCTTCCGCACCAGTATATATTCTCTTTCCAGACCTTATCAGCATAAGCCTTAAGCTTTTCTTTTGTAATAACACCGGATAAAAATGTTTTTCCTATATATATATCCTGTTCGGTTCCCTTTTTATGGGCAGTTTCATCAAGGCCAAATCTTACATCACCAAAATCCGGACCATAATGGGTTGTGTCTGTTGAGATCAGGAAACTTATATCCTTTCCTAAAACAAGTTTGTTTTCTTTTATGTATTTTACTATGAGTTCTGAAAGTTCTTTTGAAATTGTATCAAGATTTTCAAAGTCCATTGTTGTTACCATAATGGGAAGAATTTTTACATCTCGATTATAATATTTTAAAAAAGCAAGCATAGCTTCTATTGAGTGCTCAAGAGAGTGGGCTTTGTTGCTTACGAAAAAGTGTTTTGGATTAAGATTTTTTCTCAAAAATTCCCTGAATTTTTTATCGATTTTTGTATTGGAGTAAGGAGATTTCCACTCATCAAAATTGTCCAATATGATAAAATTTTTAGGATCTTTCAGAGCAAGCCTTGGTTTCCTGTGAGTTACTCCAAAAACAATAACGGTTTTTGCTTTTGCAATATAGGGAAGAGAATAAAGGTATACCCTCCCTGCATACATATGATCATCATGGGGGGAAATTGCAGCTATTATATTTTTCCCTTTTAAGAAATTTTCTTCTTTTAAAAGACCTTCCTTTTCAGCTGCTTTTGCAAGAGAGATGATTTTTTCAATCTGTGCCGGCTTAGTGCAAAAACCAACATCATCAACTACCTTCCTTACTTTTGTTTCTGCAAAACCATTAAAAGAAAAAAGTAGAACCAAAAAGCTTAAAATTATTCCCTTCATCTCATTACTCCTTAAAAATACGGTATTATAATTTTAAAATAAAAGTGGAAATAATGCAAATTTTGTTTTTGGGTTGATAGATGTTAGATTTCATATATTCCGGTATATAAGATATAATATAAGATGCACAAAAAGGAGTATTTTCTCGGAATAGATATTGGCGGAACAAATGTCAAAAGCGGTGTAATTGATGGAGGGGGAACCCTTGTGGATGAAAATACTATTAAAACAGAGAAAAAATCCACTGAATTGTTTTATGAAAATCTTAATGCATTGATAAGCCAGTGGAAATCAAAGTATGAGATTAAAGGGATAGGAATTGGTTTTCCCGGTTTAATAGATATTGAGAATTTTAGGATTTTCAAATCTCCGAATTTACCGGCCATTGATAATACATCTGTAAGGGATTATCTCTCTTTTGATAATCTTCCTGTTTTTATAGACAATGATGCAAATTTTGCAGCTTTCGGGGAATACTCTGTACTTTCCAGAGAGAAGAGAGAAAAAACCAGGTCTTTTTTTCTTCTTACTCTCGGAAGTGGTGTTGGTACAGGTCTTATTATTAAAGGAGAAATTTATCATGGAGCAAAAAATTTCATTGAAGGCGGACACATTATAGTAAACCCTGATGGCGCAGAGTGTGGCTGCGGGGGCAAAGGCTGTTTTGAGACAGAGGTTTCTTCCAATGGATTAAAAAGAATTTATAAAGAGCATACAGGAATAAGTGTGGATGATCCGATTGAGATTTATGAAAAAGCTAAAAAGGGAGAAAAGGCAGCTCTTAAGGTATTTGAGAGCTTTTCTTATTATTTGGGAGTTGCACTTTCAACATTTAATAATCTGTTAAACCCTGACATTATTGTAATAGGCGGAGGAATATCTCACTTTTCAGAATTTTTTCTTGAAAATGCGGTTAAAGTGCTGAGCGAAAGATCATATCTTTATAGATACTTTAAGCCTGAAATATATGTTGGAAAATTAAAAAATAAAGCCGGAATCATAGGAGCAGCAAATTATGCAAGAGAGAAAAGTGGAAAGAGATAAAATCAGGAATTTTTCCATTATTGCCCATATTGACCATGGAAAGACAACTTTATCCGATCGTCTCTTGGAACTTACGGGAGCAGTTTCAAAAAGAGAGCTTGAGGAGCAGATGCTTGATAGTATGGATCTTGAGAAGGAAAGAGGTATTACTATTAAGGCTCACTATGTCAGATTGAATTATAAAGCCAAGGATGGAAATGAATATATTCTGAATTTAATAGATACTCCCGGACATGTGGACTTTTCCTATGAAGTTTCAAGATCTCTTGCGGCTTGCGAAGGCGCTCTTTTGGTTGTTGATGCCACTCAGGGAGTTGAAGCCCAAACAGTAGCTAATGCTTATCTTGCAATTGACAATGACCTTACATTAATTCCAGTGATTAATAAGATAGATCTTCCGAGTGCTGAAATAGAAAAGACTGAAGAGCAGATAGAGCATGTTGTTGGACTTCCGGCAGAGGAAGCCATTTTAGTTTCAGCAAAAACAGGTCAGGGGATAGAGGATGTTTTGGAAGCAATAATTGAGAGAATTCCTCCTCCGGAAGGAGATGAAAACAAACCTCTTAAAGCATTGATCTTTGATTCATGGTACAATCCTTACAGAGGGGTTGTACTTCTTATTAAAGTTATTGAAGGAAAGATAAGGGTAAAAGATAAAATAAAATTAATGTTTTCAGGCTCTGTTTATAATGTGGAAGAACTTGGCTTTTTTACTCCGAAAGAGAAAAAGGTTAATGAACTTGTGGCAGGAGAAACAGGTTATCTTATAGCAGAGATAAAAAAGATTTCTGATATCACTGTGGGAGATACAATAACTCACCTTAAAAATCCGACGAAAAAGCCATTTCCAGGTTTTAAAAAATTAAAGCCTATGATATTTGCTGGCTTTTATCCTGCTGATAAAACCACGCACGAGGAACTTTCGGATGCTCTTAACAAACTCAGCCTTAATGATTCATCCTTTGAGTTTGAGCCAGAAAACTCACCTGCTCTTGGATTTGGCTTCAGGTGCGGATTTTTAGGACTTTTACACAGAGAAATTGTTCAGGAGAGACTTGAAAGGGAATTTAACCTTACCATTATAACTACTGCACCTTCGGTTAGATACATGGTTGAGCTTGTTGATGGAAACAAAATAGAGATAGACTCTCCCGCAAAACTTCCTCCTAAAAATGAATATGTAAAAATAGAGGAACCTTTTATGAAAGTTATGATTTTTACTCCACAAAGGTTTGTGGGAACAATAATGAAATTTATGGAGAAAAAGAGATCAACTTACAAAACAATGGAATATATATCGGAACAAAGGGTAATTCTGACATATGAAGTTCCATTTGCGGAAATGGTTGTTGAATTTTATGATAATATCAAGCTTCTTACGAGCGGTTATGCCTCTTTTGATTATGAGTTTATAGGGTTTAAAGAATCAAAACTTGAAAAACTGGAAATTCTGATAAACGGAGAACCAGTTGATGCGTTAAGTTTGATAGTTAGCAAGGATATTGCATATAGAAGGGGAAGGGACATACTTTTAAAATTAAAAAGAGCGATTCCCCGCCAGCTTTTTGAGGTTATTCTTCAGGCAAAAATCGGAGGAAAGATAATTGCAAGGGAAACAGTAAAGCCATTGAGGAAAAATGTTCTTGCAAAATGTTATGGAGGGGATATTACAAGAAAGAGAAAACTTCTTGAAAAGCAGAAAGAGGGGAAAAAGAGAATGAAAAAGATAGGAAGAGTTGAAATTCCTCAGGAGGCATTTCTTTCAATATTGAAAACTGATTAAAAAGAGAAAAATTTTTGTGTTAAATAAGAAAAGGCGTTTCCGCGGTGAGCGGAAACGCCTTTTCTTTTTATCTTTCAGCTTATTCTTTAGCCTTAATTAGAGCGGTAAAAAGCTCTTTATTTTCATAGAGCTTTTTCTCATTTCCGTACACACAATAGTAGTTCTTGTTTAGAATATCGCTTACCAATTTTGCAAAATTTCTTATATCTTCCGGTGTTGTGGAAAGAATCTCCTTTCTTTCTTTTATCACATCATCCTTTGTTATCCCTTGATAATAATAGGATAGAGCATAGGCGCCCTTTGTTTGGGGATTAAGAGGCATTTCATATTTTGCAACTGTACCGATTATAAATCTTGTCATCTGACGGGGAGTAGCTTTAAAGTTTTTTAAATATTTAACGGATTCTTTATATTTTTCGAAAGTTCTTTTCAAGTGGGGATCTCTGTATGAGCCAAAATAGGCAGTTCCTGACCTTGAAAAACCTGCAAAGCCTCCGTATGCTCCTCCCAATACCCTTATCTGGGTTTGCAGATAATCGGTTGAGAGTATTTGTCTTAGGACACTGAGTTTTCCACTGTATTTGTATCCTAACTTTTTAAAATCGTATCCCTGAATTACATATTGAACCTTTGATGCTGAGGTGATTCCTTCATTTTTCTTATCAAATTTGAATGCATAGGTATGGTAAGTAACTTTATTATTTTTAAGGGCATTGACAAAGGATTTTGATTCATTAATAAATTTGTCAATATCTTTTTGTGAAGCTGTGATTGCAAATTCCACATTGGACTTATTGAAAAGTAAATCCGAAACTTTCTTAAGGTTGGTAACTATTTCCTCAGCTTTTTTATCAAAATTCCTTGATAAATCGGTTACAAATTTATAATAGGAAAGACCGCTTGTAAGTTCTCGAATCTTACCACTTACGGAATAGTAAGAACTGAGTCTTGTCATTGCAAGCCCTATGCCATTAAATTGAGTCATTGTCTCAAGATTTGACTGGAGTCTCATCAAAACCTGTTTTAATCTTGCTTTTTCATCCAATTTGCTTTTTAAGAGAACCTCTTTTGCAAGTTCGAATCCTTTTTCGATTTTATCATTCATGACTTTTGCACTTACTACAAATTTCGGGAGAGGTTCATCCTGGTTGAGATTTTTAAGATAGGTGGTAATGTAAGTGCTTACTCCTCCTGTGTTGATGTTAATTTCTGTGCTTAAATCTCCGTAGTTGTATTTTTCTGTATTTAAGAGTCCCAATACATCCGATAGAAGCTGGGCATAAGGTATGAGCTTTTGTGGTACGGCTCTTAAATCAAAAATGATTTTCCCGTAAACAATATCACTTGTAAAAGTCGGATAAGTCAGATAATTTATGCCATTTACTGTTTTCTTCTTTATTTCATAATAATCATTTCTTGGTTTAATGTCTTTTAAAGAAAGAAGAGGAATTTTCTTCAGGTCTTCCGGTGAATCAGGCTTTTTCTGATATGCTTTTAATTCTTTTGTCTGCTCTACCAATTTCTCTATTTGAGCAGGTGTCATCTTTGCTTTTAACTCTTTTAACTTTAATGTGAGCTTTTCTATATTTTTCTCCATCAATCCCGGCTCAGGTTTGAGAACTGTTAAAAGAGTGTGCGGGTTTTTTATCAATTTCTCCTGAATAAGATTTTCAAAATAATTTGTATCCAATTTGCTTTTGATAAACTTTATTTCTTTATCATAGGATGCGGTAAGAAATGGATCATTTTTAAACATCCATCCTTGAAGCATATTTATTCCTAAGATAAGGCCTTTATAACCACTCTTGGGTTCTCTTAATCTGAATTCCTTTCTATTTATCAGACCTTTTAAGACTTTTTTATCAATGCCTTTTTTTGCGACATCTGCTAAGACATCATAAACTATTTTTTTGAATTTATCCGCATCTTCGGGGTTAGCATTTTTAACTGTAATATCAAAA
>JAMOVU010000197.1 GCA_027067555.1 Candidatus Aminicenantota bacterium | reverse complement strand
ATCATCTTTTAAGCATCCTCAGGGACATGAAAATCCTCAGCTAACTATTGAGCCAGCTACTTTTTATGCGGATTCTGCGAAGGTAGGCGCATATTCAATAGATATAAAGTCACTCAGCCTCCCGGCGGCAAATCCTATTTCCGTAACCGAGGATATGCTTGTTGATGGAGTGGAAGGATATGTTGATAGCGGTTATATTTTTAACGGAGAGGGAACTTTAAGTAAACCCAAAGTTGGAGATATAAGGATTTCATACTCTGCTTTACCAAACACATTCTCCCCTGCGACTGTCTTCGGAAAGGTGGAAGGCTCAAGCATAGTTCCTTATCTTTATAAAGGCAAAAAAAAGATATACAGACTCTTTAAGGGGACAAGAGATGAGGCTGTATCAACAATGAAAACAGAGCACACTATGATGAGTTGGTTTTTAAGAATCATAGGTTTTCTTCTTATTTGGGGAGGCTTTAGTGCACTATTCGGACCCATCTTTGCTCTCCTTGATATTCTTCCTTTCTTGGGAAATATAACAAGAACATTTGTAAGTATAATTACATTTATTGTGGCGTTAATCCTGAGCATAACTATAATAGTAGTCTCAATGATAGCGCACAGTTTAATTGCATTGATGGTGGTTATAGCTGTTGTGGTGGGTTTCTTTATATTTTACTTTCATAGAAAAAAGCAAAAAGCCATTAAAACAGCAGCTTAAATAGTAAAATATAATTTGGCGATTCGCCCCTTCAGGCGAATCGCCACTATTATTTATTTTTATTTAATAAGATTTTTATCTCTTGACATCTGTCTTTAATTTATCTATATTATAGAACAAAAGGTGAACAGATGCTTACAAAAAAGCAGAAAGAGTTTTATGATAGGTTGAAGGATTTTGTTAACAGGAACGGCTATTTTCCCTCCTTCAGGGAGATTGCCAAGTTTACAGGATTAAGATCCACAAATTCAGTCTGGAAATACATAAAGAAACTTGAAAGTGAAGGGTATGTTTTTGAAAAAAATGGAAAATACTCTATTGTGGAGATGAATGAAAATTTTATAAAAATCCCTCTTATGGGTTTTGTACCTGCAGGCTCTCCGGCAGAGATTTTTTCTGAGCTCGGGGAGGAGATAGAGCTTCCATCATGGTTCGCTGAGCCATCAAATAAAGAGATTATTGCTTTTAAGGTAAAGGGTTTAAGTATGAAAGATGCATATATAAATGATGGAGATATAGTAATACTGAAGAAAACAGAAAACGCTTTGTCGGGAGATACCGTAATAGCTTTACTTGAAGATAATTCCATTACCTTAAAAAAGCTTAAAATTTTAAAGGATGGTTTTCTTCTTGTTCCTGAAAATGAGGAGTATCAGCCTATAAAAGTGAAAGAGCTTAGAATCATAGGAAAGGTAGTGGGGGTTTTAAGAAAGTATGAGTAGGGTATTACACATTGACCTTGATGCCTTCTTTGCCTCTGTGGAGGAGGCTGAAAATCCTGAGCTTAGAAACCAGAAACTTGTGGTTATGGGAGCTGGTGAGAGAGGTGTTGTAACTTCTGCTAATTACAGAGCAAGAAAGAATGGAATAAAAGCCGGTATGCCTTACAAAAAGGCTTTTTCCCTCTGTCCTGATTGCACTTTTATTTCTGCTAACTATAAAATTTATGAGGATTATTCCAGGAGATTTTTTAAAATTTTAGAGCAATTTTCACCCGATGTTGAGCATTATTCCATAGATGAGGCTTTTATAGATGTTTCCAGATTAAGATATATTGAAAATTCTGAGATTGGTCTGGCTGTTAAGATAAAAAGAGAAATTAAAAACAAAATTAAGATTTCTGCAAGCATTGGAATAGGGGATAAAAAGGTATCTGCAAAGATTGCAACAAAACTTGCAAAACCTGGCGGGGTATGTAGAGTATTAAATGAAGATGATTTTTTAACAGGGATCTTGGTTTCGGAGATTCCGGGAATAGGAAAAGCTCTTTCGGTGAAGTTTTCCCTTGTCGGGTTTGAGAGGGGAAGGGATATTAAAAAAAGAGATTTTTTATTATGGGAAAAGATAAAAACAGGGTTTGGTTCTTTTGTTATTCCTTTTGAGAGGGAAATGCTTAGCTCTCTTCCTTTTCAATCGGTTTCAAGGGGAAGAACTTTTAACAGGGACCTTTCTGAGAAAGATGAAATTTTGGTCCACATATCCGAATTTTCGGAGGAAATTTCCAGAACTCTGATAAAAAATCAAGTGAAGACTTCGTTAGTTGGGGTAAAACTCAGGTACTTTAATTTTTATGAGGAGGAGTTTAAAACAAAAATGATTCCTCCGATTTCAAATTATTCTGACATATACACACAGGCGAAGACTCTTTTTTTAAACAATTATAAACCGGTAAAAGGTAAATTGAGAGCTCTGACTGTCTTTGTGGGAAATTTAAAGAAGGCACCTATTTATTATATGTTCAGACCGGAAATTAATAAAAAAGAGGCTTTTTCTTCAGCTGTTTTTAGAATAAAGGAAAGATTCGGGGATAGAATAATATACCCCGCCCGGAAATTTGTGCGAATATAAAAAAAATACTTGAATTTACCAAAAAGAAGAGATTAATTTATTAAAGTATTAAATTATGATAAAATCCTTCCATGGAAGGAAACATTAAATATTACAGAAGACTTTTAGGTCTTTATTTTGAATACATCAGAAGAAAAACAGTTTTGAAAAATCTACCGGTAAGACTATGGATTGAGCTAACATCTCATTGTAATTTAAGATGCGTAATGTGTCCCAATAAGGATCTTGGTCCTGATAAAAAGGGGTATATGGATTTTGAAGTTTTTAAAAAATTGGTTGATGAAGCGCAGGAATATATGTTTGATGTTAGTCTTTTACATAGAGGAGAAAGCCTTTTACATCCGGAGTTTGTTAAATTTTTAAACTATGTAACCCAATATAAATGGCGAACAAAACTTCATACGAATGGGACAGTTCTTACAAAGGAAGTTTCAAAAGAGATAATAAAATCAGGGCTTTACAGAGTATCTTTTTCATTTGATGGCTATACCCCTAAAACATATGAAAAAATAAGGGTGGGCGCAAAGTTTGATGAGGTGGTGGATAATATAAGGAATCTTTTGATTTTAAAAAAAGAGATGAAAGCAAGATATCCCATTGTTGCAATAGAGCTTATCGATTTTCCCAATTCTGAAATTTCCGATCTTGAAAAGAGAAAGGTGTTTTTAAAGAATTTTGAAGGCTTTGATGTTGAGCTTGTTATAAAAAAGATTCATAATTGGGCGGGATATATGAAATTGAAAGGTAAAAAAATTAAATTTACCCCCTGCACCTTTTTATGGCATGGGATAATTGTACTCTGGAACGGAAGAGCAATGCCCTGTTCTCAGGATTTCTTTGAGTATTACCCTCTTGAAAATATAAAGGATATGAGCCTTAGAGAGATATGGAATGGAGAAAGATTGGTTAATCTCAGAAAAAAGCATGTTAACAAGGATATAGCAGATCTTGAAACATGCAATAATTGTGATAGGGTTTGGAGAAAAACCTTTATGGGCATACCAACCGAGTATCTTTTTGATCTTTTAAGGGGCAAGATGCCCTGATTATCTATTAAGAAGTCTTGTTCTTTCGGAAATTCCTCTTATAAATATCTTGGTACCGTGTTTTATCAGTTTTATTTTTTCCTCTTTTTCAAGTTCTTTAATCTCCTTTTCGATTTTTTCATCCGATTCATTCACGGATTTTTTAAGTAGCTCAAGACTGATCGGATGTCTCCTCGAAACAGAGACTATTAGTTCTTTTAGTGAATCATAAGCAGAGGGGTCAATCATACCGGATTCTGAAAAATTGATAAACTCTGCCTCGGGAATATATTTTTCAACAAGATGAAAGGCTGAAAGATCGGGAGCTTTGACCCAGCTATCGGCAGGAGGTCTTACGGGTATGTTTATGAAAATTCTGTGTGGTTCAAGCTTTTTAAAATACTCGGAAAGAGCTTTGATTTCTTCCTCCGAATCATTTAGGCCCTTAACTAACATAATCTCAGCCCAAAAATCACCTTCAATTTCTTCTCTTGTTTTAATTAATCCTTCAAGAACATTTTCAAGTTTGATTTCCTTGTGAGGTCTGTTTATTTTTTTGAATGTTTCGGAGATAACAGTATCAACAGTTGGTAATATAACATCCACCTCTTTTACACTCTTTCTTACTGAATCAACATACAAAAGCGAGCCATTCGTAATAAGTGCGACAGGGGGAAGAAAATTGGATTTTATAAAGTTTATGAGTTCTCCCAATTTTGAGTAAAGAAGAGGCTCACCTTCTCCCACAATAGTAATGTAATCCGGTAAATTTCTCACATTCTGGAAAAATTCCAGAAGCTCAGCTTTAATCTCTTCAAGAGGAAAATACTCCTTTATCTCATTTTTCAAATCCGATGTTTTTCCAAGCTGGCAGTAAACACATGAATAATTGCATGTTTTGAGAGGAATTGGGTTTATTCCCAGAGAGTTTCCCAATCTCCTCGATGGAACGGGACCAAATATATATTTTGGATTCATTTTATCCTCCTTATATTAATATTAAGTTATACGGATTTTCTCCCTGCTTCCTTTAAAAAAAATAATTTCCCATTATTTTCTGAATTTTCGATTATTTCATCAAGCACAGGAAAAAGGGTTTTTTCCGAAAGAGATTTGCTTTCTTTTTGGGGTTTTATACCTTCCACAAATTCAGGAGCAATGAGGTTTATTGTTACATCCTTTGTTTTAATTTCTTTTGCTATTGTCTCAGTAAGAATCTTAATGCCAAACTTTGAGATTGCATAGGGCAGTACATTGGGAAAATACAGATTTTCCTTTTCAAGATTGTGAAATCCTAAATTTATTATTCTTCCGTATCCCTGCTCTTCCATGAGTTTTAAAGCTCTTTGGGTTGAGAAAAAGGTAAGAATGAGGTTAAACTCCAATATTCTTCTCCATTCCCACGGAGTTTGCTCTCTCCAATCCTTGTAAATAAAGGGGCCAAAATTATTAATTAAAATATCAGGTTGAATAAGCTCTATCTCTTCAATCCAATCACTTATATTATCCATTGTAAATTCAAAGTGAAAACCTTCCCCTCTGTATTTTGAAAGCAGGGAATCAACTTTACTGTGATGGGTTCCTCTGTAATGGAGAAAAAGAAAATCTCCTTTTCCTCCGAAATATTTAACAAAAAGTTTTCCCAATGGTGATGTTGGTGCTGTTATAAGTACTTTTTTCATATATCCTCAAAAAGAGAACCTTTATATATCAGCTCATTGTAATAGGATAAAGGAAGTTTATTATTCCATTTTACATTTTTAACTGAATTTCTTTTTGAAAAGATTCCGTAAACCCAGATACCACCCGGGTAGGTAGGTGTAATTCCCTTGTAAAGGGAAGATGAATTAAACAGATTTTTTACATTTACAAAGAACTTTTTTATGAAATTTTTATGAAAAATAAAACTTCCCAGTTGGGAAGAGATAACACCATCTTCTGATGTTTTATCTCTCATCAGGGAGTAAAATTCATCTGTAAAAAGCACAGAAGAAGGCCCGAATGGCTCTGATGAATCCACAATTATCACATCATAAATATTTTCTGTGTCTTTTAAATATTTAATTCCATCCTCTGTGATTATATTTGCTCTTTTGTCAGAAAAGGAAGTTGCCAAAGAGGGGAAAAACTCCTTTGCCACATTAATAACTTCTCTGTCAATCTCCACAAGGTCAACTCTCTTTACATTATGTTTTAATACCTCTCTCAGTGTTCCCCCATCTCCTCCTCCTATTATTAAAACTTTTTCAGGACAACAGTGAACAAAAAGAGGGGGATGTGCAATTGCTTCATGGTAAAATAACTCATCTTTTTCTGTTAGCATTACAAGACCGTCTATAATAAGTACTTTTCCCCAGAACTCATTTTCAAAAACTTCTATTTCCTGATATTCTGATTTTATCTTTTTGAGAAGTTTATTCCTTCTGAATGCAATATAAAAACTTTTATCATGAAATTCTTTGAACCAGCTATCCTCTTTCATCTTAAAGTGTCCAGAAAAAGGGCGAAGAGTCTGTGGAAATTATACCTTTTTCCAACTCCTCTCTTAACTCCTTTGAAAGAATTGTCATTGATTGTATTGACTCTGAATCAAGATGCTTTAATTTTAAATCTCTTTTTGAAATTCTATCTTTTAATTGTTTTATCTCATCATTAAAATTAAGGTTTTTCAGAGCAAGATTAAACCCCCACATCATTGAAAATGAAAAAATAAAGATCTGGTATGGGATTACTTCGTCAAAAACTGTTTGAAGTGTTTTGTAATTGGTTGCCATAAATTGGGCTATACCCATAAAAGCAGAGCCCGATTGTGCTATGAAAACACCTTTATTATTAAGCCTATTGTAAATTTTATTATAAAATTCTTTTGTAAATAAATATACGGATGGTCCCTCTTCAAGGGGTTCTGTAAGATCTGAGATTATAACATCAAATTTTTCTTCCTCTTTTTCTATGTAAGCCTTTGCATCACCTATTATTAACTCTGCTCTCGGGTCATCATAAGCTCCATCTGACCATTCAGGCATATATTTTTTGCAAAATTCAACCAATTCTCCGTCAATATCAACCATCACCGCTTTTTCCACATTTTTATGTTTTAAAACCTCTCTTAAAGTTGCTCCCTCTCCTCCGCCTATTATTAAAACTTTTTTTGGTTGCGGGTGAACTAAAAGTGCGGGATGTACCAATGATTCATGGTAAATGTATTCATCAAGTTGAGCAGACTGTATTTTTGAATCAAGGTATAGAGTCTTTCCTAAAAAGCCAAGCTGTACAATGTCTATTTTCTGAAACTTTGAGTTTCCACTAAAATAGACCTTCTGTACTTTGTTAAGATAGCTTATACTATCTCCGAAATCCTCTCTATACCAAATGCCACTATTGTCGCTTTCGTCGCTCACGATTAAACAGCCTCCTTTTCCACCTCTTTTTCAGCATTGGAAAGGGCTCTTTGGTTTACAAAGGTCCCTCTTTTGATTTCCATGGTGGAAAAATGTTTTGAGTTTAATGCTTCAGTTATTACTTCAATAGCCTTATCAACATCAACTGAAGGATCACAGTAAAAAAGATCCACTGCAGCATAGTTGTGCTCAGGCCAGGTGTGAATGGTATAGTGAGATTCCTCAATTACCACTACTCCTGAAACCCCGTATGGTTGGAATTGATGAAAATTTGATGTGACTACCTTAGCCCCCGATTCATCGGCAGCCCTTAATAAAACCCTTTCGATGTACTCAACAGATCTTAAACTCTCAGAATCACAATCATAAAATTCGATTAAAATGTGATTCCCCAATGCTTCCCGCATGGCACACCTCCTTTAAGTAATTTTCTACAAATCATCAATAAAAAACAACGATTTTTGGTTGCACTTTAGCACGGCAAACCTCCAATTTTTTTGAGAACCTATATTATATCTTTTTTAAAAAAATAGTCAATATAAAAATGAGGAAATTTACTTTATTTCTATTATTTCCTCATCATTTATACCCAATTTTTTTATTTTTAACCTTAATGTGTTCCTATGGACATTTAAAAGTTTTGAAGCTTTAACTTTATTGTATTTTGTCTTTTTTAATGCTGTCTCTATAACTGTTTTTTCCATCTCATCCATAATATCCTTTAAGGAAAGATGATTCTGGATTACAAAATTGGCAATTTCCTTAAGCTTTCCTTTCAAGTTGTTTTCCATCGTATTTTTTAATTTTTTCTCTTTTTACAATATTCACTATCTTTCTACCATTTTCATAAACAAAATAAGAAAATCCGTCCTTTTTTAGCGTAATTTTGCCGGATGCAAAAACTACAAGAATGTAAATTATAAAAAAAGAGACAGCAAAACCTTCAATTAATCCCAAAAGAGCTCCCATAATCCTGTCCAGCAATTTTAAGCTTCCAAACATAATTTTTTTTAAAATGTAGGAAGATAATTTTCCTGCTATTACTGAAATAATAATGATTCCGATGAAAGCCACAATTTGGTCAATTGTGTTTGAAAATGGCAGAATAGTAGCAACCCAAGCTCCATACTTAAAAGCTAATACAACTCCTCCGACAAGTGTCAGGATTGAGATTACACTTGAAATAAATCCGTTAATCAGACCGATAAGGGCAAATAGGGAGATTACTCCGATAAGAATGTAATCCAATGCTGTCATTTTAGCAATCTATTGTTTTACCTGTCAATAAAGTGTAAATCTCTCTGTAAAGAGAGGATGTTTTTTCAACGATTTCATCCGGCAGTGGGGGAGGGGTTGTTTTTCTATCCCAATCAGAGGATAGTAAATAGTTCCTGACGAACTGTTTGTCAAAGCTGTTTTGTGATCTGCCGGGTTCATACTCTTTTAGTGGCCAGAATCTTGATGAATCGGGAGTTAAAACTTCATCTATTAAAATAAGTTTTCCATCTTCTTCAGCAAACTCAAATTTTGTATCAGCGATAATTATTCCCTTTTCAAGAGCATACTCAGCTGCTTTTTTATATATTTCAATCGCCTTCTCTTCTAATAAATCGGTTAATTCTTTTCCCAACTTGTTTGCCATTTCTTCTTTTGTAACAGGAAGATCATGTCCCTCTTCCGCTTTTGTCGTGGGGGTGAATATTGGCTCCGGAAATTTTTCACTCTCTTTTAATCCTTCCGGCAATTTTATTCCTGAAATCTGACCACTTTCTTTGTAAGATTTCCACCCAGAGCCTGAAATATAACCTCTTACTATTATTTCAAAAGGAATGGGATTCAATTTTCTAACAATAACAGCTCTATCTTTTAATACATCCTCATACTTTTTTAATTCTTCGGGAAAGTCTTCAAATTTGGAGTAAATCAAGTGATTCTCAATGTCATCCTTGAATTTTTCAAACCAGAAAACAGAAATTGAATTTAATACCTTTCCTTTACACGGGATAAGAGATGGTAAAACAAAATCAAAGGCTGAAATTCTGTCTGTGGAAATCAGAAGAAGAGAATCTCCAAGATCATAAATATCCCTAACCTTTCCTCTTTTTAAAAAATTAACACCCTTTAAATCTGTCTTTTCAACTAACATATCCTCTCCTTGTTTTAAACTTAATATATTAAATGTTTTCTGTCAAGGCATTAAAGTTTTATATTAAAAGAATCAGGATTCCTCCTCGTCCTTAATTCTTCCCTCTTTTTTCGCTTGCTCAATGATTTTTTGCTGAATTTGAGCAGGGACCTCTTCATAGTGGGAAAATTCCATTGTATAGGAACCTCTTCCCCCTGTAATTGAAGTCAATGCAGGCTCAAAATCTAACATCTCAGCTAAAGGAACCTGAGCCTTTATTATGCTCATCTTTCCTCTCTGCTCTGTTCCGAGAGGTTTACCCCTTCTTCCATTAAGGTTACCCATAATATCCCCTAAATACTCTTCGGGAGCTGAAATTTCAACATTCATTATAGGCTCAAGCAGTGTGGGTTTAGCCTCTTTAACTCCTTTTTTAAATGCCATGGAGGCAGCTATTTTAAATGCCATATCTGAGGAGTCCACCTCATGATATGAACCATCGTAAAGTATTACTCTGAAATCAACCGTTGGATAGCCTGCCACAACACCTTTTTGTCTTGCTTCCTGAATACCTTTTTCAACGGAAGGGATATAGTTCTTTGGAATCGCTCCTCCGAAAATTTCATCTTTAAACTCAAAATCCTTTCCTCTCGGAAGAGGCTCAAGTTTTATTTTGACATGACCGTACTGTCCTCTTCCGCCTGTTTGTTTTTTATATTTTGATTCAACATCAGCTTTACCTTTAATTGTTTCAAGATAGGGAATCTTGGGTGGCTTTAAAACAACATCAACATTAAATTTTCTCTTTAATCTTGATACTATGATTTCAATGTGAAGCTGTCCATTTCCTGAAATAACCAATTCTTTTGTTTGAACATCCCTTCTGAATTTAACTGTTGGATCTTCTTCTGCTATTCTTGCAAGTGCATTTGAAAGCTTATCCTCATCCTGTCTTGTTTTTGGCTCGAGAGCAAAGGAAATGGATGCTTCTGGGAATTTAATGGGTTCGAACATTACCGGTCTGGAAGGATCAGCAAGGGTGTCCGATGTGAGAGTCTCTTTTAACTTAAGAGTTGCCACTATGTCTCCTGCATAAACTTTATCAACCGGATTTTGCTGTTTTCCCTGAAGATAAACAAGGTTTGCTATTTTTTCATCCACTCCTTTTGTAGTGTTTCTTACGGTTGTATCTGGTGTCAGTGTCCCTGAATAAACTCTCATAAGGTTTATCCTTCCTGCATAGGGATCTGATATTGTTTTAAATACCAAAGCTGAAAAAGGTTCGCTTTCCGAAGGTTTCACACTTACCTCTTCGCCATTTAAAGTGGCTTTTATTTCCCCTATCTCAGTAGGATTGGGGATTAATGATACTACTGTATCTAAGATTTGATGGGTTCCTATATTTGCAGTTGCACAGGTAATCATTATAGGAAAAAGCTCTTTGTTTTTAACTCCCTCTTTGAGTCCTTTGATAAGATCCTCTTCGCTGAGATCACCCTCTTCAAGGTATTTTTCCATTATTGCTTCATCCTGCTCTGCTACCATTTCAACCATTTCAGTCCTTTTTTCTTCAGCCTGATCTTTTAATTCTGCAGGTATATCTGTTTCCTCAAATTGTCCGCTTTCATCATTTTTATAAACATAAGCTTTCATTTTAAGAAGATCTATTACCCCTTTGAAATTTGCTTCCTCTCCGATAGGCAGCTGAATGGGAACAGCTCCCCTTCCGAACACTTCGTGAATACTCTCTACTGCATTGGCAAAGCTTGCTCTTTCCCTATCTATTTTATTAACAACTAAAATTCTGGAAACTCCATATTCATCTGCAAATCTCCAGACTTTCTCTGTTTGGACTTCAACTCCGGCAGTGGCATCAACCATTACAAGGGCACCTTCAACAACTCTCAAAGCAGCTTTGGAATCCCATAGAAAATTACCATAACCGGGAGTATCTAATATATTTACTTTTGTTCCTTTCCACTCAATATAAGCCGGTCCTGTATATATTGAGATTTTTCTATCAATCTCTTCCTGATCAAAGTCAGTTATTGTATTCCCCTGCTCCACCTTTGTCAGCCTATTAACAGCTCCGGCGTTAAATAAAAATGCGGAAACAAGACTTGTTTTACCGGAATTTCCGTGACCAATAACAGCAATATTCCTTATTTGATTGCTTTTGTACTCTTTCATCTGAATCCTCCTCAAATTTTGTTCATAATATTACTAAATTTTACTCTATATTTCAAGAAAGCTATTTTTTAACCCTTTCCAGATATTTGTTTGTTGAGGGATCAATTCTTACAATATCTCCAACTTCTATGAAGAAAGGAACGGAAATTTTTAAGCCAGTTTCAAGTATAGCAGGCTTATTTGAAGTCTGTGCTGTTGCCCCTTTTAAGTTTGGTTCTGTTTCAACTACTTTAAGCTCCAGGGATTTTGGAGGCTCAAGCCCTACAATTTTGTCTGAAATCATAAGCCCGTAAAAAACTGCATTGGGAACAAGATAATACTTCATGTCTTCTATAAAAGCTTCTTCAATATGGTATTGTTCATAATTGGAGGTATTCATAAAAACATAAAAATGGCCATCATCATAAAGGTATTCGAGTTCCACTTTGTCAACAAACTCCCTTTCAATTCTGTCAGATGAGCTGAATTTTACCTCTTTCTGAGTTCCATCATTTAGGTTCCTTAATTTTGTTAAAATATAACCTGCCTGTCTTCCCTGTGTGTGATGGTGAACATCCATAACACGGTAGAGTTTACCATCATATCTTATAATTGCACCCTTTTTAATCTGAGTGGCAGTAATTACATCCATAATGACCCTCCTTTTGAAATTTTATTATTTTATTTTCAATTAAAGAGATTTTTGCTTCGGGGAACCTTTTTTTTAAGTACTTAAGTAATTTCCATCTACCCTCTTTCTTAAACTCTATTTTCCATAATAGAGAATATTTTCTTGTTTTTTTATTATAGAAGATAGTGAAATTATCATCCTCCCATCCTTTAAGATAGGAGTAGTTTGTTCTTTTTTTGTTGATTATTATGTTAATAAAAAAAACTCCAACTTTACCGGAAAAAAGTCCAGCTTTTTGGGGTAAAAGAAGTTTCCTCTTGTATGGATAGGAAGAAGGAAAGATTATTTCATAAGAGCTTTGGGGTGGTGTTTGGTATATCTGTGTTTTTCCCCCTGTTTCTTCAAAATATTTAATAAATCTTGTTCCATAGATGTAGGGGAAGATTAATTCCTCTCTTATTATGCGGGGCGCATTTAACAAAAATTTATCTCCGCTTAAAGAAAGGGCATCTTCTATGCTCATATCCGGATTGTCTATTGCAAGCTTTATATCACTTGCTTCTTCCATAAATCTTATTGCATCTCCTTCAAGCATTGAAAGAATTGCAAGTCTTCTATCATCATATTCTATAGTGTCTGGTAAAAGTTTTTCAAAGTTTACTCTGTTTTTTTGGATAAGGTGCCATAGTTCGTGAAAGAGAAGCATTGCTTCCATCTTACCAAATCTCTTTTTCTTTTCCCCTTTTATATAAATTTCATTGGTTTTTCCACCTTCATCATAAAAACCTGCCACATTTTTAAAGTAAATCTTTCTTTTTAATTCTATTAAATTTATATCTTTATTGACCAGTTTAAAAGCATGGAGAAAGAGACTCTCTTTTAATATTTTTTCGGTGGGATAATCTCTTTTCAAGATTTTTTCAATTTTATTTTCAAACTCTTTTTCATTTAAAAATTTTACTATGGGTTTTGTCTTAAATTTATAGTTGCTATATCTTTCAACTACTTTTATTATATCTTCAAGAGTATAATTTGAATGGAATTTATAGGGTAATAGGATGAATGTGGAAATTAAAGTGAGTATAAAAAAAAATCCCTTAAAGAGTATTCTCTTATTTTCTTTCATCTTAAAATGTCAGCTTATTGGAATGGCAAATTTTATCAGAAAATAAGGTTTTCATCAAATAAGAGAGGTAGGAAAACTTCTTGAAATGAGATTTGTTAATCTGGAAAACAGAAAAATTAACCGTGGTTAATTTTTTATTTCTCTATTGCAAAATTTTTTCATAGTAGTAAAATAAGGTATCTTTTTCAGGAGGTAAATATGAGATATAAAAGCGGCTATGACTTTTCCTACAAGCTTTCTGTGGGTCATGTAGCCTGGATTTTACATCGCTTATCGGGTTTAGCATTAATGTTTTATTTAGGGCTTCATATCTGGGTTATAAGCCATCTTAATGCAGGAGCTGAAAGTTTTAACAAAGTGATGGCTTTTTTAAACACCCCTTTATTTAAAGTTTTAGAAATCGGACTTTGGGGTGTTATTCTTTATCATGTTTTGAATGGAATCAGACTTCTTTTAATTGATTTTGCCGGAGGAGCAAGATATCATAAAAAGCTCTTTTGGGTGGCTTTCTTTTTGGTTCTTATATTAACAATCCTGGGAGCTATCCCTTTCTTACATCATTTACACATCTTGGGAGGTAAATAATGAAAAAAACATTTAGAAGAAGCGGAAATTCCGGAGCAATTGCATGGTTCTTTCACAGACTAACGGCGATTTACTTAGCTGTTGTTCTTTTAGTGCATTTTGCAGTAATGCATTTTATTGGGGATGGAGTTCTGACCTATGACAAAGTTGCAGCAAGGCTTGTATCTCCGGGCTGGAAAGTTTTGGATATCCTTTTTCTTTATACAGGGCTTTACCATGGACTCTATGGGCTATGGAATCTTCTTGAAGACTATATTCACAATGCTTTTTGGAGAGCTTTTATCTATTTTGTGCTTTCTTTTGGTGGCTTTGCATTAGTTACGCTTGGAACTATAACAATAGTTAATTTTAGAGGATAGGAGGAAATTATGGAATTAGAAAAAACTTATCATAAATACGATGTTATTATAGTAGGTGCCGGGCTTGCAGGAGAGAGAGCTGCTTTGGCAGCAGCTTCTTCAAACTTGAAAACAGCTGTGATTACCAAAGTTTATCCTACAAGATCCCATTCGGGTGGTGCTCAGGGAGGTATTTCGGCAGCTATTGGAAATGTTGATCCTGAAGATAGTCTCGAAGCCCATATGTGGGATACTGTAAAAGGTAGTGATTTTTTGGGAGATCAGGATGCAATAGAGCTTTTTGTTGAAGAAGCTATTAAAACAATTTATGAATATGAACATATGGGAGTTCCCTTTTCAAGACTTCCAAATGGGAAAATTGCCCAGAGAGCTTTTGGAGGTCATACTTATAGGAGAGCATGTTATTCAGCGGATAAGACAGGACATGTTCTCTTACATACTCTTTATGAACAGTGTGTGAAGCATGAAGTAAGTTTTTACAATGAATTTTTGGTTTTGAGTCTAATGATAACTGATGGCCAGGCTTCCGGAGTCGTTGCCTGGGATCTTAGAAACGGAGGCCTTCATATCTTCCAAACAAAAGCAGTCCTTTTTGCAACCGGAGGTTATGGAAGAGCTTATAAAGTTACTTCAAATGCCCTTTCAAACACAGGTGATGGGCTTGCAACTGTTCTTGAGGCAGGTTTACCAGTTGAAGATCTTGAATTTGTTCAATTCCACCCAACCGGATATTACAGACAAGGGATATTGGTTACAGAAGGTGCAAGGGGAGAAGGCGGACATCTTTTGAATGGTGAAGGTGAAAGATTTATGAAAAAATATGCTCCTGAGAAAATGGAACTTGCTCCGAGAGATCTTGTTTCCCGATCAATATGGACAGAAATTTTGGAAGGAAGAGGAATAGACGGAAAAGATTATGTATATATAGATTTGACACACTTGGGAGCAGAAAAGATAATGGAGAGATTGCCTCAGATAAGGGATCTTGCAATTTCTTTTGTTGGTGTTGATCCTATAAAGGAACCTATCCCAATTCAACCGACTGCTCACTATTCTATGGGTGGAATCCCTACAAACAAGAGGGGTGAAGTGGTAATAGATTCACAAAATACTGTTATGCCCGGATTTTATGCAGCAGGAGAGGCTGCCTGTGTATCAATTCACGGTGCAAATAGATTGGGGACAAATTCACTTCAGGAAGCATCTACTTTCGGAAGAATAGCAGGGAACAATATGACAGAATATGCAAGAAAAACGGAGTTTTTACCTGTAGACGAAGAAGCAGTAAAAAGAGCGGAAGATAAGGTAAGAAAACTTCTTGAAAATGATGGAAAAACTCATCATTATCATTATAAAAAGGAGCTTCAAGAAACCATGTATGAAAAAGTTTGGATTTTCAGAAATGAGAAGGATCTTAAAGAGGCTGCTTCAATAGTGAAAAGTCTTGAAGAAGATTTTATGAAGAATGTAAAAATTGATGATAAAGGGATGCTTTTCAATCTTGATCTTCAAGAAGCATTGGAAGTTCACAATCTCCTGACTTTTTCACAAATCATAATTGCCGGAGCAATTAACAGGAAGGAGAGCAGAGGAGCTCATTATAGAACAGACTTTCCCAAAAGAGATGATGTTAATTGGTTAAAACATACACTTGCCTGGAGAAAAGAGGATGGAACTATAAAGTTTGATTATAAGCCGGTTGTGATTACAAAGTATCAACCGACTGAAAGGAAATATTAAGGAGGCTAAAAATGAAGAAGACATTGGAAGTATTCAGATACAATCCGGAAAAGGATGAAAAACCTTATTTTCAAACTTATGAGGTTGAGGTTTATGAAGGAATGACTCTTTTGGATGCTCTCAACTACATAAGATGGGAACTTGATGGGACTTTAACATATAGAAGATCCTGTAGAAGTGCAATTTGTGGCTCCTGTGCAATGAAGATAAATGGGAAAACTTATCTTGCATGTAAAACTCAAATAATTAGAGATATAAAATCAGACCATATTAAGGTTGAGCCTTTACCGGGGTATGAGATTATTAAAGATCTTGTGGTTGATATGGATAATTTCTTTGACAAACTTCACAGAGTAAAACCCTATCATATTACCCATACGCCTCCTCCTGAGAAGGAGAGACTTCAGTCACCGGAAGAGTTTCACTACATAAATGAAGCTGCTGATTGTATTCTTTGCGGAGCTTGTGTTTCAGCATGTCCTTCTGCATGGGCAGGGAAAGATTATTTAGGGCCTGCCGCTCTTTTAAAAGCGTACAAATTCTGTGCTGATTCGAGAGATGAAGGAGCTGACGAAAGATTGGCAATTGTAAATGATAGAAATGGAGTCTGGAGATGTCACTATACGGCAAATTGTATGGATGCCTGCCCGAAAGATATAAAAATAACAGATTATATAGCCAGGCTCAGAAATATGCTTGTACAGGATAAGCTATAAATAATAAATTAACTGAAGAAAATAGAAAGGGGACCGAAAGGTCCCCTTTTTTTATTTATAATAGAAGAAAATTTTCTCTCCTTCTTTTAAGATTCTATAATTAACATCAAATGTTTGTGAAAATATTTTTATATTTTCCTCAAATAAATTTCTTCCAGAGTAAACTATTTCTCCGTCTTTTAAAGAAATAATCTCATCTGAAATTTCAGTGATAAAATCAAGTGAATGGGATGTAAGTATGATTGTTTTTTCTTCCTTTTTTAATTCTTTGATTATTTTTTCAACCTCTCTTTTATTTGCTGGATCAAGGAAAGAGTCTGGTTCATCCAGAATATAGATTTCTGGGTTTATAACCAGAAGAGAGGCCAATAAGACTTTTCTCTTTTCTCCTCCGCTTAACGAAGCTATAATTCTTTCGGATATATGATAAATTTTAAATTTTTCAGTAGTTTCTTTAATGATTTCATAATCTTTTTCAGAGAAGCCTTTTATTATTTTTAAGAAGGGATATCGTGATAGGAGAAGAAAATATGAAACTGTGATTTTTGAAAACTCGGGTATTTCCTGGGGTAAATATGCTATTTTTTTTGCTATCTCTTTTTGTCTTATGCTTTTTAAATCTTCGCCAAAAAGTTTAATCTGCCCTTTGTAATCTCTTAATATGGAACCAATTAATTTTAACAAAGTGCTTTTACCAGAACCATTTGGGCCTATAACTCCGTAAACTTTTGATTTTTTGAATTTTAGGTCTATCTTATTTAAAGTAAAAAACCTCTCTTTTTCATAGGAAAAAGAGAGGTTTTTCGTTTCTAATATTATTGAGCTTTTATTTTCCAAGTGTTGCGACCATAATTGCTTTTATGGTATGCACCCTGTTTTCTGCTTCATCGAATACTCTTGAGTGCTTCCCTTCAAAGACAGCTTCTTCCACTTCACAAATCTCGGGAAACTTTTTAGCCAATTCTGTTTCATTATTGTGAAAAGACGGAAGGCAGTGTAAAAATATCACATCATCGTTTTCAGTCATTTCAATTAATTTCTCAGTTACTTTATATGGTTTTAAAAGAGCTATTCTTTCGGGGATTTTATCTTCTTCTCCCATCGATGCCCATACATCTGTGTAAATAACATCCGCTCCTTTTACCCCTTCTTCTACATCCGAGGTTATAGTTATTTTAGCACCGCTCTCTCTGGCAAATTCTTCACTCTCTTTTACGAGTTCTTTTTCAGGGAAAAGGGATTCGGGGGAAACAATCCTAAAATCCATTCCCATCTTTGCGGCCCCAATCATAAGGGAGTTTGCCATATTGTTTCTACCATCTCCTACATAAGCAAATTTTATTCCTTTTAGATAACCTCTTTCCTCAAGAATTGTCATAAAGTCAGCAAGAACCTGAGTGGGATGATACTTATCAGTAAGGCCGTTCCACACAGGAACCCCTGCATATTTAGCCAAAATCTCAACTGTTTCATGCTTGAATCCTCTGAATTCTATCCCATCAAACATTCTTCCCAAAACCCTTGCCGTATCTTTTACGGTTTCTTTTTTCCCTAATTGAATGTCATTTTTACCAAGATATTCCGGATGAGCTCCTTCGTCCACGGCAGCGACCACAAAAGCAGCTCTTGTTCTTGTGGAAGGCTTTTCAAAAATTAAGGCAATATTTTTCCCTTCAAGATTTTTTGAGCGAATACCAGCATATTTATCTTTTTTAAGCTTAATGGAAAGATCCAGAAGGAACCTTATTTCCTTTTGAGTAAAATCCTTAAGTGTTAAAAAATTTCTACCTTTAAGATTGTATGCCATAATGACCCTCCTCAATAAATTTGTGCAATATTATAACACCAAACTTAATAAAGCTAAAAGGATTTTGAAACTTTACCTTAGATAGAAAGATAAATTCTTGACATCTCTATTTTACTTTTTTAATATTTTATTAAGTTTAATTATGAAAAGATATAAATATTTTGTTTTAATTGTTTTGTTAATTTTTGCTTTACCCATTTATTCTTTTAGTCAATTTTTCAGTGAAGATTACTATAAAATTAATCTAACAGAAAAAATATGGAAATGTGGAGAAGTTGGACAAAGTTTAAAATATAAAGCTTATTTACCCGGGACCGTTCAGACTGATCTTTTTAAAAATAGAGTTATTGGAGATCCCTATTTTAGGGAAAATGAAAGTAAATATTCTTGGATTGGTGAGAAAGACTGGGAATATTGGACATATTTTGATGTGAATGAAAAAATACTCGAACAAGAAAATATTGAATTGGTTTTTGAGGGGTTGGATACTTATGCGGATGTGTTTTTAAATGACAAACTGATATTAAGAGCA
>JAMOVU010000196.1 GCA_027067555.1 Candidatus Aminicenantota bacterium | reverse complement strand
AACCATTTTAAGATACTTATCTATCTTACTTGAGTTGCTTTGTGAATAAAGTAAACCTGAAAATAAAAATGCAAAAATAATAAAAAAAATAATTCCAGAATGTTTTTTCATCCGAACCTCCTTAATATTCATATTATAAATTTTAGCAGATTATAAGTTAAATATAAACAGAAGACCTTTATCTCTTAGATACAAGAATAAAAACCTAAAAATGAGAGAACAGGATATTTTTACTCTGCCTATATAATCTCAATAAATTTAGCTCTTATTATGCTTTTGTTGACATCTCCACTTAAATTCTTTAATTTTGATTAAATTAAGGCTGTCAAAAACTTATCAGCTGAAATCACCCTTATATTATCCTTGGAATAATCAGCTCCCACAGTCCTTACAATCTGATAATTGTAGGGAATTTTAAGTCTGTCTTTAAAATAATACAGATTAGGGGATATTGAAGTATCATTGAATTTAACTTCCACGCTAAACCATGGCTTTCTATCAACAGCAATTAAAAAATCAACCTCTTTTTTGTCCACATTTCTCAAATAGAAAAGCTCTGCCTTATAGCCTTCATAATCTTTCAGAAAGCTTACAAACTTAAAAAGGTGAAGCCCGATAAGATTCTCAAACCTTTTTCCTTCATCCTCTATTTCAGACCAATCCCATAGGTAAAGCTTCGGTTCCTTTTTTATTGAGCGAATTTTTTTATTATAAAAAGGATAAACCCTGAACAAATAATAAAAATCTTCAAGAATATCAATCCATGATGAAACAGCTTTAAAACTCACCAACAGATCCTCTCTCAGGGAATTAAGTGATAATTGAGATCCGGCTTTTTCCGGAAGAAAATCAGCAAGCAATTTCATCTTACTAAGATCTCTTACTATCTCAATATCGCGAATATCTTCTCTGAACATACGCTCTATTTTCTCATTATGCCATCTTCTTAATACCCTTTTATCAGCTTTGAAAAGAGGTTCAGGAAATCCTCCGAATTCCAAGAGCAGTTTAAAAGCTTCGGAAGTTTCCGGAAATTCGGAAAAACTTAAAGAGGTGAAAGGTTCAGTATAACCGTTTTTTCCTATAAATTCCGATAATGAGAAAGGAAACATTTTCCAGTAATGATACCTTCCCTGTAAAGAATCCCCTCCCCTTCTGTAAAAATCAAGCCTTGCACTTCCGGTAACAAGAATTTTATATTTTTTCCCTAAAACATCATAAATACCCTTTATATGATTTTTCCAATCACTATATTTATGAATCTCATCAAATATAAGGAGCTCTGCTTCTTCATTAAACTTATAATCCATAACTTTTTTTCTGTCCTCTCTATAATCCCAATTAAAATACTGAAATTTTTTAAAACTCTTTGGAATGATTTCTCTCGCAAACGTGGTTTTTCCGACCTGTCTCGGGCCTCCGATGAATACCATTTTTTCTTTTAAGTCTTCAAGTATATAAGTAGTTAAATATCTATTCCTTATCATAAACAAATTTTACTACCAATTTAAACAAAAATCAAATATTTTTTCCTTAAAGCAAAAATTTTAGCTAATTTTTTTGCTTAGAGGAAATTTTTTTGGATTATTTGTTGAATTTTACTCTATTTCTTGAGATTTCCCAATAAAAAGAATCTCTGCAAATTGACATATAAGCAATTATTTTCATATAATTTAAAATCAATATATAGGAGAAAAAGATGAAAAAATTTAGAGAAGAAAGGCTTAAAAAAGTAAAAAGTTTTATTGCATATTTTGCTGTTTTAGCTTTGTTGATACTCATATCAAATCCTCTATCAGCTTACATTTCCCCTAAAAAGATTGACAAACTTGTCAAAAGAGCGATGAAGGAGTTTGATGTTGTCGGAGTCGCAATCGTAATTGTAAAGAATAACAAAATTTATCACATTAAAGGCTATGGTTATAAAACTTTGGGAAAAAATAATCCTGTTGATAAAAACACCTTATTTGCCATAGCTTCTAATAGCAAAGCTTTTACAACAGCTGCCCTTTCAATTTTGGTTGATGAGGGAAAGCTTTCATGGAAGACAAAGGTTAAAGATATTATCCCCGAATTCAGAATGTACTCCCCCTATGTAACGGAAAACTTCATAATAGAGGATCTTTTAACCCATAGAAGCGGGCTTGGGCTCGGGGCAGGAGATCTTATGTTTTTCCCTGACGGAAGTAATTTTACTATTGATGATATTGTAAAGGTTTTTCAATACTTCAAACCCGTATCGCAGTTCAGAACAAAATTTGATTATGATAATCTTTTATATATGGTGGCGGGAGAGGTGATTAAAAGGGTAAGTGGTAAGAGCTATGAGGAGTTTGTCAAGGATAGGATTTTCAAACCTCTCGGGATGAACAACACTTATGCAAACTTTTACGAAGTTAAGGATAAAACGCTTTTTGCAACTCCCCACTCAAAAGATAGCGGAAAACTAATCCCAATCGAACATTACACATTCTCTCCCGAAAAACTCAATGGAGCGGCAGGCGGCATATATTCCTGTGTTAATGATCTTGCAAAATGGCTAAAGCTTCAGCTTAACGCGGGAAAATACGGAAATGGGAAAAAGCTTTTTTCATTAAAAAATCACGAAAAAATGTGGACAATTCATACTGTTATGCCCGTAAGGTGGTCGGATAAAAGATACAATACCCACTTTATGGGATACGGGTTAGGATGGATGCTCTATGATGCAAAGGGAAATATGATAGTAACCCACACTGGAGGCCTTCCCGGATTTCTTTCAAAAACAATTATAATTCCGGATATAAACTTTGGCATGGTCATCCTGACAAACACAAGTCCGGGAGGAAGCGCACTCTTTTCAGCAATTTCAAAAATCATAACAGATAGTTTTCTCAAGTTAAAATATAAAGATTGGATAAAAGTTTACAAAGAAAGGACATTGAAAAAAAGCTCCCATGCAAAAGAGGTGGTCAGAAAGGTCTGGGAGACTGTTGAAAAAAATAAAAACAAAAAGATTAATCTTAAAAATTATGAAGGCCTTTACAGGGACAGATGGTTCGGAACAATTGAGATTAAAGAGAAAAACGGAAAACTTTACTTTAAATCATTCAGGTCGCCCAAACTTCAGGGAGATATGTATTATTACAAAGCAAACACATTTGTTGTAAGGTGGATTTACAGGGATATGAATGCGGATGCTTTTGCGAGTTTTTGCCTTGATGAAAAGGGTAAGGCAGTACGCATAAAGATGAAAGGAATCTCACCGGATATAGATTTTAGCTTTGATTTTCAGGACCTTGACTTTAAAAGAGTAAAGTAAACCTGATTAGTACTACTTTTCGATTAACTTGTAAGCCACTATTTTGTCTTTGTAAAATGTAGGGATTATGACAAGATTTTTCTCAGGAACAAATCCTATATCCGCAGCATTTATCTTTTGGGCTCTTGTGTCCAAAAGTTTTTTAACTTCACCTTCCTTTGTAACAAAGAATGTCCTTCCCTCCCAATCGGATGTTAAAAATCTTCCCTTTTTAAAATAAATCAAACCGTCAATGCCTGTGCCAACATAAATTTTGCCTAAATACTTTTTTGTATTAACATTAAACATTTTTATACTTTTATCTCCTGAATTTCCCACATAAAGAATGCTTCTGTAATAAAAGAGACCGTTTGGCCTGCTTATCTTCTTACCCTTAAGCCATACCTTAACCTTTCCCTTGTAATATCTGTAAACACCACCGTTTTCCTTTGATGTATCGGTAATATAAACCCTTCCCTTTGAATCCACCACAACATCATTTAAGAACTTAGCACCTGAGATTTTTTGTTTTTTTATTATTTCACCGGTATTAAGATCTATTTCAACAAGTGTGTCAACATCTGACACATAAAGTTTACCCTTATAAGTGCAAAGTCCCTTTGGATCAAGAAGGTTTCTAACCCACTTTAATTTGACAATTTTACCCGACGGAGAAACCTTTGAAATAAAGCCATTGTATATATACTTTGCAGGATACCTGTTTATATTTGAAACATAGAGCATATTTGTATCCTTATCATACCAGACTGACTCGGGAGTTTTAAAAACCTTATCCGATTCCCAAACTTTTTTAAGGTAAAAATTGTAATCTTTTGCATAAAGACTCCCCGATACAAACAAAATTATCAAAAAAATAATGAGTAAATAAACCTTCAGATGCTTCATAAAAACCTCCTTTTGCTTAGTTAATTATTATAATAAATATAATGAAATATTCAAACAGTGATTTTTTATTCCTTGACAAAACACAGAAACTTTAATAAATTATCACAGCTATGAAGGAAGAGATAAAAAGAGCTGCGGAAATTATTATTAACTCAAAGCATGCGGTTGGTTTCACGGGAGCAGGAATTTCGGTTGAAAGTGGGATTCCCCCTTTCAGAGGTAAAAACGGCCTCTGGTCAAAGTATGATCCGATTTTCCTTGATCTATGGTATTTTGAACAGCATCCCTATGAATCATGGGTAAAAATCAAGGAAATATTTTATGATTTTTTCGGGAAGAGCAAACCAAACAGAGCCCACTATGCTCTTGCAGAGCTTGAAAGTATGGGATACATAAAATCCGTAATTACCCAAAACATTGATAATCTTCATCAGATAGCCGGAAGCAAAAATGTCATTGAGTTTCACGGAAATTCGAGAACACTTGTGTGCTCGAGGTGCGGAAAAACCTATGATTTCAGAGAAGAGATGATAAAAGAGCTTCCTCCGAAATGTGAAGACTGCGGCGGAGTTTTAAGGCCTGATTTTATATTCTTTTCAGAGCCTATTAAGCCTGAAGTTTACGAAGCCTCTTTCAGAGAGGCGAGAGTAGCTGATGTTTTTCTTGTAATCGGTACAACAGGAGAAATTATGCCTGCATCTCAGGTAGCCTTCACTGCAAAGTACAATGGAGCCACAATCATTGAAATAAATATTGAAGAATCCAATTATACAAAAACAATAACAGATATTTTCCTACAGGGGAAAGCTACGGAGATGATGGATTCGCTTTTGGAAGAGATAAAAAAACTTTCCTTATAGTTCATCCTTCAAAAGACAGCCTTCGGGAAGTTCATAATTTGCCCAAACAAATGGGAAGTCTTTGCACTGCTTTGGTCTTACCTCATAAATTGTACAAAGATTGTTTTCATTAAGGAATATGCAATCGGTTGAATTTTCCTTATCCTTTAAAACAAGACTTCTTCTGTCAAGAATATTACAGTATTTTTCAGTAAATTCATAAATATCAATTCCCAAATAATCGGCTATTTTTTCAGCCTCCCCTGCTCTTAAAAAAACATAACCATCGGTTTTACAGCAGAGTCCGCATCCTTTACATACTGAAAAATCGTATTCCATATTCTATTATATCATGTAAGTTTTTAATGTGATAAAATTTTATATAATCTTCAACGGAGGGATTATGAAAATAACAGCTTTTAACGGAAGCCCGAGAGGGAAAGCGGGAAATACCCATATTATTGTTGAAGAGTTTTTAAAGGGAGCGGAAGAAGCAGGAGCAGAAACAGAAAATATCCTTTTAAACAAAAAAAAGATAAGAGAGTGTATCGGCTGTTTTGATTGCTGGACAAAAACTCCCGGGGAATGCATCATCAAAGATGATATGGATGAGCTTATGGAAAAGTTTGTCTCATCCGATATTGTTGTGATGGCAAGCCCTCTTTATACTGACAATGTTTCAGGACTTATGAAAATCTTTATGGATAGAATGATACCCATAATAGAGCCTTACTTTGTAAGAGATGAAAACGGAGAGACAAGACATAAAAAGAGATATGAAAAGTATCCTAAAATAGCTGTAATCTCAAACTGTGGTTTCCCCGAGCAGAGTCATTTTCAGGTATTAAAACTGTTTTTCAGAAGAGTTGCAAGAAATCTTCACACTGAGGTCATAGGAGAGATATACAGGGGAGAGGGTGAAATTTTAAAAAATGAAAACCCATTAATAAAACCATTTATTAAAAAATATCTTTATTTTGTAAAAAAAGCCGGGGAAGAAATTGTTAAAAATGGGAAAATTTCGGAAGAAATTCAGAAGAAACTGGAAAGACCGATTATTCCGTATCGTCTATATTTCAGCGGAGCCAACAAGAGCTGGAAAATCGAAAATTAATTCACTTAAAATTTAAAAGTTTTGGCCTTTTTACCCTACAAAACTTGATTTTTTTGATTTTGTAGGGTAAATTAAAGTATGGATGATTTAAAAAATGTATTAAAAGAAAACTTAGAATATTACAAGAATCAGGAAAAAATTATAATAGGAATCCTCAGCACACTCCCAAAGGGAAGAATTAAAGAGAAAAAAATCAATGGAGATTCTTACTATTATCTTCAATATAGAAAAGGCAAAAAAATAATTGACAAATATCTTGGCAAAAATTACCCGGAAGAGATTTCCAAGCAAATTAAACAAAGAAAAAAACTTGAAGATGAACTCAAGGAGGTTAGGAAAGCAATAAAACTTTTAAGTAAAAACAATAAAGAAAGTGATGTGAATCTTATTGAGCCTGCAAAAAAAATATTTGAGAAACTTTCCAAGGAAAAACTATGGGAAGAAGGTTTTGAAATAATAGGAAGTTGGTGTTTTATGCTATATCAAAAGTATCTTGATTTTCCCAAATATCCTCTTAAAACAGATGATCTTGATATTCTCATACCTTTACCATATAAAGGAAAAATTTTTGATATTTCATCTTTTTTTAAATCTTTGGGGTTTTCAGAAAACTTTAATCCTGATGGTTCTATTTTTTACACTCTCCCAAATCTTAAAGTGGAATTTTTATCTCCTGAAAAGAGAAAAAATGAATTTGCAGACTATATAAAAGAACTAAAAATCTCTCCTCAACAATTAAGATACCTTGAGATACTGCTAAGCGACCCCATTACTTTAAAAATAGGCAGAGGTATAAAGGTCAAAGTCCCATCACCTTCGAGTTTTTTTCTTCACAAATTACTTATTGCAGGAAAAAGAAGAGGAAAAGGTAAAAGAGAAAAGGATATAAAACAGGCAATATATACAGGTAAGTATATATTAATTAATGAAAAAGAAAAATTAGTCGGAATGTTCGGAAAGCTGCCCAAAGCGAGAAAATCAAAAATTCTAAATGCCTTAAAAAAATCGGAAAATTTACTTGTTTCAGAACAAGAAACAATAAGAGAGCTTATAAAAATCCTTTCTCCTTAAATTTACCCTACAAAACTTGATTTATTTGATTTTGTAGTGTAAAAACTATTCGCATAAAAAAGCTATTTCTTGACAATTTTTCTTCATTTTGAAATATTAGTTCAATGAAAAAGAGAAGCATTTACTCAATCTTTATTTTACTTCTTGCAGCTGTAATCTGGGGTTTTGCTTTTGTTGCTCAAAAAATAGGAATGAGATATGTGGGTCCTTTCACTTTTAATGGTGTAAGGTTTATGTTAGGAGCCCTTGTGCTTATTCCTTTCCTGAAAATGTTTAAATCAGAAAGCCAAACTGAAACAGAATACGGGATCTTCAAATACGGTTTTATTGCAGGTATATTGTTATTTTTAGGCTCATCCTTTCAGCAAATAGGAATACTTTACACTACAGCGGGAAAAGCCGGTTTTATCACAGGATTATACATTGTATTTGTCCCTATTATCGGAGTGTTTGTGGGACAAAAGATTGGAGTCTCAAAGTGGTTGGCTGTTTTCATATCATTCATCGGTCTTTATCTTCTCAGTGTAAAAAGTGGAATTTCAATAGGAAAAGGAGACTTGCTCGTTCTAATAGGCTCCTTTTTCTGGGCATTTCATGTTCAATTAATAGGACATATAGCTAATAAATTTAATATAATAAAATTTGCTATTATTCAGTTTTTTACAAACTCAGTTATCAGCTTATTTGCAGCACTCCTGTTTGAATCAATAAAATTATCAGCTATCTTTAATGCATATCTTCCAATATTGTATGCAGGTATTCTTTCGGTCGGAGTTGCCTATACTCTTCAGATTTTCGGGCAAAAGAGGACAGAGCCCACTGTATCTGCCTTGATTCTTGAGACAGAATCCGTATTTTCTGTTATTGGCGGCTGGTTAATTTTAAATGAAGTTTTAAATTTCAAGGAGATAACAGGATGTATTTTAATGCTTTCCGGTATTATCATTTCACAAATTGACTTTAAAAAAAGAAAATAACTTTAAAATATCTCCTTCAGGATGGTTTTAGAAAATCCGCAAGTTTTCGCTTTCTTGATTTTATCTCTTTAACCTTTTTTATAATACCATGTTTATCAATTCCATAAAGTTTGTGAATTGTCTTTGTATCCCCTTGAGGTAAAATCTCTTCAGGATAACCAAGGGAGTAAATCTTTATCTTAAAATTCTTTTTTTCTCTGAAATAAAGATCAACAGATGTTCCGAAGCCTCCTTTAAGAACCCCGTCTTCCACTGTTAATATCCACTTATACTTTTTAGCAACTTTTTCCAGAACTTCCTCATCCATTGGTTTTATAAATCTGCAATTCATAACCCCAATTTCTATCCCTTCCTCTTTTAACTCAAGAGCAGCTTCCATTGCAGGATAAACTCTGTTTCCAACGGCAAAAATAATTCCATCCTTTCCCTCTTTAAGATACTCCCATTTGCCAATCGGAATTTCTTCAAACTCATTCTTCAAAGGCACACCAAATCCCTGAGCTCTCGGGTATCTTATTGTAACAGGATGTTCTGATTTTAAAGCAGCATAGAGCATATTCTGAAGTTCTCTTTCATCTTTGGGAGCCATCATAATAAAATTTGGAACAATATTCAAATAAGCTATGTCATAAATACCCTGATGTGTGGGTCCATCTCCCGAGACAGCACCTGCCCTGTCAATTCCTATTACAATTGGTAAATCCATTAAAGATACATCGTGAATTATCTGATCATAAGCTCTCTGTAGAAAGGTTGAATAAAGAGCTATTACAGGTTTTAGCCCGCCCAAAGCAAGGCCAACTGCAAATTCAACTCCGTGCTGCTCTGCAATCCCAACATCAAAGTATCTTTCGGGGAAAGTCTCTTTAAATTTAATAAGCCCCGTACCTTCAGGCATTGCAGCGGTTATGGCAATTATTTTATCATCTTTCTTAGCAAGCTCAATCAATGTTTCAGAAAACACAGCCGAATAAGAGGGAGCTCCGTTTTTCTTCTTGAATTTTCCTGTCTTTATATCAAAGGGAGCTGATGAATGAAACCAGTTTGCTTTTTCTTCGGCAGGTTTATATCCTTTCCCCTTTTCAGTTACAACATGAACAAGAACAGGTCTCGTGCATTTTTTGACCTTTTCAAATACCTCTTCCATCTCTTTTACATCATGTCCATTTATAGGTCCCACATATCTTATTCCTAACTCTTCAAAAAATGAACCTGGGACCATTAACTTTTTTAGTTTATCTTCAACTTCATGGGCAAGTTCAACCATCTTCTTGCCTACCGCAGGAATAAGTTCAACCACGGTTCTGATTTTTTCTTTTGTCTTAACATAAAATTGTCCGGACTGAAGATAATCAAGATACTTTGATATTGCTCCAACATTCGGAGAAATACTCATTTTATTATCATTTAAAACAATAATAATTCTCCTTTTATGATGCCCAATTTGATTTAAGGCTTCAAGAGCAACTCCTCCGGTTAAAGAACCATCTCCAACGACTGCAACAATATGATGCTTCTCCCCTTTCTGATCCCTTGCAACTACCATACCAAGCGCAGCTGAAAGAGCGGTGGAAGCATGGCCTGTATTTAAAACATCGTATTTACTCTCATCCCTGTTAGGAAAACCGGAGATTCCCTTATACTGCCTGATTGTATGGAAAAGCTCTCTTCTGCCGGTAATGAGTTTGTGAGGGTAAATTTGATGCCCAACATCCCATAAAAGTTTATCTTCGGGTGTGTTAAAAGAGCGATGCAAAGCAAGGGTAAGTTCCACAGAACCTAAATTTGAGGAAAGATGCCCTCCTGTTTTTGAAACAACATTTATAATTTCGGCTCTTATCTCTTCAGCTAATTTTTTAAGCTTATTATAATCAAGCTTTCTCACATCTTCAGGATTATTAATTTTATCCAGTATTTCATACATTTTAGATTCTCCATATAAGCTCTAAAATTTCCATGAGAGGAAATTTTGAAAGCCTGTAATTATGAATCATTTTCAAAGTTTTTTCAACAATAATTTTCTTTTCCTTTTTAAGCTCATTTTCCGTAAAATATGAAAGAGAATTATAATTTTCATCTTCTCTGTCATCAAGGTCATCATTAATTTGAAATATAATACCTGAATTTTCACCTATCAAATAAAAATCCTTTCGTTCCTTTTCAGATAAATTTTTTAAAATTGCAACTCCTTCAAATACAGCTCCGAAAAGAGCCCCGGTTTTTCTTTTAAAAATTTCAAAAGGATGAATTTTTTCTCCATCTTCCGCTCTGATTTCAAGTGCCTGTCCTCCGCAAACACCATCTACACCCCATGCTCTATTCAAAACTTTAAGAAGCAAAGTTTTTTTCTTTTCAGGATAATTTGAATAAAGTACAAACTCATTTGCAATGGAAACCATTGAATCCCCTGCCAATAATGCCACAGCAGAGGAAAATTTTTTGTGCACGGTAGGTTTCCCTCTTCTTAAATCATCATTATCCATTATCGGCAAATCATCGTGAAAAAGAGAAGCATTATGTAATATTTCTATTGAAGAGGCAAAATATTTCAAATCTTCGGAAACAGCTAAAACATCCCCCAATGCAAAGGCTAAAACAGGTCTTAAGCGTTTTCCACCAGTAAATACCCCGTATTCAATAGCATCCTTAAGCTCGCTGTTATTCAGCTCAGAAAGTTTCTTTTGTAAAAAATTATCAACCTCTCTGATTTTTTCGGAAAAATACTCTTTAATGTCCAACTTTCAAGACCCTACTCTTCAGTATCCCTTTTAAATTCTTCTTTTTTCAAATTTCCCTCTTCATCCTTCAATAAAATTTCAACCCTATGTTCTATGGAATCAAGCTCTTTTTTCAAAATCTTTGAAATCTTCATTCCCCTTTCAAAAAGTTCAAGCGACTCCTGCAAAGGCAAATCTCCCGACTCCATTTTATCAACTATCTCTTCAAGCTCCTTAAAAAGTTTTTCAAAATTAATCTTTTCTTCCATTTTCACCCTCTTTATCCTTTATTTTACTCTTTAATTTTCCTTTATACAAAAGTATATTAATTTCATCACCTATCTCAACATCTTCAATGGATTTTACTACTTTTCTCCCTTTTAAAACAATTGAATAACCTCTTTCCAAAACCTTATTATGGGAAAGGGAGTTCAACTTCTCTGAAAGAGAATTTAGTTTTAGTCTGTATATTTCAATCTTTTTTAGAATTTCCTTTTTAATGCTTTTTTCATATTCAAATATAATCTTTCCTCTGTTCTCAATTTTTTTAGTGATTTCTGAAGAAAGTTTACTCTTTAAAATCTCAATTTCCCCCCTTCTTTTGGCTACTCTTTTTAATGGATGCAAATTATTCATTCTTGAAGAGAGTTTCCATAAACTTTCTTTCTCAGTTTTTACTTTTTTTAATATATATGAGGTAAGCCTCTTTATATTTTCATCTATGGTAAAATGCTTTCTCTGAATATTAAGACGAAAAGATGAAAAAGCCCTGTGTGTTGAAAGCTTATTTAGAGTATTTTTATAAGTTTCAATTTTATACTTTATAATATTTTCCATTTTTTTTATGGAAGAATCTATTTTTTCCTCAATAAGATCCTTCCTTTGAACAACAAGCTCCGCGGCAGCGGAGGGAGTTGATGCCCTTAAATCAGCGACAAAATCCGATATTGTGAAATCTATCTCATGTCCAACAGCAGAAATTATCGGAATCTCGGACTCAAAAATCGCCCTCGCAACAATCTCCTCATTAAAAGCCCATAAATCCTCTATGGAGCCTCCTCCTCTTCCGATAATTATCGCATCAAGATTACCTATTCTGTTAAGCTCCTTTATCCCCTCGGCAATACTCTCAGCTGCCCCTTCACCCTGAACTTTAGCAGGGTATATTAAAATATAGAGTCCTTTGTATCTTCTTTTTATTATTCTCAAAATATCCATAATGGCAGCACCCAAAGGAGATGTTACAATACCTATTCTTTTCGGTAAAAAAGGTAATGATTTTTTAAATTTTTTATCAAAAAGCCCCTCTTTTTCAAGTTTTCTCTTTAATTCCTCAAATTTTATCTGAAGCTCCCCTAATCCATCCTTCTTTAACTCTTTAACCAATAGCTGGAGATCTCCTCTTTTCTCATAAAGAGAAATTGTACCTTTAACTATTACCTTTTCACCATCAGAAGGCTCAAAACCTAATTTTGCCGCATAAGATCTGAACATAACACATCTCAGCTTTCCACCTTCATCTTTAATATCAAAATACAAATGCCCTGAGGAATATCTCAAAAAATTTGATATTTCTCCCCTGACACTTATATCAAAAAAGGTATATTCAAGGTTGGCTCTTATAATTGCATTTATTTCACTTACACTATAAACCTGCTTTTCTTCTATTCCCTTTCCTTCCATATTCTCTCTATTTTAACAGTCTTGCCAGTATTAATATCAATATCGGCAAGTATCCCGTTAACCATCAGTGCTCCCTTAGCCACTTCAAATCTTTTAGGCATAAGTTTTAAAAATCTTTCAAGAGCTATTTCCTTTTTCATACCTATTACAGAATCCCTTGCTCCACACATACCTAAATCTGTTATGTATCCTGTCCCTCCGGGAAGAATTCTGCTATCTGCTGTCTGCACATGGGTGTGAGTCCCAACAATGAGAGAAACTCTCCCGTCAAAATACCATCCGAGAGCAACCTTTTCAGAAGTGGTCTCAGCATGAAAATCAATGATTCTAATTGTAACATCCTCTTTTTCGAGCTCTTTTAAAACATCATCGCCAATATAAAAAGGTGAATCAACCTCTGACAAAAATTTTCTTCCCTGAAGGTTTACAATCCCTATTTTAACATCACCTCTCGTTAGGATGGTATAACCTCTTCCGGGAACCCCTTTCGGGTAATTAGCAGGTCTGAGAATTCGAGGATCTCTTTTTATAAGTTCATACCCTTCTCTTTTATCCCAGATATGATTTCCTGAAGTGAAAAAATCTATCCCTGCCGAAAACATTTCTTTTACAGTTTTTTCACTTATTCCAAAACCACCCGCAAGATTTTCGCAGTTAGCTCCTATTAAATCAGGCTTTTTCTCTTCCTTGATCTCAGGTAAAAACTCCTTTACTGCCTGTCTCCCTGTTTTCCCAATAATATCTCCGAACATAAGAACTCTGAATGTACCAGAGTTTCTCTCACTTTTGTCCATAAAAAGCCTTCCTTTAAGCCCTTACCGGCTATTTTTTCTTCTTCTCAAGAATTTCCTTTAATTTATCTCCTAAAATACCGCCACCTGTTTTCTTTTTCTTATCACTGTAAACAACTGTAGTCTCTTCATCTATGTGTTTCTTTTTGCTTTTAACTTCAATCTCTATTTCCTCTTTTAAAGCTTCCATTGCTTCCTTTTCTGCTTCTTTCATTTCAAGTTCTTCCTCAAGAATTCTTCTTGCACTCTTTTTCTTCGGAGTGGAAACTTTTGCTTTTTCCTTTTTCTTCCTCTTTTTCTTTTCCTCTTTTTCATCTTTTACAGGCTCTACAAACTCAACATTGGGCTTTTTTCTAACAGGAGGTTTCTTTGCTTTTGGAGGTTTCTTCTCAATAGTTTTTTTCTCTGTCTTTACAGTCTTTGTCTCTTTTTTCTCGACTTCCTTTACAGAGGGTTCTTCAACAGGAGCTTCCACTTTCTTTTCCTCTTTTGTTTTCTTTGGCACTGGTTTTTCCTTTTTCTTCAAAGGCACTTTTTCATGAATAGTCTCTATTACTCCCTTTTCTCTTATCTTTTGGAGTCTTCTTGCTATCTTCTCCTTTTGCCTTTCTATGTCATCTCTGGGTAAACTTTCAGAAGTTTCTTTTTCAGTATCTCCAGATACATGTTTCAATAATTCTTTTTCTAATTTCTCTTTTTTCTCCTTTAACTCTTTCTCCAACAAAGCTATTCTTTCCTCTTCCTCTCTAACTTCCATCTTCTCAGTGTCAAGAATAAATATTCCCGGATTTTCCTCAGAATCAAAAAACTCACTGTTACCCAAAAGAAGCTTTACAGTATCCTGTAAAGAAATATTGTAAAGTATGTTTAGAAGATGAAAAGCTCTTAAATAATGGAACTCCTTATACTCACCACTATCTTCTCCGAATTCATAGAAAATATGTCTAAGAGTTGAAAGAACGGTTCTTCCCTCAGAAATTTCATAAAGTTTATCAAGCTCTCCATAATTCAGCTGAAAATAAGGGAAAAGCTCATAATAAACCGTTGTATTTGCTTTTTCGATAAATCTCTCGCTTTCTTCATCATAATCAAAAACCATAACCTTTGATGGCTTTTTGCTCACCTTCGGCTCAAGAATAAATTCACCATTTACTATTTTTAAAGACAAAGTTGTTCCTGGGACAATCTGATTAACTTTGTAATACTTCCTCAAACCTATTAAGTACCTTTCATAAGGAAAAACCCAGACTTTGTAAGATTCTCCGCTTTCACCTGATATTGTTATTTCTCTTCTATTTCCAATAAGATTTAACTCTTTTTTAGTTAACTTCAATGCACCGCTTACAACCTCTCTTAACAGAAGAGGATTGCCTTCGGTTGAATAGAGCTTTTTTGCCTTTTTCAAGAAATCTTTTGCTAAAGTCTCCACCTCCTTTTGTTTTTTCTCAAAAGAGTCAACCTTTTTAGCCTTTTTAAATACAAGCTCTGTCTTTTTTATATTTTCAAAAAACTCTTTTAAATTCCACTTTCCCCAATTATCATAGTCAACACACACAAAACTCTGATGCTCTGAAAGGTGATAGTTTATAGAGAAAAGAATTAACTCTTCGGAATGTTTTTCATCCTTTATTTCAAGTACATTATCTTTGATTTCTCTTGTCGTTAATGAATCATTCCTCTTTTCAAGCTCTCTTACAATTTTAACCTCATCTTTACCCTTGAGTTTATAAAGTTGAGTTTTGTAAATCCAATATTCTCCCCAATTTAAAAAATCCTTTGACTCTAAGAGAAGTTTTTCAAGATTTTCCCTTAGTTTTTGTAAATATTTTGATGGAAGAGGGGGCTCATTTTCTCTTGGATCCTTACCATCGTAAAACGGAGCTTCCTCACCATCATCACCGGCAACAGGAAACTCCAGAGAAACCTTTTTCTTTCTTAGCATATTTATTATCTTTCTGAATTCTCCCTCTCCTTCATAGTCAACTTCAATTAAACTGTAACCAAGCGTTGGTGAAAATTTTTTATTAACAATTCTAAATACAATTTCTCCGCTAAACACCAATTCATTATTCTTTGAGAGCCTGAACTTCATCTCATCAAGCTTCATATAAATAAGATCCTGAACATCATACTTATATTTTCTATCATAAACCTTTATTTTTTGCTGCCTTAAGTGTTTGGTTCTTTCAAGCCCAATAAACCTTGCAATTTCTTCGATATGAACAGGTGTATCTTTTGATAATAAAAAATTCTTAATTCCCTTTAATTCATCCTTTTGTATTGCCAAATCAATTGTATCTTTCTTCATCTCTAACCTTCCCTAATAATTTTTGTTCCCGTTCTGTTTGCAAGAGCTCCTTTTACCTTACCGGGAGTAGTAATTATTACTTCTTTTCCTCCACCTTTTATAAACTCTATTGCTGCAGCAATTTTTGGCCCCATTGAACCCTCAGGAAATTGTCCTTCCTTAAGATATTTTTCAGCCTCACTCACAGTCATAACCTTAATCTCCTTCTGGTCAGGTTTTCCAAAATTTATGTAAACTCTCTCAACACCTGTCAGGATTATAAACAAATCAGCTTTCACCTCCCTTGCAATTAGAGATGAAGCAAAATCCTTATCTATAACCGCTTCAATTCCTTTTATCAATCCATTAGAATCTATGTAAACCGGAATTCCACCTCCTCCGGCTGCAATAACAATTATACCACTGTCAATTAGCTTCCTTAAAGCTCTTTTGGGAACAATATCTATGGGTTTTGGAGAAGGGACAACCCTTCTCCAACCCCTACCTGCATCTTCAACCATTACCCATTTTTTTTCTTTTCTCAGAGCTTCAGCTCTGAATTCATTATAAAAAGGACCGATAGGTTTTGTCGGCTTAAAAAAGGCTGGATCATTTTTATCCACTATAATTTGAGTAAGAACAGTTGCAACTTCTTTATCCACAGACCTTTTTCTAAGTTCATTTATAACAGCCTGCTCTATCATATATCCCATACTTCCTTCTGTCATTGCATCGCAAACATCTATGGTAAAAGGAGGGATTTTATGAGAGGATTCTTCCATTTGAATCAATATGTTCCCCACTTGAGGACCATTTCCATGAACAATTATAAGATCATAACCTTTCTCTACAATCCCCACTATGTCTTTTGCGGCTCTGCGAGCATTCCTCTCCTGCTCACTCTGTAATCCCTTTTCATTATGAGAAAGGATTACATTACCTCCAAATGCAATAACAGCCTTTTTATAAGCCATTTATAACCTTTTTAGAAATCTTTTAACACATCTTCAAGTGTGGGGGTTCCGATTTCTTCCAATTCATATTTAACTCTTACGGAAGGTATATTAATATTTATCAATCTTCCAAGATCAATAGGAGTTGCTACTATTACAAGCTCTGCATGGGAGTTGTTAATTGTCTGCTCAAGCTCTTTAATCTGCTTCTCACCATATCCCATTGCAGGAAGAAGATTTTCTATATGGGTGTATTTCTTAAAAGTATCAACAATGCTACCCACTGCATAAGGTTTTGGATCAACAAGTTCAGATGCACCATACTTATAAGCAGCCATAACTCCGGCACCATACTTCATCTCTCCGTGAGTTAAAGTAGGACCATCTTCCACTACCAATACTTTCTTTCCTCTTATCATATCCCCATTCTCAACAAAAAGCGGAGAAGCTGCATCTATAACAATAGCATCAGGATTAATCTCTCTTATATGATTTCTAACTATATTGATATTATCAAGGGAAGCTGTATCAATCTTATTAATTACAATAACCTTAGCTCTTCTGAAATTTGTCTCTCCCGGATGATATTTCAATTCATGGCCGGGTCTGTGAGGATCAACAACAACTATTTCAAGATCTGATTTGTAAAACGGAAAATCATTGTTACCACCATCCCAGAGAATAACATCAGCCTCTTTTTCAGCCTCTCTTAAAATTGCTTCATAATCAACACCTGCAAATACAACTGCTCCATTATTGATATGAGGCTCGTACTCCTCCATTTCTTCAATTGTGCAATTGTACTTGTCAAGATCTTCAAGTGTGGCAAATCTTTGCACCCTTTGAGCAACTAAATCACCATAAGGCATAGGATGTCTTATAACAGCAACCTTTCTGCCCTTTTCTCTCAATATGGAAACAACCCTTCTTGATGTCTGGCTCTTTCCACAACCTGTTCTTATAGCACAAACTGAAACAACAGGTTTTGTACTCTTTATCATAGTTTGTTCGGGACCCAAAAGCATAAAGTTAGCCCCCGCTTTATGTACTATAGATGCTTTATGCATTACATACTCATGAGGCACATCAGAATAAGCAAAAACAACATCATCAACATTCTTTTCCTTGATTATCTTCTCAAGATCCTCTTCAGCAAGAATAGGAATGCCATTGGGATATAATTTTCCAGCTAACTCAGCAGGATAAGCTCTTCCATCAATGTCTGGAATCTGTGTAGCTGTAAAAGCCACTACTTCATAATTTTCATTGTCTCTGAAAAAAACATTAAAATTGTGGAAATCTCTTCCTGCTGCTCCCATAATAACCACTTTTCTCTTCATAATAAACTCCTCCTTTCTTAATTTTTTCAAAAATCAAAATTTTACCAAGTTATTTATTTAAGAGAGATTGTATCAAAATTAATTTTAATTTTCAATATCTTTTCCAAGTTTTCAGCAAGTTGAAATTTCAAAAAAAATCAAAAACTTTTTTAAATTTCAATCGTAAGATTCTTATGAAGAAGAGAATAATTTTTATAATTTTATTTGTTGCTTTTTTTGCAGGATACAGTAAATCTGAAATTCTTATTTTTGGTTCTTTCGGGCATACGGTTTCACTTACTTCAACATTCTATGACACAAAGATTATTAACTTCCCCCTCTACCAGGAAACAATCGAAAACAATCTCGGTTTTAACCCGGAGATAGGTTTTAAACTTAAGTTTTCAAAAAATGGTTTTCTTAATATCTCGGGAGGCTATTTTACTATCACTGAAAAGTACAAAAGAACATTCAGCCTTATGGGAAAAACTTACTCCAACTCATCCTATAAGAGCTTTTCTGATTATTATTTAAGAATTTTCCCTGAGTACAGATGGGCAAATTACAGTATTTATATTGGAGCAGGTTTTAATTATTTTAAAAAAGATGAGAAAGATTTTAAGATAAATAATCTTGATACATCAATTCACATTGGAACAAAGTATTTAATAAAACCTTCAAGAGATTTAAATGTGGCTTTGGGTATTGACGGAGGATATTACTTCTTTTATAACAACTTTTTAGCTTTTACCTTTTCAATAGGGGTTGAGAAAAAGGTCTTTTAAACTAAACACGAGAGCAGTAAAAATCGTATTTGTTCCCAGGAACTTTTGGTATTTCATTTCCAGTTTCTAAATTTTTCACTTCTCATCTTTTCATCCTCTGATTTTCAACTGAATGGCCATTAGCCCCTTGACCACTTAAATATTTAAGTCTATAATCTTCTATCTATGA
>JAMOVU010000195.1 GCA_027067555.1 Candidatus Aminicenantota bacterium | reverse complement strand
ACTTAAATTTAAAAAATTGCCGTAGGCATCACCAGATCTGAATATTCCACCCACTCCTTTTCCGAAAAGGGAATAATATTCTGTACTTAAAGTCAAATCAATATTATCTCTTATTGCCCAGAAAAAGGATTCTTTCATTAAATAGCCTTTGAATGTGGAATAACCCACCTGGGGCATTAAAAAACCTGTCTTTCTTTTTTTTGAACTAATAGGATAGTAAAAATAGGGCAAATAAAAAGCAGGAACATTTTTAAATTTAAAAAGAGCACTGAATACCTCAATCCTGTTTTTTCTCACAAAAATAGCTTTTTTCATTGTAATTTGCCATCTTGGAGTGCATTGGACACAGGTTGTGAAGTATCCGGAATAAAAAATAAATTTATCTCCCTTTTTCTTCTCAACCTTTTTTGCAATCATTGTTATCTCAGGCTTAATGCTCGCAAAAACATTATACGCAGTAAAAGTTTTATCTTTCAGAGAATAGGTGCTTTTTGATGCATTTATGAAAAAATCATCTCCTGCTATGCTAACTTTCCCTGAAATTTCTCCCTTTTTTGTTTTTATGTTTAATGTAGTTTTATCACAATATATCTTGATGTTACCCACGGAAATTGAGACATCTCCCTCAAAAACCATAAAATCTTTTTCCTTATAATATTTTTTTGCTTCTATTCTGGGAAACTCTGCTTTTAATATAAAAGGAGTTAATAATAGAAGTAAAAGGGAATAGATTATTTTTCTCATTTTTCTATTATATAAGAAACAGATAAAACTTTAAAGAAAAAACAAAACCACTTTTTTGTTTATTGTCTAATCCCCTGGAATATAAACATTTAGAAATTTTTTATTTTCACTAAAATATTATTTATAAAAAAAATCTTTTATGATATACTATGTG
Source organism: Candidatus Aminicenantota bacterium (assembly GCA_027067555.1). Taxonomy (GTDB): domain Bacteria; phylum Acidobacteriota; class Aminicenantia; order JAMOAD01; family JAMOAD01; genus JALXDT01. The sequence goes on along the minus strand of JAMOVU010000195.1, from coordinate 18,039 downwards.
ATTGTGATAACAAGAGCAAGAAGATGATGAAAAACTCTTTTAAATCTGTTATTCCTGAAACAACGCTAAGGCGAATGGTTTACTACATAAGGTGCCTTAATAGTTTTAAAAAAGAAGGTGTGGAATTAATTCAATCGGAAGATATAGCAAAAAAGTGCGGAGTTAAGAGCTCCATTGTAAGGAAAGATCTTTCATATTTCGGGGAGTTCGGGGTAAGAGGGAAAGGATACGATGTGGCGAGTCTTTTAGACACGATAAATGGAATAATAAAAACCTTCGGGCAGATGAATGCTATTCTGGTGGGAGCGGGAAAACTTGGCTCTGCTATAATAAAACACTCTTCTGAAAACTTTAATGTAAAAATAGTTGCTGCGTTTGATAAGGATAAGAGAAAAGTAAACAAAATAATAGAGGAAACGAGAATTTACCCTCTTTCGGAAATAGAGGGAATAGTAAGAGAAAAAAAGGTAAAAATTGCTATAATAGCAATACCTCCCTCCGATGTTCAAAGTGTTGTTGATATTTTGGTAAAAGCGGGGATTAAAGCAATTCTCAGTCTTGCGCTAATTCCGATCAATGTACCCGATGATGTTGAAGTCTCTTTTGTGGATGTTTTATCAGAGGTAGAATTTTTATTTTATAAATTAAGCTTAAGGAGAAATAGATGAGGGTTTTTATTTCAACAGTGGTTTTATTCATTGTATGGGTTATTTTAACTCAAAGTTTTGATCCTCAGGAACTTTTTACAGGTCTTATTGTAGCAGCGGTTGTCAGTCTAATATCTCCTGCAATTGCAAGTGATAAACCAAAAAAGTGGTTTCAACCGAAGAGATATGTTTACTTAATTATCTACCTTTTCTACTTCATCTGGGAGATGATAAAATCAAATATTGATGTTGCTAAGAGAGTTGTTAATCCTAAACTTCCCATTAATCCGGGAATAGTAAAGGTTAAAACAAAGCTGAAAACAAATGCCGCAAAATTAGCTCTTGCAAATTCTATTACACTAACACCCGGAACTCTTACGGTTGATATTCATGATGAATGGTTCTACATTCACTGGATTGATGTTAGCAATTGCGATGATGTGAACAGATCATGCCAAGAAATTGTTGAAGGTTTTGAAAAATATCTGGAGGTGATCTTTGAGTAGTATATTAATTATTGTATTTTCGTTGATTAGTATAGCAACACTTCTTTCGACTATAAGAATAATATCAGGTCCCACAATTCCTGACAGGGCTGTAGGGCTTGATACTGCCACCACAATCACGACAGCTATGATTGTTCTTTTTGCTCAGATTTTCCACAGAGCTATTTATCTTGACATTGCACTTGTTTATGCAATTTTAGCTTTCTTAGGTGTTATCGCAATAGCGAGATATCTTGAAGGAGGTATGTAATGCTCTGGTACGAGATCATTGGAATAGTAATGATAATAATAGGTGCCATATTCCTGTTTTTGGGTGCGCTGGGAATTATCAGAATGCCAGATGTTTATAACAGAATGCAGGCGGGAACAAAAGCAACCACACTTGGTGCACTTTCTGTGATTATGGGTGTGGGAATTTATCACCCGGCTTGGATTTTCAAAACAGGTATTATTTCTCTGTTTATCCTTCTAACAAACCCGGTGTCTTCCAACGCACTTGCGCGAGCAGCTCACAATGCTGGAATACCTCTTTATGAGAAGAGTGTGGTTGACAAATATGCTGAAGATAAAGAAAAAATAAGAGCTGAAGAGGAGAAACAAAATGGCTGAATTACTTCAATATTTTATGCTTTTTTTAATTGTTTTGATGCTTGCCCTTGCTCTTTTTGCTGTTAAAACGAAGGATCTTCTTTCTGCTGTTATAGCATCCGGTTTTATATCTCTTGTTGCATCTATTGTTTACTTATACTTACAGGCACCGGATGTTGCGATGACAGAAGCTGCAATCGGAGCTGGAATTACCACTCTTATTTTTGTTATAACAGTTAGAAAAACAAAGGGGAAGGAAAAATGAGGAAAATTGTGGCTATAATATTTCTCACAATAGTTGGTCTTTATATGCTTTCTCTTTTTGCCCAAATTCCCTTTGGAAAGCCTTACAAAGGAGTTTCCGAGCACTATGTTGAAAAGGGGATAGAAGAGAACAGAGGTTCAAACTTAGTGACATCAATAGTTGTTAATTACAGGGGATTTGATACTCTCGGAGAAGTTACCGTTCTCTTTTTAGCAGCAACAGGACTTTCCTTTCTTCTTTTCTCTTGTAAATGTTTGAGGGAATTCAAAAGAATAAGAAGCAGCCTTGTTTTAAGGACTGCAACTGATACTCTTTTCCCTCTTATTCTTGTATTCGGAGCTTATATTTTCATACATGGACATTTGACTCCCGGAGGAGGTTTTCAGGGAGGCTCTGTAATTGCTTCCGGTGTGATGTTGCTTTTCTTAGCCTACAGAAAATTCCATGTAAATCATAAGGCCCTTTCGACATTGGAATCTCTTGCCGGAATAAGTTTTGCAGGAATAGGTCTTCTGGGACTTCTTTATGCAAAGAGCTTTCTCGCAAACAGCGTATTACCTTTGGGGCAGTGGAATAAATTGTTTTCTGCTGGTGTGATTCCCTTAATCTACATAGCGGTTGGTTTTAAAGTAGGCGCAGAACTTTCAGGTCTTATTGCTGATATGATATCAACAACGAAGGAGGATTAAAATGGTATTTTTCGCAGCGAGTTTACTTTTAATTTTCATAGGACTTTATGCAGCTCTTGTTAAAAGAAATCTTATAAAAATAATAATTGGACTCTCAATTATGGATACTGGCGTAAATATGTTAATAATCTCACTTGGTTTTGTAAAGGGAAGAACAGCTCCTATAATTAGTCTCAAAGAACTTTTCAAGAAAGGAACATGGCTTGTTGATGTTTCAAAGGTAGTTGACCCTCTTCCTCAAGCCCTTGTTCTCACAGCAATCGTTATTGGAGTAGCTGTTACCGCTATGGCATTATCTGTTGTAATTAGAATGTATTCTGTAAAAAAATCAATAGAAATAGATGATTTTAAGGAGTTAAAATGGTAAATCCGGTAGTCATAATAGCAATCACTTTGATCGCCGCTTTTTCCATAGGTATTTTTCAATTCTTAGGGAAAAAATTTGTTCGCGGCGTGTTCTGGTTAACCGTTCTATTTGATTTTGCTGCAATTTTGAGTATTGCTTACGGATTCTTAACCAAAGCAATAAAGAATCCGATTATGGTAAAAATTGGTGGGTTTCCTCCTCCTATTGGAATCAACCTCTATGTTGACCAGCTTTCGGCATATTTGGGTGTTGTTGTTTTCTTTATTGGGGCTATGGCTGCTTATCACTGGCTCAGCAGAGGAATAAATGATCCCGAACCAAAAGCTCTGGTATTGTTGCTTCTTCTTCTTTTGGGCTCAACAGGTATGATTTTCACTCAGGACTTCTTTAACCTGTTTGTTTTTATTGAGATAACATCAATAGCATCCTACGGACTTGTTGCTTCCAATCTTGACAGCTTTTCCCTTGAAGCTTCTTTCAAATATATTGTAATAGGTTCAATAAGTTCAACTTTTGTGCTTTTAGGTGCTGTGCTTCTCTATAAGTTTGCAGGAAGTTTAAATATGGCAGACATCTCAGCTCATATAAACAGCTCCATGTATTCCGGAGGAATGTTAATAATTATTTCAATAATGTTTTTATTTGGACTTTTAATAGAGCTTGAAGTTTTTCCGATGAACGGATGGGCTCTTGATATATATCAGGGAGCGAATCCAGCTGTTGTTGCAATACTTGCAGGTGGAATAGTTAAAGGTTTTTATCTTGTGTTTCTAAGATCTGCTAACTATCTAAAATTCCCTCATCTTTTAAAAATAGGTATAATTTTCGGACTTTCGACATACATAGTAAGTCAGTTTTTTGCCTGGAAACAGAAAGATATAAGAAGACTTTTCGGATACTCATCAGTCGGACAATTAGGTTTGCTGATTTTAGCCGGAGCTTTTTATCTTAATGGAAATCTTCATGGTTTTGCGAAAAAATATATGCTTTTTGCAATCATATTCTTCGTACTGAATCATAGTTTCTCAAAATCAACACTATTTTTCTTAGCGGATCTTTTCGGAAGAAGAAGAATTGAAGAGTGGAAAGGAGTCTTGTCAAAAAACAAACTTTTTGGATTTCTCTTCTCAACATCAGTTCTTTCAATGGCAGGGGCTCCTCCGTTTTTAGGCTTTTGGGCTAAACTTTTCTTTATTTTAGCAATTCCCAAAGAGTATTTTTATATAGTTGCTCTCGTTTTAATAGGAGCCATAGCTGAAATCCTCTACTACTTCAATCTTTACAGAATAATATCAGAAAAAGAAGATGGGATTTTTGATTATAAGGGAAGTATTGTTCCTTCTCTCTTTAATGTTTTTGTCCTTTTGGGGCTTTCAGCTTTTGGAGCATACAAGTTTTTCATTCTCACAGGACTTGATATCCAAAGCGGAAAATTCTTGGCCTTTATCACAATTTCTTCAGTAGCTGTTTTTGTTTTAGGTGTGAGCAGACTTGCTCAGTGGATTTTGTCGTTGGGAATGATTGGTGCCTTAGGTTTTCATGTAATAAAAAATACAAGTTTAGTTCCAGCTTTTAATATACAAAGCTTCTTCGTGTATCTCGTGCTTGCGGGAGCCATAATGTTTGTTTTTGCCACCTATCCCCTCTCAAAAAAATATTCAGCTGTGTTTTACCCTCTCTTTGTTTTTACAGTTTTTTCAATGGTAGGAATTTCAGTTTCTTCAAACTGGATAACACTTTTTATTTTCTGGGAGCTTATGAGCTGGTCTTCCTATCTTTTAATTAATCAGGGAGGAAAGAAAGCAGCATGGATATATCTTGTGATGAGTGCCATAGGAGGATACGGAATGCTCGCCGGTATAAAACTTTTATCAACCGGCCCTAACTTAATTCCATCCTTTTCCTCATCCTCCGCATTTGCAGTTTCCGCATGGGCAGGAATTCTCATTTTTACAGCATTTTTGGTAAAAATGGGAACAGCTCCTCTTCATATATGGGCAAGAGATGCTTATGGAGAAAGTCCGGATGGGTTTACTCCTCTTCTCTCTGGAGTTCTTTCAAAGATGGGAGTTTTCGGAGGAATCCTAACAATAGTTTATCTTCTTCCTCATTTATCTCATTCTGACACCATTCTTTACGGACTCGCCTGGTTTGGAGCTTTGACCGCCCTCTTCATGGCTCTTCTTGCCATTTTTCAGGAAGATGTAAAAAAAGTTTTGGCTTATTCCTCAATCAGTCAGGTGGGTTACATTCTTATTGGTCTTGCTCTTGCCACATCTCTTGGATATTCAGCAGCTCTTTACCACACGGTGAATCACCTTATCTTCAAGGGACTTCTATTTGTTGCAGCGGCAGGGATAATTTACAGAACCGGGACGAGTTATCTTCCGGAGATGGGAGGTTTGATAAGAAGAATGCCCTTTACCTTTCTTGCTTTTCTTATGGGAATAATAACTCTTGCCGGAATTCCTCCTCTATCAGGCTTTGCAGGAAAATGGCTTCTTTATTCTGCTCTTCTTGAAAAAAGATGGATGTTTATTCTCTTAATCGCTATGTTTGCCTCAATTGTAGCTTTTATGTATTGCTATAAACTTTTACATACAATTTTTCTTGGACAACTACGAGACAAGTATAGAAAAACAAAAGAGCTACCCCTTCCCCTTGTTATTGTTGAACTTGTTCTTGCAGGGTTAACTTTTGCAGTAGGTATTAAACCTAATCTGATTTTGAGCTTTTCAGAGAAAGCCATAAAATCTCTTGGTTTTACAAGTCCTGGATATGCTTATGAAAGTGCCCACAGAATAGTTTCAAAGTTTGGATACTGGAATGCTTACTTCATGGGTGTTTTTGCCGTGGGCTCTTTTATCATTGCTCTTATTCTATTCTTCTTTGCAAAAGCAAAGATAAGAAAAGTTGGCCAGCTTGACATCGGATACTCCGGTGAAGTTCCCGATAGTCCAGAAAGTGTACATTTTGGATACGATCTCTATGCTCATATGAGAAGAGCTGTAAGAGTTTTTATTTATCCTCATGTGGAAAACACTTATAAAAGAATATACAATTCTCTTATGGCTTTTGTTGATTACACAAGAAGGTTTTATACAGGAGATTTGAACACATATGCACTCTGGGTTGTAATAACCTTGAGCTTTATTTTTTACATTTTATATAAAGGAGTATTCTAATGTGGTATAAGATATTATATGCTTTTCTTGTTACGGTTGGTGGTTTGGCTTATGGTCTGCTCCTGGGAGGAATATCAAGAAAGATAACAGCAAGAATTCACGGAAGAAGAGGTCCAACGGTTTTTCAGAACTTTATTGATCTAATTAAACTGTTAAGAAAAAAGACTGCTATTTCGCACGGTACTATGTTTTTCCTTGCTCCTATGTTCAGACTCTTAGGAGGAGTTGGTGTTCTTTTACTTGTTCCCATTGTTTATGGGAGCTCTATTCTTTCAAACTTTTCATTTGGTGGAGATTTAATCGTGGTTTTATATTTTATGGTGTTCGGATGTCTTGGAATGGCACTGGGAGCAGCGGATAGCGGACATCCTCATTCTGCCCTTGCCCCCACAAGAGGGCTTGCACAAATGGCAGGTTACGAGCTTCCTTTTCTAATTTCAGTCATAGGACTTGCTATTGCTCATAAAACAGTAAGCATATCTGGTTTAGTGGCTGCTCAGCAAGGAGGTATCTTTCATTGGAATCTTTTTCAGTATCCGTTTTTAAGTATTGCAGGGTTAATTGCTATGTTGGGAATGTATATGGCATATCCCTTTTCAGTTGTGATGGCTCCTCAAGAAATTCCTGTGGGCCCCCCTACTGAATACAGTTCTACCTTTCTTTCTTTTATGTTTTCTGGAAGAAGCATATTCGGAGTAGGAAAATATGTGCTCTTTATGGATCTTTTCTTGGGTGGTGCAACCAATCTTGTAGAAGCCTTTGTAAAAACATTTGCTCTCTTCTTAATTATTGTGTTTGTGACAAATGTGTTCCCGAGATATAGAACAGAGCAAGCCGTTAAATTTTTCTGGACATATCCCGTCGTAATAGGTTTAATAGATTTTATAAGGATTTTTATAAAGTGAGGTAAAAGATGAAGGAAAAAGATTATTTCTTGGATGATAGGCCGAAAAAATTAAGCTATAGTGAGGTTTGGGAGAAGTTTTTTAACTGGGCAAGAGCTCAATCTTTGTGGGTAATAGCATACGGAACAGGATGTGGCTCTATTGAGATTCCTCCCATGGTCACATCAAGATTTGATGCCGAAAGGTTTGGCGTAAGTACTGTGGGAACACCGCGACAGGCTGATGTTTTGATAATAAGTGGTTATCTTGCGGTAAAAACATTGAAAAGAGTTATTAGAGTTTACGAACAGATGCAGAGCCCCAAATATGTTGTCGGCCTGGGTGCATGTACTGTCAATGGTGGAATGTATTATGATTCTTATAATACGGTTAACCTTGTGGATCTTTACATTCCGATTGATGTTTATGTTGCAGGTTGTATGCCGAGACCGGAAGCAATTCTTGCAGGTTTTGCTCAGCTCATGAAAAAGATAAAAGAGGGAAGGGCTGATGGCTGGAAGCAATACATTGATAATCTTGACAAATACAGGAAAAACCAGGAAAAGATTATCAAGAATTGGAAAATACCAAATTATAACTGGTGAGGTGAAAGATGGAAGATTTGATAAAAAGACTTGAGTCAATTTTTAAGATAGTTGAAAAGAAAAGAGGAAAAAGAGACAATCTTTGGATATTGGAAGTTGAAAAAGATTCCCTCCATGCTGTTTTAAGCTATTTAAAGGATAATGAATCCTTCAGACACCTTGCCCTGATTTCATGTGTTGATTGGATTGAAAATAATAAGTTTCAACTTTCTTACATACTCTGGAGTTATCAAAAGAGACAAAATCTAATTGTAAAAATCTTCATAGACAGGGACAAACCGGAATTTAAGACTGTTCTCAATCTTTTTCCTCAAGCGGAAATTTATGAAAGGGAAATAAGAGAGCTTTACGGAGTTACTTTTGAAGGGAATCCCACTCAGTTTGAAGATTTTGTTCTTGAAGATTGGGAAGAGATGCCTCCTATGAGAAGAGATTTTGATACTTTAAAATATTCTCAGGAAAAGTATGGAGACAGAGACTCTGAAGTGTTAAAGACAAATATAAGAAAGATAATATCTGATTATACAGATGAATGGAGAAGAAAATGAAGAAATTTTCAAAGGAAGATAGAGAAGTAAAACTTTTTGTTGGTCCTCAACACCCGGGTGTTACAGGAAACATGAGTTTTGAAATAACTCTTGAGGGTGATATTTTAACAAGTGTAAAAACTCATGTGGGATATCTTCACAGAGCATTTGAGAAATTAATGGAAAGAAGACTGTTTATACAGAATTTTCCTCTTGTTTGTAGAATTTGTGTTCCCGAATCGGATACAAATGAAGAAAACTATGCAAGGGCTCTTGAAGAGCTTGCGGGAATAGAAATTCCGGAAAGAGCAAAGTGGATAAGAACTCTCGTTCTTGAGCTTTCAAGACTTCAGATGTTTATGCGCTGGATAGGAGGAATTGCCGGAACAATGGGACTTGGAACAGCGCCGCAGTGGTCAGTCGGAGACAGAGATTATATACTTGATCTTTTTGAAGAACTTACAGGGGGAAGAATTTATCATATTTATATTCTTCCCGGTGGTGTAAGGAGGGATTTGCCAGAAGGTTTTGAAGAGAGAGTGTTAAAAGTTATGGATTATCTTGAGAAAAAACTTCCGGATTATGATGCTCTAATATTTGAGAATGCTGTTTTCAAAAAGAGACTTAAAGGGATTGCAAAGATAGATCCTTCATGGGTTGAAGAGATAGGGGTAACCGGTCCTGTTGCAAGGGCTTGTGGTTTCCCCTTTGATGTGAGAAAAGAACAGCCCTATGAAGTTTATGATAAACTGGATTTTGAAATTATAACAGAGACAGGGTGTGACCTTTACGCAATGGCGATGGTAAGAAGGAGAGAAATAGAACTCAGTATAAAGCTCATAAGACAGATAATAGATAGAATGCCAAAAGGTGATGTTTGGACCCATTTGCCCAATGTTCTTTACTGGAAAATACCTGCAGGAGAAACCTATGTTAAAACAGAGGCTACAAGAGGAGAGTTTGGATACTATGTTGTAACGGACGGATCAGACAAACCGAGAAGAGTACATGTGAGAGGCGTTTCAACACCTCATGCTTATACACTTCTTGAAAGGCTTGTTCCCGGAATGAATATTTCGGATTTTTCTGTAGCAATTGTCGGGCTTCAGACCTGCCCGCCTGAAATAGAAAGATAAGGAGGATAAGATGGATATAAAAGGGATACTAAAACCTTTGACAGCATGGAAAAGAGCTTTTCAACCTCCCCATACAATAGAAGTTCCGAACAAGAGAACAAGAGAAGCAGCTGAAAGATACAGAGGTTTTCATGTAAATGATATTGATAAGTGTATTGGATGTGGAACATGTGCAGCAATCTGTGAAAATGAAGCAATTAAAATGGTTAAAGTTAAGGATCCCCAAAAAGGAGATTCCGGATACAGACCAAGAATAGATTACGGAAGATGTTGCTGGTGTGCTCTTTGTGTTGATGTTTGCCCGACCGGTTCACTTGAAATGACAAATGAATACACCTGGGTAAGAGAAAGTGCCGATGATTTTGTTTTTATTCCGGGTGTTGACAAAATAGGACATGAGGAGAAAAAGGATAAAGGATATAAAAAACATGAGAAATTAAACTTTCTTAACCTTGAAAGAGTTCCGATGCGGGAGCTTGATGGAAAGGAGAGAGTTAAAAGTTTTGCAGAAGTTGTATTGGGCTATATGGAAGAGGAGGCAAGGAAAGAAGCCGAAAGATGTATTGGTTGCGGCCTCTGTATATCAGGGTGTCCTGCAAGGATGCACATTCCTGACTATATAAGGGCCATTGCTGAGGGCGATGATGTAAAATCCTTGAATATTATATATGAGAATAACCCGATGCCAGAGATGTGCGGTAAGGTTTGTACGAGAAGGTGTGAATTTGAATGTTCACTCGGTCATCTCGGAGAACCTGTTGCAATAAGATGGCTCAAGAGATATGTGGTTGAGCAATTTGATGATCTTAAAAAGTTTGTCAAAGCAGAGCCTCAACCTCTTAATGGAAAGAAGGTAGGAATTGTGGGAGCGGGACCGGCAGGTCTCACTGCTGCTTATTATCTAAGACTTAAAGGGTATGAGACAGAAATTTTCGAAGCGGCACCAAAAGCCGGAGGTATGACTTTCCTTGGTATTCCAAAATACCGATTCCCGATTCCTTCCCTTGATAAACAGGTGGAACTTATAGAATCCGTAGGAGTTAAGATTCATTACAATTCTCCTGTTACTCCCGATAAGTTTGAAAAAATGTTAAAAGAATATGATGCTGTCTTTATAGCCACAGGACTCCCCAAGGGAATGTCAATGAGAATAGAGGGAGAAGATCACCCTCAGGTTATCTATGCAATAGATTTTCTCAGAAAGGTCAACCTCGGAGAAAAAGTTGAAATCGGAAAGGATGTTGTTGTTGTGGGAGGAGGAAATGTTGCAATAGATGCGGTAAGAGTTGCAAAGAGACTCGGAGCCAACTCCTTTATAGCTTACAGAAGAAGGGTTGTTGATATGCCTGCCGATGAAGAGGAAATTGAGGCAACAGAGCATGAAGGAATCCCGATTTATACTCAGATAATTCCTTTGAGAGTTGAAGACGGACCTGACGGAAAGGTAAAGCTTATCTATGGTAAGGCAAAGATGGTTCAAAAAGAAGGAGAGAGAAGACCAAGACCTGTTCTTATAGAGGGAGAGGAGTATGAATATGTTGTTGATAGAATAATCGTAGCTATAGGACAGCAGCCTGAGTTGAGCTATTTACCCGAAGAAATCAAAAACAAGATTGAGATGAACAGAAGACTTATAAAGGTAAATGAAAGACAGATGACAAGTATAGAAAAGGTGTTTGCAGGAGGAGACCTTACAAACTGGACAGCCGATGCTATTTCGGCAATTGCAGATGGTATGAGAGCTGTTAAAGGAATAGAAATGTTTTTGAACGGAGAGCTTAGCTGGGAGAAAAAATAAAAGCTGAAAATAGAGAAAAAAGATAGGGCGGGCTTTAATGCCCGCCTTTTCTATTTTAAAAGGGCTAATATCTGATCAGGGGTTTCAACAATTAGCTCAGCACCACTTTCAACCAAAGTTTCAATCGGTTTAAATCCCCAGCTTACTCCTATTGAAAACATATTCGCATTTTTTCCGGTTTTTATGTCAAAGGAGCTATCCCCAACAAAAGCATAATTCTCGGGCAGAATCCCTGTTTTTTCTGCTATGTAAAGAGGGACTTCAGGTGATGGTTTTTTAGGAAGACCATCTCTTGATCCGAAAACAAAAGCAAAATTATAGTCCGGGAAAAAATACTTTACCATAGCCTTTGTAAATTTATCATCTTTGTTTGATAAAATACTGACTATTATTCCCTTATTAATAAGGGTGTTTAAAATTTCCGGTATCCCCTCATAAGGACTTGTTTTATTTGCCCACATTTTGGAATAATTTTCCTTTAACTCATAAAGACACTCTTTTACTGTTTTCTCATCCCTTTTATCTTCAGGGAGAGAATCTATTACTAATTTTTCTGTTCCTTCTCCTACAGCTTCTTTATAAAATTCTGTGTTATGAACAGGAAAACCTCTTTTTTCAAGCACAAGATTCATACTATCTTTGATGTCCTCAATGGTATCCAATAATGTTCCATCAAGGTCAAAAATAAAAGCCTTCAGTTCTCTCATTATAACTCCTTTCTATTATTTTACCATATTAAATAAATCGGACAAAAAAGTACGGTAACTTTTACACTTAAAAAATTTTGCTGAAATGTGTGCATAACAAATACTCTTTAAATCTCTTTTTTCTTTAAATATTTAGTAAAAATGTTATAATAACCTGTTTTCAGGTGTCAGGGAAGAGAGGTAAAAGCCTCCGCTGCCCCCGCAGCCGTGAATGGGGACCCTTTCCATGAGCCACTGTCCTTTGGATGGGAAGGCGGAAAAGGGGATGATCCATGAGCCGGAAGACCTGCCTGAAAACAGACCTGTCTCCCTTTCGGAGGGGAAGGAGAGACTGAGAATAAATCCCTCCAAATAATTTTAGGAGGTTTCTTATGTTAAAAAAATTTTTTCTTTCTCTTTTTATTTTTTCTCTCTTTCTTAGCACTTCTTTTTCCAAAGAAAAAAAGGAAAAAAGCATTCATGAAAAAATCATTGTAACGGCAACAGCTCTAAAAGAGGATCCTCTTCAAATTATCGATTCTTTTTCTCTACTATCCGATGAAAAAATAAAAAAAGCTCTTCCTCTTACTCTTACAGAAGCTTTATCTCTTACTCCTTCCAATCTTTCCTTAACAGGAGGAGGTTATGGTCAATTTTCCTCCGTTTTTTTGAGAGGAGCATCCTCAAAACATTTTCTTCTAATGATCAATGGAATAAAAATTAATGATCCCGCTTCTCTCTCTCTTGATTTTTCACCTTTCTCTCCTTTTGCTTTTCAACAGATAGAAATAGTGGAAGGACCACAGAGTAGTTTATATGGCTCTGAAAGCATGGGGGGAGTTATTAATCTTATAACACCAAAAAAAGAGGCTTTCCAGGCTTCCTTTTTTGGAGGAAAGAATTCCAGTTTTGGCGGAAATTTTTTATTAGGTAAAAAAATTGGAAGAGGAATCCTCTCCTTGAATTATAACGGGAGCTCTATAAGAGGAGATTTTGAAAACAGTGATTTTGAAAACCATAATCTATCCATTGGTTGGCATTTTTCTTCCTCCTCTTTTTCCCTTGCACCCTTCTTTTATTTGACGAAAAATAAAACAGAAATTCCTTTTAATTTTGGTTTACCTTCGCCTAATAGGAAAGCAAATACCGAAATACAGATTTTTGGTTTTCCTATTAAAATGAATTTGTGGAAAGAAAATTATATAGAGTTTAATTTAGGAGCATACAGGAGAGATTATTCCCTTGAGGACCCCGATGCTTTTTGGGGCAGGTATTATCATACAAAAAGTGATAATTATCAAATAAACACAAAAGCTTTTTTCTTCTTTCTTAGTGAAAATTCCCCTTCTCTTTTGGGCTTTGAAATTCTTAAATCCACTGTTTTTGAAGAAAATGAATTCAGTATAACCTTTAAGAACAAAAAATATAATTCCTATGCACTTTTTGGGGAGCAGATTCTCAGATACAAAAATTTTACCTCTGTTATTGGACTAAGATACGATAAATACAGCTCCTTTGCTGGTATGACCTCTCCAAAACTTACAGCCTCATATAAAATTTCCGCGGATAATCTCTTTTTCATTCCTTACTTTGTTCTTTCAAAAGGTTTCAGGGCTCCAAAACTTTCAGAGTACGCCTCGCCGTGGGGAACCCATGATCTCAAACCGGAAACATCAAAAAATATTGAAGGTGGTTTGAAAATAGTTGATAAAAATAATCTTATCCGTTTTTCATTCTTTAATACAGATTATGAAAACCTTATTGTCTTTGATTATATTACCTACAAATTAAAAAATTCCGAAAGAGACAGAATTTCCGGTTTTTCCGTTTCTTTCCAAAGGAAACTTTTCGGAGAAAACTCTTTTTCTCTTTCCTTCATAAAATTAAAAGCGGAAAACATAAAAACAGGAAAAAAACTTTTAAGAAGACCCGATTTTCAAATTAAAGGAGATCTAACCTTTTCCTTTGGTCACTTTGACATCTTCCTTTTCGGAAGATTTGTTGGAAAAAGAAAAGATTATGATGAAAAGAGTTTTTCCATCGTGGATGCTGAAAGTTTTTCTGTCTTTAATCTCAATTTGAGATACGCTCTCTCAAAACACTTTTCCTTATTTCTCAAAATAAACAATCTCTTTGATAAAAATTATTATGAGATCTACGGATATCCTTCCCCTGGAAGAGGAGTTTTCGGAGGGTTTAACTTTAATCTTTAATTTTGAAAAAGGGGAGTTTTTCTCCCCTTTTTCATTGATTTTTTATCAAAAAATCAATATAATTACTGATGAAAGAAAGAAAAAATACTTTTCTTTACTCTTTGTTCAATATTGTAGCTGTTCTTTTCCTTCTTTATTTGTTCTTTGTTGCGATTGAGATGCTGGGAACTTCTTTTAAACTTATAGGAAAAGAAACAGCAAAAAACCTTATTCACTCTGCAACTGCCTCGCCTATTATCGGTCTTCTCGTCGGTACTCTTGCAACCGCAATAATTCAAAGTTCTTCAACAACAACATCCATGGTTGTTGCTCTTGTAGCGGGAGGAGCTATTGATATAACCCATGCAATCCCGGTTATTATGGGAGCCAACATAGGTACCACTATTACAAATCTCATTGTCTCTACTGTTCACATAAGAGCAAACAAAGAGTTTGAAAGAGCTTTCGCAGCTGCTGTGGTTCATGATATTTTTAATATACTATCTGTCATTGTTCTACTCCCTCTGCAGGTCTACTTCAACCTTTTAGGAAGAGTCGCCGGCTTTCTGGAAAAACTTTTTGAAGGAATTGGTGGGATAAAAGTTTCAAGTCCAATCAAAATAATAACAAAACCTGCCGTTCACTTTATTGCAGATGCTGTTCACAAGAATGGATATATTACAGCCATTCTTTCTTTCATTTTATTAATTGTGGCTCTAACCTTTCTTGTTAAGGTTATAAAAAGAGTTATAGTAGGAAGAGCACAGGTTTTCTTTTCAGAAGTAATGTTTAAAAATGCGGCATATTCCCTCTTATTGGGTCTTATTTTAACTTCCATTGTTCAGAGTTCCTCCGTTACAACTTCCTTAATTGTCCCAATAGCAGCAGCGGGGATCCTTACTCTTGAACAGGTCTTTCCTTATACCCTCGGGGCTAATATAGGAACTACGATCACCGCAATTTTAGCATCTCTCGCGACAGGTAATCCTGCTGCCATTACAGTTGCTTTTTCCCACTTATCCTTTAATGTAATTGGAATTACCATCTTATATCCTTTCAAAAAAATCCCTATCTCTCTTGCAAAAACTTTTTCAAAAATTTCAATAAAATTTAAACTATTTCCTATTCTTTATATTTTAGTCGTCTTTTTTATTATTCCCGCAATTATATTTTATATTTGGAGGTAATCAATGTTTAAGGAGTTGGTAAGTTTTTTCAAAGGAAAAAATTTAATAGATGAAGCATTTGAAGAATCCCTAACAATGCTTCAGAAAGATTTTGAAATGTTTAAAGCAGTTAAAGAATCATTAAGAAATTCTGACTCAGCGGAAATAAAATGTGATGTTTACAAACACGATAAATTGATAAATAAATATGAAAGAGAAGTAAGGAAAAAGGTCTTAATAAATTTGAGTGTTACGGGTTCCACTTTTCTCAACGCGGGACTTGTACTTGTGAGTATTGTTATAGATATTGAAAGAATAGGAGATTACACAAAAAATATCGCAGAACTTGCCAAGCATCATCCCCAGCGACTTGTTGCAGGCTCATATGAAGAAACAATAAAAAAAATAGAAACAATTGTTGAAAACAAATTTCCCGCCGTAATAGAGGCTTTAAGAAATTCTGACGAAAAAATAGCAAGAGAAAAGATGGAAGAGCACAAAGAAGTTTCAAGTACTTGCGATGAAATTCTTTTTTCCCTCATAAAAGAAGAAGACAAAAACATAACACCTTCCGAAGCTGTAACAATAGCTTTATATACAAGGTATTTAAAAAGAATCAATTCTCACCTTACAAACATTGCAACAAGCATAGTTAATCCTTTTGATAGAATAGGATTTTACACAAAGGTAGAAGATTAATTTATGAATTCTTCTCTTTTAAGTTCCTTAAATGAAAAACAGAAAGAGTCTGTTTTATACTTTGATTCCCCTCTTTTAATAACCGCCGGGGCGGGTTCCGGAAAAACTAAGGTATTAACCCATAAAATAGCGTTCCTTATCCAGGAAAAGGGAATAAAACCAGAAAATATACTTGCATTAACATTCACAAACAAAGCAGCAAAGGAGATGCGGGAGAGAGTAGAATCTCTAACCGGAATAAAAACATCCTCTCTCTGGCTTTCAACCTTTCATGCTTTTGGTCTAAAGTTTTTAAGAAAAGAGGTTTTTCCTAATAAAAAAATTATTGTTATTGACAGAAATGATCAAAAAAGTCTTTTAAAAGAAATTATTAAGAGAAAAAATCTGAATATTTCAAAAGATCGCTTAAAAGAAGTTCTTAATAGTTTTTCAAATTTAAAGAAAAAAGGCTTTCTCATAAACAAAAGAGAAATTTTAGTGAATTTTCTCTCTTCTGAACTCATAGAGCTCTTCTTGGAATATCAAAAAGAACTGACCAAAAGAGATGCTCTTGATTTTGATGATCTCATCTCCCAGACCTATGTTAATCTTAAGAAAAATCAAGTGCTAAAGGAAAAATATCAAAACCTATTCGAATATATATTGGTCGATGAATTTCAGGATACTTCACCAGAGCAATATAAACTTCTAAAAGAACTTATAAAAAACGGAAATATAACAGTAGTCGGAGATGAAGATCAGAGCATTTACTCCTGGAGAGGAGCTGATATGAACATTTTCTTGAGTTTTCCCGAAGATTTTCCCGGCACAAAAATCATAAGATTGGAAGAAAATTATAGATCAACAAAAATAATTATAAACAGCGCTTCTGCTGTAATAAATGAAAATAAAAACAGAATAGGAAAAACACTATTTACCAATAATGTCGTAGGAGACAGGATACTTGTCTACTTTGGAAAAACAAAAGAGGAAGAAGCTCTCTTCATTGCCAACCACATCGCTAATAATTCTGAAAATCCCGATTTTTTTCCAGTAGGAGTTCTTTACAGAATTAATGCCCGTTCAAGAGCTATTGAGGATGCCCTTTTAAGATACGGACTTTCATATAAAATCGTAGGAGGCCTCAGCTTTTATGATAGAAAAGTCGTAAAAGATATAACAGCATACCTGAAATTGGCCTACAATACAGAGGACGATATCTCCTTTCTAAGAGCCCTTTCCTTCCCCAACAGAGGTTTCGGGAAAAAGACAGTGGAAAAAATTGTTGAATATGCCAAAAGAGAACAACTCTCATATTATGAATCATTAAAAAGATTATTAAAGAAGAAAGAGTTAAAAAAACAGAGGGGAGAGGATTTTATTAATTTAATTGAGTTTTTAAAGGATAATCTTAATGAAACTGTTTACTTCTTATTATCAACAATAGTAGAAAGAACAGAATACAAAAAAGCCTTAACAAAAAAAGATGATCCCTTTGAAACACAAAAAGAAAATGTAAATGAACTCTTGGAGCTCGCGGATCATTTTACAGGTGATGTTTCTGACTTTATCTCCTCCCTTGTCCTAAGAGAGCAAACAGAAGCTATTTCCGAAAAAACAAAAATCTCATTAATGACCATTCATGCGGCAAAAGGGCTTGAGTTTAATACTGTTTTTCTTGCGGGAGTTGAGGATGGTGCCTTACCGCACTTTCTTTCAAAAGAAGATAAACATCTAATAGAAGAGGAAAGAAGGCTTTTTTATGTTGCTATGACCCGGGCAAAAAAAAGATTAATTCTCACCCATGTAAAAGAGAATTCCCCTTTTATAGAAACTATCCCCTATCACTATCTTTATTTCATCAGATAAAAAACTTGACAATTAAAACCTCCGACCCTATAATTTAAAGAGTGAAAACAAAGACTAAACTTTTGCTTTATTCTTTTCTTATATTTTTCCTCTTAACTTCTTTTTCCATCTTCTTTTCCCTTTCTCTAATAAAAAAGGAAGAGCAATGGCTTACCCGTCTTTACCTGAAAGAAAAAGCTGAGCTTTTAGAAGAAAGAATTCTTCCCCTTCTTTTAACAGGACAAATACCTTTATTTTTGAAACAAAAGGAG
>JAMOVU010000194.1 GCA_027067555.1 Candidatus Aminicenantota bacterium | reverse complement strand
TAGTAAAGGAGGAAATATGAAGAAGAAAATTTACTTTGTTTTGTTTTTTGTAATTTTGTTTTCATTAACACTATCCGCATCGCTTCTTGATGTTTACAAGAGCGGAAAGATTAAACTTGTTCCCGATCCCGATTTCGGAAAAGGGACTGAATGGGATATCTATTTTCCGCAAGGGATAAAGGATATAGCTTTTTTACCTGACGGAAGCTTTTTTGCAACGGGGCTTGGGAATAAAGCCTGCCATTGTGTTTACAAATTTGATAAAAATGGAAAATTTATAAAGAAGTTCGGACAAAAAGGAAAAGGACCGGGGGATTTGTACCATCCCGGAAAACTTTCGATTCTTGATAATAAGTATTTGCTGGTTGCAGAATACGCAACGATGAGGAGAATAAGTGTATTTGATTTGAATGGAAATTTTGTAAAGATAATAAGGACAAAAGAGCCTGTATTTGATGTTGTTGGATTAAAGGGAGATACTATATTAATAGCAACCTTTAGTTCTCGTAAAAGTGGAAATTTAGTAATCTTTTCCCATAATTTTTACATTAAAAATATTGTAACCGGTAAGGAAAAGAAAATATTAATTTTAAAGGATAAATCAAAATATGGAGGATTTTTCAGAATGCCTATGTTTTCAGGGAAAGGAATCATTGTGGTGAATGGAGACTATGTTTTTATCGGAACCTCCTTTTTCCCTGAGATATATATTTTTGATTTTAATGGCAAAAAAGTAAAAGAGATTAACCTTGGATACAAGAAAAAAAGAGTTAATAATGAGTTGAAAGAAGCATTGTATAAATATTTAAAATACACGATGAGAAAAAATAAGAGATTCATGGATCTTTTAAAGAGGGAATATAAAAAGGGTTTGTTGTTTCCCGAATATGAACAATTGTATAGATATTTTATGAAAGATGGAGAAAGTAATATTTTGGTAGTTAGAAATTATGAGGGGCTTATTTTTAAGGAGAACGAGGGTGAGTTGGAGGCAAAAGGAAATATAAAGATTGATATTTTTGATAAGACGGGGAATTTTGTTAAGACAATTATGATAGACAATAATGCTAAAGAGAACCCGTTTACCACTCCCGTAGTGTGGGTATTTGGAAAGTATTTTTATTATTTTGGTGATGGTAAACTGAGTAGAATATCTTTAACCCGGGTTAAAAAATAAAAAAAGGAGGTTATCTAATGAGTAAAAAACTCAAACTAACAAAACTTTCAAGAAAAGAGGTTGAAAAAGTAAAAGGAGGAGGTGTTGATGTTTATGGACCATGTGGCTGTGGATGCGCTTACGCTGATTGCGGAGGTTCTTCTACGACTGATAACGCCTATGCGAATTCTCTTGAAGGTTTATCTACTCCTCCTGGAGCAGGTTGTAAAAAGTAATTTATTAATCTAAAAGACATCAAAAAAAAGACGGAGGGCCCCCGCCTCTTCCCCTAATGTTAACCTGTAATCAGGCAAAACATAATTTGATTGTACACTGAAAGCGGGTTATTTGAAAGAAAATGCTTTCGTCTAAAATAGATTTTATGCTTAATGGCTTTAGTAAAGGAGGAAATATGAAGAAGAAAATTTACTTTGTTTTGTTTTTTGTAATTTTGTTTTCATTAACACTATCCGCATCGCTTCTTGATGTTTACAAGAGCGGAAAGATTAAACTTGTTCCCGATTCCAACTTTGGGAAAGGGACTGAATGGGATATCTATTTTCCGCAAGGGATAAAGGATATAGCCTTTTTACCTGACGGAAGCTTTTTTGCAACGGGGCTTGGGAATAAAGCCTGCCACTGTGTTTATAAATTCAATAAAAAAGGTAAATTTATAAAAAAGTTTGGAAGGAAAGGAAAAGGGCCCGGGGATTTGTATCATCCGGGGGCTTTATCAATACTTGATAATAAGTATTTGCTTGTAGCTGATTACCCTTTGAACATGAAGATAAGTGTATTTGATTTGAATGGAAATTTTGTAAAAGAAGTGAGGACAAAAGAATATGTTTTTGGCTTGGTTGCTCTTAAAGGAGATTATATAGCATATCTTTCATGGAAGAGCAGGAGGATAAAGGGGAATAGGTATCTGCGAAAATATCCCGTTTATGTAAAAAACATAAAAACAGGAAAGGAAAAACTAATCGTGGAGTTTAAAAACATTGAAGGCTTCATACCCGTTGGCTTTTGCGGTTATGAGGTTTTCATAGCCTCAACTGCTAAAAATAATCTTCTTGTCTCTTATTCAAAGGAAAGTACTGTAAAGATATTTTCCCCTGAAGGGAAATTAATTAAGGAGTTTAAAATAGATATTCCTGAAATAAAAGTAACAAAGGATATAAAGAGAGCATATTTTAGTAAAACACTTATATATGGTACAAGAAGAGACAAGGAGCGTTCGAGAAAACTTATTGTTTTTTCAGATTACATGGAAGGATATGAGAATGTTTTAGTGGACGAAGAGGGGAATATACTTGTGTTTTATAATAATCGGTTGTATAGGAAAAATTTTCTGAGATTTAGGGTTTATTCAAGGGACGGAAAATATTTATTTGATTCGAAAATTGATACAGGAGGATTCATCTCGTCATGGGGGGAAACGAGAAGATTTAAACTTTATATTTTTAAAGATGCAATATATTCTCCAGTGGAGAAAGGGGAAAGATATGAGATGATCAAGGTAAGAATAAAGTAAGAAAAATAAACGGTGCACCGAAAAAATAAAATAGGAGGAAGAGATGAGCAAAAAACTTAAGTTGAACAACCTTTCAAAAAGGGAATTTGAAAAAGTAAGAGGAGGAAGAGTTAAAGTTGATATTTGTATGTGGTATGATTCTTGCGGATGCGGTTGTATGTATGAAGGACAACCTGGGGGATCTTCGAGCGGTGACAATATGGTAGCAAATCATGATGGAGGAGGTTTACAATCTCCGAATTGTTAGTAAAATAAGCATAACAAAAATGGGCTGAAGCATAACTCAACCAGGGAAAAGAGGCGGAGGGCCCCCGCCTCTTCCCCTAATGTTAACCTGCACTCAGGCAAAACATAATTATACACTGAAAGCGGGTTATTTGAAAGAAAATGCTTTCGTCTAAAATAGATTTTATGCTTAATGGCTTTAGTAAAGGAGGAAAGATGAAAAAGAAGATTTACTTTGTTTTGTTTTTTGTAATTGTGTTTTCATTAACACTATCCGCATCGCTTCTTGATGTTTACAAGAGCGGAAAGATTAAACTTGTTCCCGATCCAAACTTTGGAAAAGGAACTGACTGGGATTTATATTTTCCGAGAGGGGTGAGAGATATAGCCTTTGCAAAAGACGGGAGTTTTTTTGCAACAGGTAGCGGACATTGTGTTTACAAATTTGATAAAAACGGTAAATTTATAAAAAAGTTCGGACAAAAAGGTAGAGGACCTGGAGATTTGTACTATGCAATAAAACTTTCGATTCTTGATAATAAATATTTACTTGTAGCAGAATATGCAACGAGCAGGCGAATAAGTGTATTTGATTTGGATGGGAATTTTATAAAGATTATTAGAACAAAGGAGCCTGTTTATGATGTTGTGGGATTGGGAAATAACAAGATAGCTATTCTAACAATTCGTCATGAAAAAGCAGGGGCAATTGGATATTCAACAATTTATTTTGAAGATATAAAGACGGATAAAAAGAAAGTTGTGGAGAAATACATAGAAAAGAGAAAACAGCTTAAAGGTCAAGGGGCAATAAACATAGGAATATTTGAAAATCATGTTTTTTTAAATAAATTTAAAGACAGGATTGTTTATGGGTTTTCAGGAGAAGAGAAAATAAAGATTTGTGATAAAAATTGGAGACTTTTGAAAAGCATCCCGACAGGCTTAAGGAGGAAAAAAGTTACAAAGGAAGAAAAGAGTGCATTTTATAAATATATGCTTGAGATGTTTAAAGACAAACCTGCTCCTCTTAATATTGTAAAAAGAATGTATAAAAACAATACTCTTTTGCCTGAAAATAGGCCCAATTATAGGCTATTGAGAATAGATGGAGAGGGTAATATTCTTGTATTTGAGAATGTTAAGTATAGATACGATGAAAAGAAAAAAGAGCTTGGTGTGGCAAATAAAATCGGGATAAAGGTTTGGAGTAAAGATGGTAAGTATGTAAAAGAATATTTTTTTGATCCGGAGAGTAGAGAAGGTAAGATATTTAGAAAGGCAATGTTATGGTTTTATGGTAGATATATTTATTATTTTGACAGAGGCGATAATGAGGATGAATTAAAGAGAGCAAGAATAGAATAACCTGCAGGTTAAAATTAAATAGGAGGTGTTTTATGAGTAAGAAGTTAAAATTAACAAGAATTGCAAAGAGTGAAAAGAAAAGAATTACTGGCGGAAAAATGAAAGATGATGGAGAAGTAATTGTTTGTACTTGTGGCTGTGGATATGTTAATTGTAATGGTTCAAGTAGTAGTGCGAATTCAGTGGCTAATGTTGAATTGCCTGATCATGGTGCAAATACCTGTTATGGAGACTGCTGTTAAGTAACCATATGTTATTAAATAGCTGAATCCAACCCAAAGGGGCGGAGGCGTCCCGCCCCTCGGGTTGTTTAAACCTTTAGAGCTCATAGGCTTAGGTCTTCCTTATTATAGCATAAATATAGTAAAACCATTATATAGCAAAA
>JAMOVU010000193.1 GCA_027067555.1 Candidatus Aminicenantota bacterium | reverse complement strand
AAAAAACTTGATACCAATATCACTGAGGCTTTGAATGAAATGGATAACTATTTCGTAAATTCTAATAAGGAGGTCTTAAGTGCTTAATTTTTTAGTCTCATACACAACTTTCTTGACAAGTGCCCCTTCCTCTATATGCATCCAATAACTCTTTCCAATTATAACCATCAGGATTTAATTTTTTCTGAAACTATATCTATTGTTATCTCATTGTTTCCTGTTAATGCAATATTCTCTAAAACTGATGGAATATAATCATTATTACTACTTGCAGCTGAATTACTAAAATTTACTTTAATTGTACATTGCCTTGGTGCATCTAAATCTATTTTTGCCATTCCTCCATTTGTTTCTTTTTCATAAACTATTCCCCCACACTCAAATGTTACAGGAATATTGTTTAAAGAAGAATTATCAAATGTACTTGTAACATAAACCCTAACAGGTCCACCAACAATTGGCTCGGGTTCCGATTGTTTTTTGCAGGAGAAAAATGACGAAAATGACAAAATAATTAAGAGTAAAAATAAAAAGCGCTCTTTTTTCATATTAAGACCCCTTTTCATAATAAGTATTTTTACCATAAAGAGGGGAGAATTACAATAATGTGGAGTGTAAAGGGGTGGGAGGGAGGGGTGATTTAAAAATTATGATAATCTATTTCCGAAAAGGGTATTTTTTCAGGGCGGAAAAATTCAAGTTTTTCCCCTGATAGGAATTTCTCCTTTCAAACTCTTTTCTGATTGACTCTATCACATCAAGTTTGTTCAAAGCCCATTCGGGAGCAATGAAAATTTCCCTGTCTCTTTCTCCCGTAAGTCTTTGAATGATTATTCCGGGAGAAAGGTTTTCTAAAAAATCGACCGCTATGGAGACATATTCATTCTTTTCAAGAAGTTTTATTTTCCCTTCTTCGTAAAGCTTTTCAAGATCAGTGTTTTTTAAGATGTGAAGAAGATGAATTTTCACCCCGTCAACTCCTATGGCTGATAAAAACCTTGCTGTTTCAATCATATCCTCTCCTGTCTCTCCGGGAATTCCTATTATCGTGTGTGCACAAACTCTTATTCTCCTTTTTTTTAGCTCAAGAGTGGTTTTTACAAAATCAGCAAGATCATGGTGTCTTCTTAAAAATTTTAATCCCTTTGAATGAATTGTTTGAAGCCCCAATTCCACCCAGAGATATGTTCGCCTGTTTAGTTTTTCTAAAAGTTCAAGGTGATCGGAAAAAACCCAATCAGGCCTTGTTCCAATGGAAATCCCTACGATATCCCTGTATGAGAGAGCCTCGTCAAAAATCTTTTCTAATCTTTCCGTGGAAGCTGCTGTGTTTGTATTTGCCTGAAAATATGCTATGAATTTTTTAGCTTTGTATTTTTTTGAAATTCTTTCCATTCCGATTTCTATCTGTTCTTTTATTTTAAGTCTTCCTGTTTTTATGGGGCCACTGCCATATTTATCACAGAAGATGCAACCCTCTTTTGAAATCTTTCCGTCTTTATTGGGACAGGGAAAGTGAGGGTCAAGTGGGATTTTGTAAACTTTCTCCCCGAAGACTTCCTTAAGGTGATTATTAAATGAATTGTATCTTTCTATCATCTGTATCCCCTTGATTCCTTTGATTTGTTGTAAATCCCGAATTTTTGCAAATACCAGTAGATAAAACCTCCGTACTCATGGAGTAAAAGTCTTGCAAGTCTTCTTCTTTGGGTCATATTATCAAATTTTTCTCTAAAAATATTTGAGGAATATAAAATGAAATTTTTTCCGAAAAACTGAGAAAATATTAGTTTTACCCTTTTTGCATGATAAAAAGAGGTTATGAGCACAGGTTTTTTAATTTTTTCTTTTTTAAGGTATGAAGCCGCCCTTTTACAGTCTTCTATTGTTGACCTTGATGTTTTTAATTCGATTATATCTTCCTCGGGAATACCTTTTGATATCAAAAAATGATAGCCAATTCTTTGCCCTCTTCCGCAGGAAAACTCTCCGGCAAGAATTATTTTCACCCCCTTTTTATAAAGTTCAACAGCGGATTCAAGTCTCTTTTCACTGCTAATACCCAAAAGTCTGTAGCCTCTACAACCTCCGCTCAGAACAATAAGGTGGGTATAATGAGTTTTTTTTATATTTTCGGGAGAAGGGCTTTTTACTTTGAGAGGAATCTCTAATAGTAAATAAATGTAGCCACTAAAAATCAGATAAGCAAATATAATAAGAAAAAAAATAAAAATCCCCCATTTAAAACGCATTTTAGATTTTATCATTACTCTTTTAATAAGTAAATTAGCTCTTTACCTCCTCCCCTTTGTAAAAAATCTTTTCTATATTTAGCTCTTTGTCTAAAATTATAAAAGAAGCTTCTTCACCTTCTTTTAGAAGTGGTATCGGGAGATTAAAAAATTTTCTATTATTTATGACTGCTATTTTTATTATATCCTCCAAAGCAAAGCCAAAACCATTTAAAATTTTAATCTGCTCTGAAACCAGAGTGCCCCCTCCCAAAAGTGTCCCTTTTTCATCTATTATCTTTCTTCCGAAATTATTGGTAAAGGCAGGGGGGATTAAATCCGAAACTATGGAAAAATTACCTTTTTTAAATTTGTAGACAAACTCAAGGAATTCTTTTGATGTATGAATACCATCTGCTATAATTTCCAGATCAAGCTCATACAACAAACCTGCTCCTGTAAGTCCTATTTCCCTATGATGAAAAGGGCTCATTGCATTGGGAAAGTGAGTCATATGTTTTACTCCGAGTTTGTAAATTTTTTCAAAATCTGAAAAAGATGCATTGCTGTGTCCTATTGAGGGGATTTTACCTTTTTTCAGGGCTTTTTTAACAAGGTTTTCCGCATTTTTTATTTCGGGAGCAAATGTGAAGTTTTTTATCTCTTCTATTGAGAGAAAATCATCTATGTTTTTTTCGGTTGCATCCAAAATTGATTCTTCTCCCTGAGCTCCTCTTTTGTATTCACTGATAAAGGGACCTTCCACTCTTAAAAAGGGAAAAATGGAGGTTTGTTTTTCCTCTTTGTATTTTCTGAATTTTTCGGATATCTTTTTTAAATTTTCAAGAGAATCATTCATTAGAGTGGGAATAGCAATGCTAACGCCTTTTTTTATTAAGATTTGCTCAAGCTGGTCAAACTCCCCTCTCTGAAAATCATATCCCCAGCCGCCATGTATGTGGGCTTCAATAAAAGGTGGTATGATATAAAAAACAGTTTCAAAAGGAGCGCCTTCCGGAGGATCTACTATTTTTTCATTATCAACTCCGATTATACCTTTCTCAAAGTGATTTTTTCTAAAAATCAAGCCTTTAAATGCTTTTTTCATTGTATCACCACAATCCCTTATTTATAGCATATAACCTATTCTCAAACAATTTTTTACTGAATTCCTGTGTTTGCAAAAAGCTCGGGAGAGGGGGCAATTGTTCCCAATCCTATGCTGAAGAGAATTTGTGAATCTCTTCCGGTAGTTCTGTATCCAATTTTTCTGTATTGAAACATAAAATTTATACACTGGAACTTAAATTTTGTTAATATTCCCAGATTGTAAAGTGTTTTTGTAGCTATGTTGTAATCCAGATTTCCGGTTATTTCAAGGGGGAGAAATTCAGGTTTAAGCGAGAGAACACCTCTTAAAAAATCCATTTTTGCGGTGAGATTATCAGGTCTTAAGTATTGAAGCTTACTATAAGAGAAATTAAAGTTGTAGAGTTTATCCTTATCACTCAGATTTACGGAAACAGACATATTACGAAAGGAATGGTAGTATTGGTTATAAGTTGAATTAAGCGAAAGGTATATATTTTGATTGGGTGTAAATCTTAAGAAATAATTTCTTTCGGACCATTTGATGGGAAATTCCAAATCTTTTGGAGGAATAAAGTAAAGTCTTTGTTTCTCCGGATTAAAATAATAACCCTGCGAAAAACCAAAGTTTAAAATTTCCTGAGCTGAGCTATCCTTATCCTTCTTAGCATAAAATCTATTTGTAAAAGTGAAATCAAGTTCGTGAAAATAAAAAAAGTAATCTGCCCATTCAAGGGGAATAATTCTACTTCTGTTCTCCATTTCGGAAACATATCTATAGGTAAAGGAAGGCTCAATTGTGTGTTTGAGTTTATAAATGAATCCACTGAGATTTGTGTTATAAATTTTAAAAAATATGGGACCAACAAGTGATGCTTTGATATTATGTTGATTTAAGTAAAGCTTATCTTCTGAAATCTCTTTTGTCCCTTCTTTATAACTTTTCAGATAATAATAATTATTCATTGTATAATCGGTCGAAAAAGTTAACCAAGGAAAGGGTTTTAAATTAATACTAACACTCGGTTTAAAGTAAAACTTCGGAACTGTTGTCCATTCATCATCGTATAATCTTGAAGTGTTTGCTACACCGGCTTTAAAGGAGAGGTACAGGGTTTTTCTTAATAATTCTGTTTTATAAAGGCTTAAGTCAAGAGAGGGAAGATGGCGAATGTTCATAGTTCTTGTGGTGTAAGAGTAAAAAGTATCACTTTTGTCTGCCATCAGTGAAATTGAAAAATTTCCGATGGTTTTTCTTAAATATACATTGGTGTAAAAATTTCTTCTCAAAGCAAAATTTAGGTTTTCGGAAAAATTTTGGATAAAATCAAGCCCACTATTTAGA
>JAMOVU010000192.1 GCA_027067555.1 Candidatus Aminicenantota bacterium | reverse complement strand
GATAAAAGCTTTAAAGAACTTCTGAGAGATTTGAAAAAGAAAATTTTACCCCGGAAAGTCAAATTAGCTTATAAAGCGGAACTCCACAAGAGAGTGGCTCTACCGTTTTCTGCAATTATATTTGCTATTTTGGGGGTTGGTCTTGGTCTCAGTGTTAAAAGGGGAGGTTTTGCTTTAAGTTTAATAATAATAATTGTTTATTTTACAACATTCTCCTGGGGGGAAAACTTTGCGATAGATGGCTATCTTTCTCCATTCCTGGGTTTATGGGGGCCAAATATTTTTTTCTTAATCATAGGTTTATTTTTTCTTTTTAATACCAAGATTAGAGAGTTTGCCTCTTCTACCAGAACTACTAAGGATAGTGAAGAAAGGGAAGAGCGGAAGAGAGAGCATTTTTCAAGATTAAATAGAACAGCTTTTAAGATAAAGATTCCAAAAATAAGTTTTAGATACCCCAATATACTGGACCGTTATATCATATCTGTATTTGTTAAAGTATTTGTTTTAATCCTTTTAAGTATGTTTATAATTTTTTTAATTATCACCTTTTTTGAATTGATTGATGATATCCTGGAAAATAAAAAATCCATCTCATTACTTTTCAAATATATGTGGTTTTTCTCACCTCAGATTTTTGAATATATTCTACCTATCTCATCACTGGCGACAACCTTAATAAGCATAGGTATTTTGGTGAAAAATAATGAGATTTTGGCTGTGAAGTCATTGGGTATCAGCATCTTTAGGGTAAGTGTAAATTTTATATTGATTGGGATATTTTTAAGTTTTCTAAGTTTTTCTGTTCAGGAAAGAGTGTTACCTGTTTCAAATAAAACAGCAGAAGAGATTAGAAACGAAATAATGGACAGAAAAAACACATATATCAGCGCTTTTAACACCTGGCTTATTTCAAAATATAATAGTATATATCATTTTACCCATTTTGACAGAAAGAGAAAAGTTTTTAACAATTTTGAGCTTTTTACTTTGAACAAATCTTTTGTTATTCAAAAAAGATTTTATGCAAAAAGAGCCTTTTTAAAAGATTATAAACTAATTTTAAAAAATGGATGGGAGGTAGATTTTGCTGATGGTTTTTTTGAGAATTTTAGAAGGATAAAAAAGGAGGAGATAGGTATCCTTGAATCCGAAGATTTTTTCACTTCAAAAAAGATAGAGCCGGAAACTATGAATTTTTCTCAGCTAAGAAGATATATAAAATATTTGAAGGAGAATAATTTTGAATCGAGGGATTATGAAGTGGAACTTTATACTAAGATAGGTTTTCCATTGATAAATCTTATAATGATTCTATTTAGTATCCCTTTTTCACTAAAGCTTGGAAAAAGCGGAACTCTTGTTGGGGTTGGTGCTGCCATTTCGATTTCTCTTTTGTACTGGATAATTTTTGGAATTTTAAAATCAATGGGGACGGTTGGACTTCTCCCGCCATTTATCTCAGCCTTAGGTGCGAATATGGTGTTCTTTTTAATAGGCTTGTATTTTTACTTTGGGATGAGAAGTTAATGGAAAAAACAAAATTTGAAACATTGCTTTCTTTACTTGAAAAAGTTGGAAATAAAAAGAGGTTTATATGTTATTTCTTAAAAAAGCTAACACAATTTCAACTTACCCATTGTACTCTCTATTTAAGAAATGAGAGGATGGATTGTGTGGATGGCTATTCTTTGAAGGGTGATGGTTCACGGGGGATAATAAGTTTTACTGTTGATGATTGTGATCTTGAAAAAATTTATTTGCAGGAGGATAAAGAAGAGAAAGCTATTTTCCGAATTCTTTATGAAAAAGAGTTTTTAGGTTTTTTAAGTTGTGAAAACTTTAGCGACAGAGATATTTCTAAAAATCTTGAGCTTTTTTTAAAAATAGCTTCTTCTGTTTTTAGAAATTATGAACTTAAAGAGAGGTTGGAAACAGAGAAAGAGGTAGCTAAAACTCTTTATCAGATAAATATAGATCTTTCACTTTATCTTGAATTGAACAATATCTTAAAAAAGATTGTTGAATCTCTGAAGAAGATAATAGATTATAACGCTGTTGCTATCTATATCCTTGACAAAGAGAAAAAGGATTTAAAGACTCTTTATTATAAAGGATTTCCTAAAAAAAATGTTGATAAATTAAAAGTTAAAATAGGTCAGGGTTTGGTGGGTATAGTTGCAAAAACAGAAAAACCTTATATTAGTAAAAACATTGAAGAGGAATCTGTATATGTGAAAGCAAGGGAAAAGACAAAATCTGAAATTGTTGTTCCGATAATTTCCAAGGATAGAGTTATTGGTATATTAAATTTGGAGAGCAACAAACTTTCGCAATATTCAAAAAAACATTTAAGGGTTTTAAATGCTTTTGCCTCTATTGCCGCTATTGCTATAGAAAGATCAATTCTGTACAGGGAGAGAATTGAGAAAAATAAAATTGAGAGAGAACTTGAAATTGCAAAACAGATTCAGGATAGAATGATTCCTAAAATCTTCCCGAAAAACAGATATTTTGAAATCTTCGGTGGAAGTGAGCCTGCAGAGATAGTAGGGGGGGATTTCTTTGATTTTTTAAAGGTCGGAGAAAGCCTTTACTTCGTAATTGCCGATGTTTCAGGAAAAGGTGTTCCGGCATCTCTTTTGGTTTCTCTATTTAAAAGCGCTTTTCTCATTATTTTTAAGAAAGAAAAAAGTTTTGAGGAGAAAGTAGAAGAGATAAATTCATTTGTTCATGAGAATACGGAGAGGAATCAGTTTATTACTGCGATTTTTGGGAAGATAGAGGGAGATGAAATCTCCTTGATAAATTGCGGACATAATTACCCTATAATAATGAGAAAGGAGCGAGCTTACTATCTGAAAAAGGGTAATACAATTTTAGGCTTTTTTAAAAATTATAAATACTCTTCATTTGGAGTAAAGTTAGCTAAAGGTGATATGCTTTTCCTTTATACGGATGGCCTTTATGAGTCAATAGGTGATATTAAAAAAGATATAGGTTTAAAAGGAGTTAAGAAATTTTTAAAAAAGTATAAAGATTTGCAATTACAGAAGATGTGGAGTTCAATACTTAAAGATGTTAAGAAGGTTTCAAGGGGGAGTTTATCCGATGATTTTACAATTTTAATGTTAAAGAGGAAAGGATGAAAAAATTGTTTGTATTTTTATTGTTAGTATGTTTTTTTTCTTTGGGATTTTCTGCGAATCTTATCTGGTGGTTTAAAGTTAAAGGTGAAAATAAGTGGCTTAGTACAGCTATACCCTTTCTTATTTATAATTTTTCAGAGGGAGATAATTACCTTTTAGGGTTAAACTTCCCTGATTCCTCCGATGAAGATGTGAAAATATCTGAAAAGGTTAGTTTTGGTTATATTTTAAAGAGAGGTATGGAATTAAAAGTGAATAATGTTTATACTGGCCATATAACAGAAACCTCAGATGGAATAGAATTAAAAATGAAAAAATTTAATTTGAAAAATTTAAAACTGGATAAATATGTGTTTTTGGAAGCAAGTGTTGAAGCTCTCTTGAATTCATTTGTGAAGTTTTTAAAAAAAGATTTTTCGGAAAATTTGAAGAAAGATGAATTAAAAGTTGTAGCCGAAGCTATAAGAAAATACAATAGTGAAAGAATGAAAGCTATTGAAGAAGGACTTTCCAAATTTCCTTCTTCGATTTTTTTAAGGGAGATTTATCTGAAAGAGTTAATAGAAGAAGAGGATTATGAAAAAATCATAGATTTTTTGGATACTCCAAAAACCATGGGAGAGTATAGAATAAAAATATACTCTTTAATAAAAGTTGGAGATTTCCCCGAAGCAGAAAAACTCTTGGAGCTTATTAAAAATAAAACAGCCTGCGATTATAATAATTATGCGATTCTTCTTATTTTATCCAATGGGAATAAAGCAGCTGCCCGGGAGAATTTTATGAAAGCAGAGAGTTTTTCTCCGAAAGATTGGAGAATTTATTATAATTATTCTCTGTTTGAATTTAAAGAAGGTAATAATAAAAAGGCAAAAGAGGAAATAATAAAATCTGTTAAAACCTCTTTTCGCATGCCTGTACAAATAGAGTTGTTCAAGCAGATTGTGAATGAAGGCAGTGAACATTCCGGATTCGGACTTGTAACCAAAAGGGAAGTACTTTTAAGGAATATTCTGGATTCTATCTCATTTTTTTCTCCGAATGAGAACCCTGAATTTATGCCGATTCTTAATGAGGAAATACCTGTAAAAAAGGATGTTTATTATTTCAATGAAGGAATTAATTCTCTTTCCTCCGGTGATTATTATATGTCAAAAAAACTATTAAAAAGATATTTATTTCAGGATCCCCTTAACGATAAAGTATTTTATTCTCTTGCTCTTGTTAATTATTATTTGGGGAATTATAAAAATGCTCTTTTGGATGTGGAGACAGCTTTACTTTTAAAACACAGGCTTTTGTATGAGCTTCTTCGTTTGGAAATCTTTTATAGATTATCAGATACTGATAGATTAAATTCTCTTTACAAAAAGCTTAAAGAACTTTATCCTGCCAACTCTGATGTTGATAAAATTTATAACCATGAGGATTTTAACTTTACTCTTGTGGAATAAAATCTTTTTAAGATAAAAACACTCACTTCTGTCCTGAAAAATTTGAGAGATTGAAGCACCTCCTGTGTG
>JAMOVU010000191.1 GCA_027067555.1 Candidatus Aminicenantota bacterium | reverse complement strand
CTATTTTTTCCAGTATTTTCTCTTTTAAACCAGAATATTCATCGGTAAAGATAAAAATGATTCTCCCTTTACCTTCTTTTTTCCCATTCTTGTTTAGGATAGTTACTTTCCCTGTCTTCAGTTTTATTTTTTTCTTCGTTGAAATAACTGAAAAAATAAAATAGCTATTACTATCTTTTATTTTTCTCAATTTCCCCGAGACTCTTTCCTTTTTTTGTTTTAATGAAAACCTCCCATCATGCAAAAAAGAAGCTTCATCAATTTTAATTATAAGTTCCATTTGACTCTTCTCTTTTTACTTTTTTACTTTGGTAAGAATATCCCTTACTGCCGAGAGATCAAAACCTTCTCTGCCTAAAAAAGCATAGGTTAACTTTTTCCCCAATTCAACTCCTGGCTGATTGTAAGTGTCAAGGTTGAGGATCTCTCCGGCAATAGCTGTCTGCATTTCCATCATAATAAAAAACTCTCCTATACTTTCGGGAGAAATTTTCTCAAAAGTATAGGTGAAACTTGGCTTTCCATTTTTCGCAAGTGCAAGCTCTGTTCCCTTCTTTTCAGAGTCAATAAGCGCTGAAATTTTATGTCCTCTCAAATAAGAAGTTGAAGAATACTCCTCTAAGATTTCGGGAATCTTCATATCTTTTCTTTTATTTTTTACTTCAAGGAATCCAAATATTTTATCATCAGGTCCTTCCATGTAAAGTTGGACTTGAGAATGTTGATCCACAGCACCAAGTGCCTTAACGGGAGTCTGACCCCATTTTATCTCTTTCCCACTTTTATCATATCTTTTTCCCAAACTTTCTGCCCATAGCTGTCTGAACCAATCAGCAAGAAGATAGAGTTTTGAAGAATAAGGAAACATTACATATATATTTCTTCCCCTTTTAAAATATTCCAAAAGTATAACAGCCACAAGAGCAGCGGGATTTTTAAAAATATCTTTATTTTTAATCTTATTTAATACAGACTCGGCCCCTTCAAGAATTTTTCTGGATGGAATCCCGGCAAGTTCTGCAGGTAATAAGCCAACAGGTGTTAATACAGAAAATCTCCCTCCTACATTTTGAGGTATAGCAAAAGTTTTGAATCCCTCTTTTTTTGCTATTTTCAAAAGATCTCCCTTTTCAGGATCTGTAATAACGATAATTCTTTCTGAAGCTTTTTCCTTAAATTTTTTATCAAAAACATCCTTCAAAATCATAAATTGTGACATTGTCTCAGCCGTTGAGCCAGACTTCGTTATAACAACAGCTATCGATTTCTCAATTTCTATATTTTCAAAAAACTCGTAAATTGTCTCAGGGTCAACATTTTCAAGGAAAAATACTTTTGGTTTTCCAAAGATATTATTATAATATGGTAAAAGAGCTTGATAAATAGCCTGAATTCCCAGAGAGGACCCTCCTATTCCGACAATTATTATATTTTCATAAGAAAAAGGCATATCTCTAACAAAAGATTCTATCTCTTGCACAGGAGAAAAATCAGATGGCAAATTCAAAAAGGAAAGTTTCCCTTTCTCATGATCCTCAATAATAGTATCTATTGCCTTTGAAACATCATTTTCATATTTCCCAATATCAATTTTCTCAAGACCATTCTCTCCTATAACATCCTTTAAAACAAAAGTGTAATCCACTGAAATCATTTTTCCTCCTTTTATCCCCTATTTTAACAACAAAAACCTTTCTCTTCAAATAATAATTAAGTTTTTGGGAATTTTTCATAAAGCCTGTGTCTATTGAAAAATTCAGAATATCCTACCGAAAGGATCAGTCTTCCTCTTTTATATCCATTGCTTTTTTATAACTCACAACTTTTTGAACAAAATCGCTACGCCCTTTTTTATGAGTTTCTGCCTCAGGATAACAAAACTTTTCAAAACAGTTTTCCTCTGTTTTAAAGTGAATATCAGTATATTCAATCAAACCATCGAAAATCTTACCAGGGGTCTCTTTTATTTTCCCTGTAACATAGCTTTATAAAGGCCCTTAAGCATATCAACAATTTTTAGAGTATCAATTTCCTTAACTTAAACACTTAATTCCATTGTACTAACCCCATCTTAAGACCGCCTCAACCAATTTTATAATAAATATAAAAAACTTTTATTGTTTGTCAACTCTCACAGGCGTAAAAATTGTAGTTGCTAAATTTTACTATTCGTAGTATATTTAGCTTGGAGATTAAATGAAACAAAAGACCAAAACATTCACTTTCTTGTTTTTTCTCACAGGATTAATAATATTTATTATTATATTTAAACACCTCAAAAAAAATGAAACAGGCATAGAAAGATTAAAATGGGAAACAAAAGCATTACATCAAAAATTTTCATATACAGCAGAAAACAAAGAAAATATAAAAATACAGATCTCAGGTCATAAAATAATATTAACCAAAAACAAAAAAGCTTTCTCATTTAATGGGATTATGTTAAAAAAAGGGGAAAAATTTACAAAAACAATAAAAAAAAGAGGGAAATATTTTCTATATTTCTTTGTTTTTCAATCAAAGCACAAAACAAAAAAAGGAAAGCTCCTTTTTACCCACATAAGAAAAGGGAAACAAATAAAATCACTATTAATAGAAGAAAATAACGAACTCCTTCCTATTAAATACAATATAGAACTAAGCTATAATGATAAGATAGAAATTATAAATAAAGGAGATTTCTTCGTACTTATCTCTAATTTAATTTTCTTACCAAAAAAAACAAAACCCCAATATGTTTTTCTAATAGGAGTAGATACATTAAGACGAGATTCTATAGGCACTTACAACCAGAAGCATGGAGCCACCCCCAATATTGATGAATTTTCAAAAGATTCAGTGGTCTTTGAAAATGCATTTGCTTCGTCACCCTGGACTCTTCCGTCATTTGCTTCTGTTTTTACAGGAACGAACCCGGATACCCATCTCTGTAATTACCCTTCAGACAGATTACCGGAAAAGCTTCCAACTCTTTTTGAAATTCTAAAAGAAAAATTCATCACCATAGGTTTTACAGGAGATTACTTTTTATATACAAAGAAAGGGTTTTCTCGGGGATTTGATCTCTACGAGGAAACTCAGAATGATGGAATAAAAAGAGACGCGGCAAAGGAACTTTTTGATCAAGCTATAAAAGCTATAAGAATATTGGGAAAAGAAAACAACTTTCTTCTTTTTCTTCACACATATCAAATACACAACCCATATTTCCCGGAAATTAGCTTAGCTGAAAAATATTACAAAGAAAGGTACAACAATAGATACAACTTGTTTTATTTTAATCCTATACAATTTATTAAAGGAGGAAAAGAAATTGGGAAAAGTGTTGCTGATAATAAAAGAGAAGAAATAAGAGCTGTTTACAATGCTGGAGTTTATACCTTTGATTATAGATTTGGAAAATTCATTAATTTTTTAAAAAAAGAGAGAATTTATAACAAATCTTTAATTATTCTCTTTTCTGATCATGGAGAAGAATTCGAGGATCATGGTTGTTGGGAGCACGGACATTCTCTTTACAATGAGCTTATTAGGATCCCTCTTATAATAAAACTACCTAAAAATAAGAAAAAAGGCCTTAAGGTAAAATATAATGTTTCTTTAATTGACATTTATCCTTTTTTAATTTCTTATTTTAAGAAAAATATACCAAAAACAGTCGAAGGTAAAGATCTGTTTTTACCTCAAAAAAACAGAATAATAGAATCTTTCCTATATCCTTTTGCAATAAGAAAAAAAATACCCGGGAAAATCGCATTAATCAAAGACAAATACAAGATTATATATAGCCAACAATTAAATGCTGAACAAAAAGCTTTTTTTGTCTATCCTCCAAAATATAAGAAATTTGAGTTCTACAATATCCTCCTGGATCCAAAAGAAAAAGAAAATATTTTAAAATATAGCAATAAAACAGTTCAAGAATTTATAAAAATACTAAGAACGAAAAAATTTAAAAAGAAAAAGAGAAAAGAAGATAAAGACATTAAAAAGAGACTTAAAACAATAGGTTATCTCTAATTGACAAACCCTAAAGAGATGTTTATATTTATTTAATAATGCAATCATAAGGAGTAAAAATGAAAAAAAGGCTCATCGCATTAGTAATGGTTAGTTTTGTTTTACTCTCAATTCCAAACATAATCTTTGCAAAAAGAAATACAAATTCTGTTCAAAAAGATTTTTCAAAATTATTAAAAAACCTCAAATTCAGAAATATCAGACCTGCAATTATGGGAGGAAGGCTTTCAGATGTAGAGGGATTTGCTGGCAACTATAAGATATTTTACATAGCTTCTGCTTCGGGAGGACTATGGAAAACAGAAAATGGAGGAATAAGCTGGGTACCTCTTTTCGACAGGCAACCTCTTCTTTCAATAGGGGATTTTGCAATAGCTCCATCAAATCATGATATCATCTATGTGGGAACAGGAGAAGATAACCCAAGAAACAGTAGTTCATTCGGTAATGGTGTATACAAATCAACGGATGGAGGAAAAACTTGGAAATATTTAGGACTTGAAGGGACAGAGAGAATTTCCAGAATAATAATACACCCTCAAAATCCAGATATCGTATATGTTGCAGCTATAGGACCTGTATTTGGTCCCGGTAAAGAAAGAGGTGTTTTTCTTACAACAGACGGAGGAAAAACCTGGGAAAAAATCTTATATATTGATGAATATCATGGGGCTTCGGATTTGGAAATGGATCCTGAAAATCCTCTAATCCTGTATGCGGGAATGTGGTATTTTCAAAGAAAATTGTGGAAATTTACAAGTGGAGATGAAAAAGGCGGTGTTTTCAGAACAATTAATGGAGGGAGAACCTGGGAAAAAATCAAAAAACCTTTCCCAAAACTTATGGGAAGAATAGCAGTAAAAGTAGCACCCTCAAATCCAAAATTAGTTTATGTACTGGCAGAAACAAAAGGTTATGTGCTTTTCAAATCAGAAGACAGAGGAATTACCTTTAAACCAATAAATAAAAACTTTGAAATAGTAAACAGAGGTTTTTATTACACCGAATTAAGGATTGACCCGAATGATGAAAATAGGATATACGCTGTTTCATCAAGACTTTGGCTTTCAGAGGATGGGGGAAAATCATTTAAGAGAATTGCCCGAAAAATTCATGTTGATTTCCATACATTATGGATAGATCCTAAAGATTCCGGTCATTTAATAGTAGGGAACGACGGAGGTCTTGCAATCTCTTATGATCGAGGAAAAACATGGAATTTTATAAATAATCTTACAATATCTCAATTTTACCATGTAAGTATAGATGAAAGAGAACCTTTTTACTATGTTTGCGGAGGCCTTCAGGATAATGGAAGCTGGTGCGGACCATCCCAAACAAAATATTATTATGGAATATTAAATGATTTTTGGTTTAAAATAGGTGGGGGAGATGGTTTTTATGTTGTAGCCAATAAAAATAAAAGAGGATTATACCTTTCAGAGTTTCAAGCTGGTGGAATATCCCTTGTAAATCTTAACACTGGCGAAGAAATAGCAAACACTCCTTATCCCAAAAGAAATGATGGAGGACCTGTCTACCACCTTAAGTATAGATTTAATTGGAATTCTCCTATTATAAAATCTCACTTTAATGAAGACAGAGTATATTTTGCCGGAAATGTTGTTTTTAAATCCGAAGATTTTGGTTTAAACTGGGAAATAATTAGCCCGGATCTCACCTCAGATCTAAAAGACAGAGAAAAGGGAGGTGGCGAACCCCTTTATAATGAAAATACAACGGCTGAATATTACAGTACAATAACAGCTCTTTCAGAATCTCCCATTGATGAAAAGATTCTCTGGGCTGGTACGGATGATGGTAATCTTCATTTCACAAAAGACGGTGGAAAAAATTGGATAAATGTTATAAAAAACATAAAAAAACTAAAAAAAGAAACTTATGTTTCTTATGTGGAACCATCAAATTTCTCAAAAAGTAGCGCTTATGTCTCCTTTGACAGACATATGTTCAATGATTTTTCCCCTTATATTTTTAAAACAGAGGATTTTGGGAAAACATGGAAAAAGATATCTTCCAACCTCCCTAAAAGAGCATATGTCCATGTGATAAAAGAAGATCCCATAAATAAAAATCTTCTTTTTGCAGGAACTGAACTCGGCCTTTTTGTTTCATGGGATGGAGGTAAGAATTGGGAAAGATTAAATATGTCCAATCTACCTAATGTTCCTATTTATGATATAAAAATCCACAATAAAGACTTAATATTAGCTACTCATGGGAGAGGAATCTGGATACTTGATAATATTTCTCCCCTGGAGGAAATTAAAAAAATAGCAAAAAGTAATTTTCAAATTTTTTCCATAAAAGAGCCCATCCTTTTTAAAACATACAGTATAAGAGAATTTATGGGAGATAGCATCTATGTGGGAGAGAATCCTCCATACGGAGCAAAAATATATTACTACCTAAAAAAAGAAGCGAAGAAACCTTCATATCTCAAAGTTTATGATGAGAAAGGGAAATTAATTAGAAAAGAAAAAATAACTCTTAAAAAAGGAATTAATTATATTGTTTGGGA
Organism: Candidatus Aminicenantota bacterium; assembly: GCA_027067555.1. Lineage (GTDB taxonomy): Bacteria > Acidobacteriota > Aminicenantia > JAMOAD01 > JAMOAD01 > JALXDT01. Next base: position 69,114 of record JAMOVU010000191.1, on the reverse strand, counting down.
CCTTAGATATGATCCGGCAACTCCGAGAAAAGTAGGAGGGAAAGCAGTTAGAGGATGGTTTGGTGGTACTGTTGGGCCACAGGTCTTACCCGGGAAGTATGAAATAGAAATAAGCGCAGGCGGGATAAAGGAGAAAAAAATAATTTTCGTAAAAATTGACCCAACTGTAAAATACGATCCGGAAGGACTAAAAAAACAGCTCAACTTTACTCTTAAATTAAGAGAGCAAATTTCAAATCTAAATTTAAAACTTAGAAAACTTGATAATATTGAATTTCAGCTTCAAAATTTAAAGAAAACTTTATTAAATCAATCGGAAACTCCAGACCGGGAAAGCATTAAAGAAATTGATAATTTTCTCAAAAGAACAATAGAATTGAAAAAAAGCATAGCAAGATATTCAAAAAATTACTGGATGGAAGGTAATAAAATTCTTGAAAATCTCATGAATATTTACACAGCGGTTCAGAGATCTTTTTCCGCTCCGTCAAAAGCAGTACTAAAAACTTACAGGGAAGAGTTAGTCCCTGAATATGAAAACACCATACAAAAGATAGAATCCTTTGAAAAAACAGAGCTCAAAAAATTCAATTCATTTTTGAAAAAAAAGAAACTTAACCGTATAATTTAAAAAAGCATAACAAACAAAAAATAAGGAAAGAATAATTTTTACCTTGACTAAAAATACTAAAAGAGGTAAATTATAGCTCAAAGGAGAGAATAAATGGAAAGCGAAAATAAAGCAATAAGAAGTACTACAATTCTTGCATTAAAAAAAGATGGAAAAACAGTAATAGGAGGAGATGGACAGGTCACTCTTGGCAATACAATTATCAAAAGTAATGCACAAAAAGTAAGAAGGCTTTATAAAGAGAAGGTTCTCGCTGGCTTTGCCGGAGCAACTTCGGATGCCTTTACACTCTTCTCAAAATTTGAAGCAAAACTTGATGAATACAGAGGAAATCTAAGAAGAGCGGCAGTTGAACTCTCGAAAGATTGGAGAATGGACAAATATTTAAGAAGACTTGAAGCTCTTCTTTTAGTAGCAGATAAAGAGACTATTTTCCTTATTTCAGGAACAGGGGATCTTATAGAGCCTGAAGATAATGTGATTGCAATAGGTTCAGGAGGTCCCTATGCGCTCGCAGCCGCAAGAGCTCTTTTAAGAAATACTGATTTGGATGCAGAGGAAATAGTTAAAAAATCTTTAAAGATTGCATCAGAAATCTGTATTTATACTAATGAGAATATAATAATAGAGGTTTTATAATGAAAAATGGAAATTTGGATGACTTTTATAAAAGACAGGAGTTAACCCCGAAGGAAATTGTTGAAGAGCTTGATAAATATATTGTGGGTCAGGCAGATGCTAAAAAAGCTGTAGCAATTGCTCTCAGGAATAGATATAGAAGAAAACTCCTTCCAAAAGAGATAGCAGATGATATCGCACCTAAAAATATTTTAATGATAGGACCCACCGGGGTGGGTAAAACTGAGATCGCAAGAAGACTTGCCAAACTAACATCCTCTCCTTTTCTTAAAATAGAGGCATCAAAATTCACTGAAGTAGGATATGTGGGAAGAGATGTTGAAACAATGATAAGAGATTTAACAGAGATTTCCGTAGATATGGTAAAATCCCAAAAGATAAAGGAAATTAAGAAAAAAGCAGAGCAAAAGGCAGAAGAAAAGTTACTGGATATTCTCTTACCTCAACCAAAATTCATCGCAGAAGAAGGAAATGAAGAATTTGAGAAAAAGGTTGAAAGATGGAAAAAGACACGAGAAAAATGGAGAGAAAAATTAAGAAACGGAGATCTGGATCAAAGAAAAGTCGAAATAGAAGTAAGTGAAAAGAGCATAAAACCTCTGGAGATATTTTCCAATACAGGCCTTGAAGAAATTGGTATTTCAATTCAGGGAATCTTTCCGGATATGTTCCCAAAAAAGACAAAGAAAAAGACTATGACTGTTGCGGAGGCTAAAAAGTATCTTCTTGAAGAAGAAGAAAAAAGTATGATCGACATGGATGAAGTTATAAAAATAGCTCTTGAGCTGGTAGAACAAACCGGAATTATTTTTCTTGATGAAATAGATAAGATAGCGGGGAGAGAAGGAGGAAGAGGCCCGGATGTTAGCAGAGAAGGAGTTCAAAGAGATCTTTTACCCTTAATAGAAGGAACATCCGTTTATACAAAATATGGAATCGTAAAAACAGATCACATTCTATTCATAGGAGCAGGTGCCTTTCATGTTTCAAAACCCTCTGATCTTATACCGGAGCTTCAAGGAAGATTCCCCATAAGAGTTGAACTTCATCCATTGGGAGAAGAGGAATTCGTAAGAATTTTAACAGAGCCAAAAAACGCTCTTACAAAACAGTATATAGCACTAATGAAAACAGAGGATGTAGAGGTTGAGTTTAAGGATGAAGCAATTCATGAAATAGCTAAACTTGCTGAAAAGGTTAATCAGGAGACTGAAAACATAGGGGCAAGAAGACTTCACACAATTATAGAAAAGGTAATGGAGGAGATTTCTTTCAATGCACCGGAGTTACGGGGTAAAAAAATTGTGATAGACAAAAAGTACATAGACGAAAGATTAACCGGCATAGTAGAAGACCAGGATCTTTCAAAGTATATATTGTGATAAGAGAAAAAAGAGTTTCATTTTTATTCGTTTTTATTCTCTTCTTTAGTTTTTGCGGAGAAAGAGGGCCACTTATAATTAAGCCTTTACCAATCCCTCCGAAACCCACTGAAATAAAAGTCTCTCAAAGAGGAAACAAGATCCTTATAAAAATCTCATACCCCAACAAACTTAAGAATGGAACCCCTCTTAATTTCCTTTCCAAAATTCTAATAAAAGGGTACATAATAAAACAAAAAGAGGAAGAAACCACGAGTAGCACAATAAAAAAAACTGTCTTTTACGAAAAAGAAAATGTGAAAATAGAGGATGGGAAGTTTTTTGCGGAGTTTACACCACCTTCAACTGGAGAGCTTATCTTAAAAGTTTATTCTTATAATAAAAAGCTTGAATCAAAAAGTGATGAAATAAAATTCACCATATTAGAATCAAAATCACCTCCAAAAATAATCTCAAAAGAAATCAAAGATAACAAGATTAATTTCAAATGGGAGAGTGAAGAAGATTTTGAAGGTTTCTATATTTACAAAAATGATACAAAAAAATTCTACAAAAAACTTGATGGGGAGACTACAGAATTTAATGATAATTTAAGAGCTGAAGAAAAGACAGTATACTATCTTTCGGGAATTATAAGAGAAAGAGACCTTGTAGAAACAGAGCTCTCAAAGCCCATAGTATTCCTTTTTAAAGATAAAAGACCTCCTTCCCCTCCAGAGAACATAAGATACCTGGTATCACCAGAAGGGTTCCTTATAATTCAATGGAACAAACCTCCGGAAAAAGATATAGAAGGGTATCTAATTTTTACAAGTACCAATGGCACAATATTCCGAAATATCCCTAATGATAAGCCCATAAAAGAAAATAAATTTATCTTTAAAAAGAAAGACAAAAAGGTAAGAACTTACTACTTTTACATTATTGCCGTTGACAAAACAGGAAACAAAAGCAAAAAATCAAAAATAATAAAGATCAGGTTTTAAGTTGAAATACTTTATCTGTTGCAAAGAATTAAAAAATTGTTTTGAGATAAAAGGTTTAAGAGTCCAAAAAGGGGAAAAAGAAGCTATCCCTCTAAAAAATTGTACCCCTTATATTCCTGACTACTTCTTAGAAAAAATTTCCAATTATACACTCCACCCTGCTTCTCTAAATCTAAGGGGAAAAACAAAAACATTGATTAAAATAGGTTTCTTTTATAAAAAGAAAGAGCTTCTTTTTTCCATTGTAGTAGAAGAGAATTTTTATATTTTTAATCCTATCATCTTAAAAGAGGAAAACTTCTTTGATAAACCCCATTTACTCACAATTCACAATGATGGGAAGAGAGTAATAAATTATCCCTTTTACCCCGAAAGGGAAAAACTTGACTTTTACACTCTGATTGATAAAATATTCTCTGAGTTTTTGCAGTTTGATGCTATTTTTGATAAAAGATTGGTAATAAGTTTTAGAAAGGAGGAAAGATGAAAATTTTTCTTGATACCGCAAAAATTGAACACATAAAAAAAGGTGTTGAATACGGGGTTGTTGATGGAGTAACCACAAACCCTACACTTATTGCAAAGGAAGGTTTTAGCGATTATAAAGCTGCATTAAAAGAAATTTGCAATATAGTAAAAGGCCCTGTTTCCGCTGAAGTTGTATCCCTTGACAGCAAAGGAATGATTAAGGAAGCTGAGGATTTAGCCAAAATAGATGAGAACATAGTTATTAAAATTCCGGCTACTTTTGAAGGTTTAAAAGCAGTGAAAGAACTTAATAGCATGAATATTAAGACAAATGTAACACTTATTTTCTCCCCTTCACAGGCTCTACTTGCTGCAAAAGCCGGAGCAACCTTTGTAAGTCCCTTTGTAGGAAGATTGGATGATATAAGTACAACAGGAATGGAAATGGTAAATCAAATTGTAAACATTTTTGATAATTATCTTATAGAAACTCAGATAATTGTTGCTTCCGTCAGACACCCCTTACATTTTGTAGAAGCTGCTTTAATGGGAGCAGATATTGCCACAATTCCTTACACTGTTTTAGAAAAATTAATGAAACACCCTCTCACAGACATAGGAATAGAAAGATTTTTAAAAGACTGGGAATCAGTAAAAAAATAAATGAAAAGAATTTTAAAAATTAGCGCTTTTTTTTTGCCATATTTCTTATAATTTTTCTTTTTTTGGTAGGATGGCAAAAAATATTCTCAAAGAAAGTTAGCAATTATTTAGGGGAAGTAAAAGATATCAAATATAGTTATATCCCCCTTAAGATAAATTTATTTCATATAAAGAAAAAAGGAAAAAACTTTTCCTTCAAAGCTCTCGCTTCAGAAATTAAACTCGAGGATTTTAGATTTTTTCCATTTAAACCCACTCTTTACTTAAATTTAAACAAACCGGAAATAACACTGAATCTTGTAAAAACAAAAAAGATAAAAGGGGGAGGCAAAATAAATTTCCCATCAGCAGATTTCCGTGGAAAGTTCACAGATGGAAGTCTGAAACTTTTAATGGAAGGGGTTAAAATAGAAGCAAATAAAGTGGACGGAGAATTTAAAAAAATTGAGAAAACTATGATAATGAAATTATCCTCAAAAGAGTTAAAATTGACTATAAATGACCTCTATAAAATTTCCGGGTTTGGAGAATTAAGCTTTTCTATAAGTGATAGCGGGAAATTAAACTTTAGAAAGATAAAATTATATTCCGGTAATCTCTATTTTACAGGAAGAGGAAGAATTTACCTGGGAGAAAAAACTAAATACTCATTTACTCTTCTTCCTCAGGGAGAGCTAACTCAAATTGAAAAAGATTTTTTACTTCCTTTTATATTTGAAGGAATGGGAAGCGGAGAAATAAAAATCTTCAGTGATTCAAAAGGGAAAGCCAAAACAATTATAACGGCTTTCGGGAAAAACGGTAATATAGGAAATCTAAAGATAAAAGAGATTTCAGCCAAGATAGAAATCTCACAAAACATAAAATTTAAAATAAAAATGAAAGATACCTCCGTGAATGGAATTATCAATAAAGATATAATGAACTTAAAAATCAATAAGATGTATTTTAATGATTTCTTAAACTTATATGAGTATTCATTACCTTTTGAATCTTTATGTGATGCAAATATAAGAATGAATTTTAAAACAAATAACTTAACTGGAAAAGCTATCTGCAATGACAATTTTTCCGGGAGAAATCCTCTCAAACTAAAAGGAGACATTAATTTTTATTACAATTTAGATAAAGAACTTTTATCCGTAAAAGCTGAAAAAATTTTCAGTGAAGAGGATTCGTTTTCCTACAATTCTGTTATAGATTTTAAAAAGGAAAGATATGAAGATATTAATTTTTCAGGAAATTTTAAAAGCCTAAAAAGGTACTTAAATCCAATTTTCTTCTTTACTGAAATAGATTTCTCCCCCTGGAAACCCGAAGCAGATGGAATTATCACCTTAAAAGGAAAAGGAAATTTTTTGAATCCAGAATTGGATCTTTCCCTTAATTTCAAAGATTTTCTTTCTCAAGGAGTTTACATAGGAAAACTTAAAGCAAAATTAAAGACAAAAAATAAAATTACAAAGGGCATTTTTAATTTCTCAGGGACTAAATACTCAGGTTATGGAGATATAAAAGCCAACAAAGATTTATCCGAAATTAATCTTTCTGTAAAAGAAGCGGATATAAAAGGAATTAATAAAATTCTGGAACTTGAGCTTCCTATTGGAGGGCGTGGGGAAGGAAAATTTAAAATTAAACTTTTTGATAAAGAAAAATTTGAGGTAAATGGAAGTGTAAAAGGAGATTTATTTACTTACGGAGAAATGAGGTTTAAAAACTTTTTGGCTAAAATTGAAAGTAAACAGAATAATAACTCAGGTGAATTTTCCTTAAAAAACATTGATGCCACTTATAACGGAGGAGAAGTAAAGGGTTCTTTTACTCTCAGTTATATTAATAAAAAATATGATTCTTTTAACATTGATATCTCAGGAAAAGGGATAAAAGTAAGTTCTTATATTAAAAAATTCTCAGGAGAAACAGATATCAAAATAAAAGGAAAAGGTAAATTTTCCAAAGATCCTCTTCTGATATCAGGAAAAATAGACAGATTTAAGGGGTTGTCGCCCACAGAAATACCATTAATATTTAAAGGCATAAGCATACCTTTTGAAAACTCCATCCGATTAAATTTAAAAATACATTCAGAAGACAATAAACTTTTAACCAAAATAAAAGGTGAGATTAACTGGAAAAATGAAAATCTGCTATTGGACCTCCTCTTAAATACAAAAGACATAAACTATATTCTCCCTTGGAAATATAATGTGGGAGAATTGAAACTTTCCTTAAATATTTCAGGAAATTATGAAACCCCTGTTTTTAATGGTTTTATTACTGCAAAAGGAGATACACTGGTAATTCCGGATTATTCCCAAAGTATAAATAATTTTGATATTTTAGCAATTATTAGATCTAACAATATAACAATTTCTAAATTTAAGGGAATCCTCGGTGGAGGTGAGATATCCGGAGGGGGGATAATAAGACTTAAAGGAGCGGAAATAAAAGATCTAAACATTAATTTCCAGGGTAATTCCTTAAAATTAATGCCAATGGAAAGAGTTAAAGGAATAGCGGATACAAATATAAATCTAAAAAAAGAGGGAGATAGTATAAAAGTCAGCGGTCTTATATTTGTAAATGAAATGGAGTGGCAGAGAGAATTTGAAGAAGGCATAAGTTTTTCATCCTCCCCGGAACCAATTGGAGAGCAGAATGACTTTATGAAAATATTTAATTTTGATGTGAATTTTGTATCAAATGGAAATTCCTGGGTAAGAAATAGTTTATTTGAAGGCGAGATTAAATACGATTTTCATATCAGAGGAAATTACTTAAATCCCGTGATAATAGGAAACATAAAAGTAAAGAAAGGTTTTATGTATTTCTCGGACCAAAAATTTAACATTATAAAAGGGGACCTTATATTTGATAATCCATACTATATAAATCCCAGATTAAACATAATCAGTGAAAGCTACATAAAGGATTATAGAGTTAACTTTTCAATAAAAGGATATTACGACCATCCAATCCCTGAACTGACATCATCTCCACCACTTCCACCCCAGGAGGTCCTTACATTAATAGCAATGGGAGAATCTTACAGAAGAAGCTATTCAAGTGAAATAGCAAATATGCAAAGTTCCTCCACTCTAATAGCCTCATCATTCACCGGAATAATTAACTCTCTTACCCCAAAAAAGTTCAGACCGGATATTATTCGGGTATATCCTTTTATGAATGCTTCATCTTCTGAACCCTCACCCCGAATTGCTGTGGGAAATAAAATAGCAAAAAATCTATTTGTAATTTACACTTTTGACTTAACTAATCAAAATAATTACATGGTATATGGCGAATATTCATTATCAAGGAATATATCTCTTATTGCTTATAGAGATGAAAATGGTTATTACAGTTTAGAATTCAGAATAGTTAGAAGGAGAAAATGAAGGCATTTTTAAGAAAATTTTTGAGCACAATTTTATTATTTTTTTCTTTTTCCTTTCTTTACTCTTCGGTACCTTGGGAACTCTGTCTGAATAAAAAAATAACCACATTAGAAATTAATCTCAAAAAAGGGGGAAATCGGAAAAGCAGATATAAAAAAAATTCTTTCAACAAAAGAAGGAGAAATCTTTTCTATAAAAAAAATAGATCGGGATTTAAAAAATCTTCTATCTCTGGGTTTGTTTAGTGATATTAAAATTTCTGCTATAAAAGAAAGAAATGGATGCAAAATTCAAATTAATTTTAAAAACCTAATTACAATAGATCAAATCCATCTTTCTTTTTCTCATTTTAAAATAGACAAAAATTTAAAACAATCTTTATATAAAAAACTGAGAGAAGAATTGGAAGAAAAGCCTTTTTCAAAGAGAAAAATTGAAGAAATAATAAAAAACACAACAAAAATAATAGAGGAAAACGGTTATCTTGTAAATAAAGATAAGTTTATTCTTGTAAAAGTAAAAAATAAAAATGTTTTAAAAATATTTTATAAAATAGAAGGAAGAATTATTACAGAGGATATTACATTTAAAGGATTAACAAAAAGTGATATTTTGGGTATTTCAAAAAAGATTAAAATCAAAAGATCGAAGATTTTTAGAATCTCAGACTTAAAAGAGTCAGAAAGGATAATATCCAACTATCTGAAAAAAAGAGGATACTTCATGTGTTCTGTAAATTCAAAAGTAAAAAGGCCAAGTAAAAATAAAGTAAACATTATATTTGAATCAAAAAAAGGAAAAAAAATAATATTAAATGTTATTGGAATTAGGATAAAAAAATCTATTTTTTATCCCTTATGGGAGAATGTCGTTTTCCCACCATGGGCAATAGAAGAAGGGAAAAATAAAATTTTGTTTGAGCTGAGAAAAAAGGGATATTTTTTTCCAAATGTGGAGATAAGAAAAAGAGAAAAAAAAGATTATTTAAGAATCTCATACATAGTTAAAAAAGGGAAAAGATTTAGATTGGGAAAGATTAGTTTTAAAGGGAATATACATTTTTCAAACAAAGAATTAAAAAAAATAATCTCAAAATATATTAAAGAATTTTTCTATTACGGTTACTTTGATGCCTCTGTCTTAAAAGACATCATCTACGAACTTCAAATTTTCTACTGGAATAATGGATTTAAAAGAACAAAAGTATTTTACAATGCTACACCTATTAACAGTAGATTAAACCTTAAAATCATAATAAATGAAGGCCCCCAAACTATCATTAAAAATATAAAATTCAAGGGGATCCACTTTTTTAATATATTATACTTGAAAGAAAAAATTGGGATAAAAGAATCATTACCATTTAACAACAGTGAAATTCAAAGATGGAAAACTTCCCTTCTCACTGAATACTATAAGAGAGGGTTTGATAATATAAAAATAGACACTAAAATAGAAAAAAAAGGGAATTTCATATCATTAACTTTTATTGTAAAAGAGGGAGAGAGATTTACCGTACATGATATATTATGGATCGGAGAGAAAAATATAAATAATTCCCTTTTCTGGAATAGTATTAAGCTGAAAAAAGGAGACTATCTTGATAAAAAAAAGCTTCAACTTTCTCTTAACACTCTCGAAAGTCTTGGCGTATTTAAAAGGATAGAAATAAAAACTCTGAATATTTCAAAAAATAAAAAGGTAATAATCATAAAAACAGCCCCGGAAAAAAGTGATTATCTGAGTTATGGCCTTGGGTGGGGTGAAAGAGTTGGCTTAAAACTTATGCTTGAATACCAAAAATACAATCTTTTTGGAAAAGCAAATTCTTACTCTTTTGTAATGAAATATGGTAAAAATGAAAAGAGAATTATTCTGAGTTTTGATACCCCGTGGAAAACTTCTTTTATGTTAAAATCATTTTTTAGTTCCTGGTTTGAAGAGGAGTCTTTAAGAAGTTATTCTTATAGAAGGAGAGGCTTAACGGTAAATCTTATAAAAAAAATAGAAACAAAATCATTTTTTTCTATGAACTTCTCAATTGTCAATACAAAATTGCTATCATTAAATATTTCCCCTTCTGAGGTTGACAGGGAAAATGCACCTTTTTCAACAACTAACATAGCTTTTTCATATACAAGAGATAAAAGAGATGACCCCTTTAATCCCACTCATGGTAATTTTTATTCTATGAATCTTACCTATGCCTTTCCATTTTTAGGAACAACTTCAAAATACCTCAAAATTTCCGGAAAATATCAAAAGTTCTGGTTATTAAAAAATGATATCGTAATTTTTGATAATATAAGGTGGGGAGCAGGATGGGGGAATATACCCATTGTAGAAAGATATTTTGCAGGAGGAAGCTCCTCTTTTAGAGGAAATGCTATAGATGAACTCGGCCCCCTTGATCCAGAAACAGGAGCTCCATTGGGAGGAAAAGCTGAACTTTTAAATAATTTTGAAATAATACTTCCATCACCTCTTCCCATTGAAGACCTAAGAGTAGCCTTTTTCTATGATAAGGGAAATATAGTGAGGGAAACCTCGGATATCTGGAAAAAAAGTTTTGATGATGCTGTTGGGATAGGCTTAAGATACAGAACTCCACTGGGCCCATTAAGAATAGATTTTGGCTGGAATCTTGAAAAAAAAGTTAGGAGGAAATTCCATGTATATTTTGCGGTGGGTAATATTTTTTAGTCTTGCGTTAGTTTCAACTTTAAATTCCATAACTATTGATCTACCACTTGTGAAATTTGAGAATGAATATATAACAGTTTTTGATCTTTCCCTTGCACGGGATTTCTTTTTCAGAGATAAAAGTTTGACTGATGAAGACATTTTAAATAAAATAATCCTCATAAAGGCTGTTATCTATGAATTTAAAAGAGATTATGAGACCTCAGAGGATCTTAATATAAATTCATTTAAAGAAAAATTAATAGAGGATTATGGAGGTATTGAAAACCTGAAAAAACAATTAAAAGTATACAATATGAATTTAGAGGATCTTAGTAAATTTATAAAAGATTATCTTTTTTTTAATAAAATGAAAGAGAAAGTTTTAATGTCAAAGGTAATAGTAAGATTTGATGAAATAGAAAATTATTACAAAAAAGTATATCTACCCAATCAAAAAAAATTAAACTTACCCATTAAACCTCTTACGGAAGCAGCCGCAATCATTGAAAAAAAGATAAAACTCGAAAGAGCAACAAAACTTGAAAAATACTGGAAAAAAGAACTTTTGTCCCACTATACTGTTATTTTTTTTAGATAATGGAATCCAATGTAGTAAAGTTTTTATTTGGATATAACAAATTTAAAGAATTAATTAAGAGTTTCAATGAAAAAAAACAAGCAAAAATAATAAGGCCCTTCGATAGTGGTTTCTCACACTTAATTTCATCTTTTATTTCAAAATCCAGCAATGATTTTTTGATAATTTCAGATAAGGATATATTCATTTTGAAAAAACAAATCTCATCTTTCTTAAATCTTTACAATAAAGAAACCGATGTTTTACTGCTCCCTTCTTCCTATAACTCCCCTTATCTAATAAAAGATACTCCACTATTCATTTCTTACGAAAGAATAAGAGCTTTTATTTCTATTTTAAAAAAGGACAGAAAAAAAGTTATTATTACAGATCCGAACTCCCTTTTATTCCCTCTTCCTCCACTCTCAGCAATAAAAGAATATAGTTTGAAAATAGAAACAGGAGAGGAGATTTCTCAAGAATTTTTGATAAAAAAATTACGACAATTTTCTTATTCTGAAAGAGATCTTACAATTTATCAAGGAGATTTCTCTGTAAGAGGTCACATTATAGATATTTTCCCTCTCGGAGAATCTTTTCCTATAAGAATAGATTTTGATGGTGATGAAATTTTTTCCATAAGGCACTTTGACCCTTCAACACAAAGAACAATTAAAAAAATAGAAAAAGCTCAAATACTTACGATAGCAGAATTTTTAACAAAAAAAGAAAAAGAGGACTTAAAACCTATTCTTAAAAAGAAATGGGATAACTCTCTAACAAGTAATATATTAAAAAGATTATTCAAATACTGGAGTGAGGGGCTTTACTTCCAGGGAGAAGAAATATTCAGAGTCTTTCTTAATAATGAAGATTCCTTATTAATAGAACAAGAAAAAATATTTATAAAGGATATTGAAAATTATGAAGATTATATAAAACAATTAAAAGAAGACTGGCAAAAACATCGGGAAAAAAATATCTCCTTCTTTCTTTCACCTCCATTAAACCTATTTTTTAAGAAAAACATACCTTTTGCCAAGACATTTAATTCTTTGGAATTTTCACACATCCCCGAAAAAAATGCTTTCTATTTTCCCTATAGAAAACTAAATTTTAATGAAAATTCTTTTTCTGAAACGGTTGAAAAAAGTAAAAATGAAATCTTTCTGATTTTTACAAAAGATGAAAAAATAAAGGAAAAAATTATTAAAGAGATTGATGAAAAAAACTTTACAAAAATTTACTTTGTAAAAGATGAAATAGAGGATGGATTTTCCTTTGTCCTTTCAGAAGGAGTAAATATAAATTTCGTCCATTTTTTTAAAAAAGCCAAAGAGAGAAAAATAGAAAAGAAAGCTGCTTCTTTTCATTTTCAACTCGGTTTCAAAGAGGGCGATTTTGTTGTCCATACAAAATACGGAATAGCCCTTTTTAAAGGAATAAAAAAACTTAAGATAAAAGATAATTATTCGGAATTTCTTGTACTTGAATATTCCGGAGGAGATAAAGTCTATGTTGCTATTGAAGATTTTAATCTTGTTTATAGATACTCAGGTCCCGAAGGTTATATACCGGTTCTGGATAAGCTTGGGAGTAAGAATTGGACAAGAACACGCGAAAAAGTTAAATCTGGAATATTTAAAATAGCAAGAGATCTTCTAAAATTATACGCAAAGAGGAAATCACTAAAAGCCTCCCCTCTTTATCCGGACGAGGAAAAGGAAGCTCTTTTTATCTCAAATTTTGAATTTGAGGAAACAGAAGATCAGAAGAGAAGCTGGGAAGAGATATCCTATGATTTAAAACAGGAACAACCCATGGATAGACTTCTCTGTGGAGATGTAGGATTCGGAAAAACCGAAATAGCAATGCGAGCAGCTTTCAGAGCAGTTTCGAACAAAAAACAGGTAGCACTTTTATGCCCCACAACTATTTTAGCTGAGCAGCATTTTAGAAATTTTAAAAAAAGATTTTCAGGCTTTCCTTATAAAATAGAGGAATTATCAAGAATGACTACCCCTGCAAAAAAGAAAAAAATCTATGAAAAAATAGAAAAAGGAGAAATAGATATAATAGTAGGAACCCATGCTCTCTTATCAGACAAAATTAAATTTAAAAATTTAGCTCTTTTGATAATAGATGAAGAGCAGAGATTCGGAGTAAAACACAAAGATAAAATTCTAAAAATGAAGGAAAACATCCATGTTTTAAGTTTAAGCGCCACTCCCATCCCGAGAACCCTGAATATGGCTCTCTCAGGGGTTAAAGATCTTAGTATTATAGAAACTCCTCCCCCTGGAAGAATGGAAATTGCTACAATTGTAGAGGAATACAATGAGGAAATAATAAAGGAAGCTATAAAATTTGAAATTGCAAGAGATGGTCAGGTTTACATAATTTACAACAACATAGAAAGAATAGAAAGTTTCGGAAATCTGATAAAAAGATTAATACCTTCAATTGAAAACACAATAATCCATTCAAAGCTACCAAATAGAACCATAGAAGAAAGGATGCTCAATTTTATTAATAAGAAGACAAAAATTTTAATCTCCACAACCATCATTGAAAATGGAATTGATATAGAAAATGTTAACACTCTAATTGTGATTGATGCTCAGAATTTCGGGCTCTCCCAGCTCTATCAATTAAGAGGAAGAATCGGAAGGGGAAATAGAAAAGCCTATGCTTATTTTCTTATAAATTCAAAACATCTTTTAAATGAAAAAGCTAAAAAAAGACTCAAAGCCATAAGAGAATTTCAGGAATTAGGCTCTGGTTTCAGATTAGCTGCAATGGACCTTGAGATAAGAGGAGCGGGAAATCTTTTGGGAAAAGAGCAGCATGGGCATCTTAGAGCAGTGGGATTTGAATACTATCTCTGGCTTCTAAATAAAACTATAAAAGAGATGAAAGGAGAGGAAGAATATGAAGTTTCTCCGGAAATAAATTTACCTCTAACTTATATAATACCGGAAGCATACATCCCTCAATCATCCCAGAGATTAGCCCTCTACAAACGATTTTCTTCAATTAAAAACCTTTCCGAATTAAAGGAATTGGAAGAGGAGCTATTTGATAGATTCGGAAATCTTCCATTAGAAATAAAAAATCTTATTTTTGTTGTTATGTTAAGAATTTATTCTCTGAGATTAAGAATAATCAAAATGGATTACAAATATGAAAAACTGACGATAGAGTTTTCCCCTCTTTCAAAAATTTCAGAAAAAAGGATTATAGAAACTTTAAGAAAATACAAAGGGGAATCTCTTGAAGATTTAAGGATATCTTTTTCCTTTACTTCAATAGAAAAGCTGAAAAGAACACTTCCGCTAATATTAAAAGATCTCTCTACCAATTAGGAAATTGTTTTACACATCAGGTAAAAATAAGATAAAATAGGTGATAAAAAATAAGGAGAAACAGATGAAAAAAAATGAGGTTGTAATTCAATTTTCGGGAGGGATAGATTCCCTTTACTTAGCTTATGAGCTCGGGAAAAAATATAATAAAGTTCACCTTTTAACATTTTACAAAGGCTATCTTCACTTTGGGATGAACTTTAGCAAACCAAATGTTGAAAATTTAAAAAGACTATTAGGAGAAGATAAGGTAGTTTACAACCTTATCAATATGAAAGCTCTTTTCAAGGAAATGGCGGTAAAAGGCTTTTGGAAAAATTCAAAAAGATTTGGGAATGAAACATCCTGGTGTATCCCTTGCAGAGCTTCAATGGCAGTGATGAGTATACTCTATGCTCTTGAAAACGGAATCTATGATTATACAGACGGAGCCAATTGGGAACAAGCTCCTGACGGCGAAAAAATCATTGTTACCGCAGACAATTTTCCCGAATACCTACAATTAATCAAAGATTATTCAAAAAAGTATAAAGTTAACTACTTCTCTCCTCTTTACGAATCAAACACAAGAGAGGAAAGAAGAAACCTACTTTTAAAGTTAGGCTTTAAAATAGATTGGAACAGTCTTGATGTGGAAAATCCCAAATCTCTGAAAAATCTCTTTAAAAAAGATTTTTACAAAAGATACCAACCAATGTGCATTTCAGGATATCTTCTTCATTGGAAAAGAAATCTTTTCAAGAAAAAAGAGGAATTTAACATAGATGAACTTGTTGAATTTATAAGAGGTAAGCTTGAAAGCATAGGGGACAAATATATAAAAGAGTACTTGGGCGAAGATAAGTTAAAAGAAATCTTGGAAAAAAGAGAAGAAATTTAAAAAAAAGACGCTAAAAAACAGAAGCGGGTTTCGTTTTTATTAAATTGTTAAAATCTTGACAATTTAAGAAAAAAGAATTATATTATTTTATTAATTACACAAAGAGGGTATAATGAAAGTTAAAGAGATTCTTACAATACTTAAAGGTGAATTAATCATAGGTAAAGATAAGCTCAATGAAGAGGTAAATTTAATAGGAGCTGCCGATATGATGAGCGATGTTTTAGCTCTTTCAAAACCAGGGATGTTAATTCTTACCGGTAACACATCTGCACAGGCAGTGAGAACCGCCATAGTAACAGATCTTATGGGATTAATTTTCGTAAGGGGGAAAGAAATTCCACCGGAAACAATTAATATGGCTAAAGGGAGTAATCTAATTATAATAAAAACAAATAATTACATGTATTCAGCATGCGGAAAACTATATACAGCCGGCTTACGAGGAATAGATGAGTAATAACCAGGAGTGCAGATTAAGTAAATACGCTTTTATCTTCGAAGATCTTACAGCAGAAGAAATAATGACGAAACATGTAAGTACACTCACTGCGGATAAAAAGATATCTCAAGCAAAAGAACTTATGAAAATAAAAAAGATTTCGGGTATTCCAATTGTAGATGATAAAAACCTACTAATTGGCATAATCAGTATTGAAGATATAATTAAAGCTCTTGAAATGGGAAAAATAGAAGAAGATATAGAAAACATTATGACAAAAAATGTAGTCTCTCTCAATAAGGATGAAACACTGCCCACCATTGTTCAAAAATTTGATAAATTCAAATTCGGAAGATTTCCGGTAGTTGACAAAAATGGCACTCTCTGCGGGATTCTAACAAAGGTGGACATCCTTCATAAAATTTTAGATAAATTTAACTTATTATACCTTCACGATAAAAAGAGAGATTCAATTCTCAATAAAGAACTTTCTCTAATTACAGGAGAAAAGTTATACAGAGAGGATGCTGAATTCAGACACAGAATAGACACATCCGACATAAGTAAAGCAGGTGAGGGAGCAGCGATACTAAAAAATTTTCTGATTAAAAAAGGTATAAATCAGGATATAGCTCGAAAAGTGGGAATAGCAGTTTATGAAGCTGAAACCAATGTGGTTATCCACAGTAAAGGAGAAGGGGAAATTTTATGTTTTTTGAAAAAAGATAAAATAATAGTGAGGGTAATTGATAATGGAGTGGGTATTGAAAACCTTGATCAAGCAATGAAAGAAGGCTTTTCCACGGCTCCTGATTACATAAGAGAAATGGGATTCGGGGCTGGTATGGGGATTCCAAATATGAAAAGATTTGCTGATAAATTAGTAATTTTATCCGAAAAAAATACCGGCACTCAAGTTGAGCTTGTCTTTTTTCTATAGAAAAGCATTAACTCTCTCCTCTTTGTAAAAGTTTTAGAAAAATAGAAGATATTGACTATTTTTTTCAGATGTTCTAATATTTTTAATCCTTTAAACCATGGAGAAAAATAGAATAAACGAAACGGAATCCTTTAGCTTTGATAATTTAATTGCCTTTAAGGCTATCTCAGAAAGATACAAAATCATTAAAGAACTCGGTGAAGGGGGAATGGGTGTTATTTACAAAGCATACGATAGAAAATTAAAAAAAAATGTAGCAATAAAAATAATAAAGAATCCTCTTGCAACCAGTGTTAAAAAAATTGAAAAAGAAGCTGTAAAATTAGCTCAAATAGAACACGAAAATGTCTGTACCCTTTACGACTTTATAGTAAAAGATAAAACAAGCTTTATGGTCATGCAATACATAGAGGGGGAATCTTTAGGAGAAAAGATAAACAAGGGAGAGCTAACATTCAAGGACAAAATAGATATAGCAATCCAAATATGCAATGGATTGGAGGCTATACATTCTAAAGGAATAATTCATAGAGATTTAAAACCCTCAAATATACTGATTACTAAAGATAAGAAGGTTAAAATCATTGATTTCGGTGTATCAAAATTCATAAAAAATGATATTTCAGACATTACAGGTTCATTAACAATTACCACTACCATCTCAGAAGGAGAAAGTATTAAAATCAGAGGGACTCTCAATTATATGTCTCCAGAAGCACTTGAAGGTAAAGGCCTTGATGAACGAACAGATATCTTTTCTCTCGGTGTCATTCTTTATGAAATGTTTTCAGAAGAAAAGATGATAAAGAGCAATACTCTAACAAGTGTGGTTGAAGAAATTATGTTTGGAGAGACAAAAGAAGTGGAATTAACAGACCCAATAATTGAAAAAGAACTTAACAAAATAATAAAAAAAGCAACCAATAAGAAAAAGGAAAAAAGATATGAAAATATTTCAGAATTAAAAAAAGACTTAGAAAAAATCCAAAAAAAAGATCTGGAACATGTGCTTATAAAAGGAAAAAAGAGAAAAAAGAGAAAAAAGAGAAAAAAAATTACTATTTATTCCCTCTTATCCCTTTATATAATTCTATCCTTAATTGTTAATATTTTACCTAAAAAAGAAAATAAAAAACTAAAATACTTTAGTTATGAAAAGATGAAATTTCTTAATAATTTCACAATTCCCATGTCCGCCTCAATCGGAGAAGATTCTCCGAATGGCGAACTTTATATAACAACAAAAAGCAGAAGCAATAATATAATAATATACTCATTCGGATACGGGCTGTTTCCATGGGATAGAATGTCTCTTTCCAAAATAATAAACAGCGAAAAAAATAACAAGCTAATCAAAAGAAAAATCTTTCTCAAAAGCAAAAAATTCTCAAACATTACTGTTTCCTCCTTGGTTATCGACAAAAATAAAGAAATTCTTATAAGTGGAAGTCATATTACAAACATGAGAATAACAAAGAGTTATTTTGCAAAATTAAAACAGAATGGAGAATTACTTTTGGAAAGAGATTTCAGTATAGGAGGCCTTACCTCTTCCATAGTAAAAACTTTTGTAGATGATGAAAACAATTATATCCATATCTGTGTTGTCTTGGGAGAAAAAATTCCAATAAAAACTAAAATTTTAAAAACAGATTCAAATGGTAACATAATCTGGATTAAAGACATTGGAGAAAAAAATTATATAGTTTCTCCCGCTCCTTCCATTGTTTTAAATAATAAAAAAATACTTATTACTTCAATAGAAAAAAGTACCAATGAAAAAAAAGAATCCTTTATCACTTTTACCATTTTTAATGAAAATGGAGATATAATAAAAAAGAGAAAGTTTAAACATGAAAACATAATAAAAGCAAACCCTAAAATAATTAAAACCACCGATGGTTTTATCTTTTCCTTTGTTTCCTCTTTATATTCAATTGATAAAAAAAGAGAATTAATAATAATAAAATTTGACAATAACCTAAATATTATCTGGGAAAGAAGTCTTAAAACAGACTATACAACAAATCTTTTAATATCCTCCTCATCTGATGAATATATAGTTTTTTGGAAGAAAAAGGGATTAAGACTCTTCCCTTTCTTTCAATATAAATACTTAATGGCAACAAAATATAATAAAAACGGAATCCCCGTGTACTCAAAAAGGATTAATCAGTCTTACTGGGTGCTTGATAGGACTATATATAAACAGATTAAATACGATTGGTATTCAAGTATTGTCTATATATTAGAGAAATCAATCCTCTAAGACCGCTTGAATCAGAGGCTATTTTATTTTATAATATCACCTTTCAAGCGGCGCTATCGTCTAGCCAGGCCTAGGACGGGTGGTTCTCAGCCATCAAACCGGGGTTCGAATCCCCGTAGCGCTGCCATTTTACTCTTTTCTTTCAACCTTTTCCTTTATCTCATTAAGTAAATTTAATGCTTGTAAAGGAGAAATTTCATTTATATTTATTTTTCCTATGAATTCTTTTAATTCCTCAAACCTTTCATCTCCCTTTTCCCTCTCCTTTTTTACCTCAAAATCAAAAATAGTCTTCCCCCCGAACTTCTCCTCTATCTTTTTCCTTTCAATAATACCATCCTTTCTTTCTATTGAAAAAAGTATATCTTTTGCTCTTTTAACAACATTATCAGGAATTCCTGCAAGTTTCGCAACATCTATCCCGAAACTCTCATCGCTCGGTCCTTGGTAAACCTTATATAGAAAGACCATTCCCTTTTTTGTTTTCTTCACTGTTATGTGATAATTTTTTACCCTTTTAAGATACTCCTCTATCATTGTAAGTTGATGATAATGAGTGGCAAAAAGAGTTTTTGGCCTGATTTTTCCATTACTGTGAAGATATTCAAGAACAGCCCATGCTATTGCCATCCCATCATAAGTGGAAGTACCTCTTCCTATTTCATCCAAAAGAACAAGACTTTTACTTGTTGCATTGTTTAATATATTTGCAGTCTCAACCATTTCAACCATAAATGTCGATTGTCCTCCCCCTAAATAATCCGAAGCCCCTATTCTTGTGAAAATCCTGTCCACAACGCCTATTTTGCCTGAGCTTGCCGGAATAAATGAGCCTATCTGAGCCAAAAGGGTTATAAGTGCAACCTGCCGCAAATAAGTGGATTTTCCTCCCATATTGGGACCTGTAAGTATTATTATTTGATCAGTAGTTGTATTCAAATATGTATCATTGGGAACGAAAGTTTTAGTACTTAGCCTTTCAACAACCGGATGTCTTCCCTGAACAATCTCAATTGTATCACCCTCATAAACTACAGGTCGATGATAACCATTTCTTATTGCAACCTCTGATAAAGACAAGAGGACATCAAGAATTGAAATTGCCTCAGAGGTTTTTAAAATTCTCTTTACATTTTCCTTAATCTTTTTTCTAATTTCCACAAAAAGCTCGTACTCAAGATTTTTTATTTTTTCCTCTGCTCCTATTACCATTTCTTCATATTTTTTTAGTTCTTCGGAAATATATCTTTCAGAATTAACAAGAGTCTGTTTTCTTATATAATCAGGAGGAAGAATTTTTCCCTTTAAAGCAGCTTTCGAAATCTCAATGTAAAAACCAAAAACTTTATTATAGCCTATTCTCAAAGAGCTAATCTCTGTTCTTTCCTTTTCCTTGATTTCAAGAGATGCAATATATTCTTTTCCGGAAAGAGAAATTTTCCTTAATTCATCCAATTCCTGAGAATATCCATCTTTTATTATTCCTCCATCTGTTAAAGTATAAGGCGGATTTTCATTAATGGAAGATTTTATAAGTTCTTTAATATCCTGCAAAGTATCTATATTTTCGTAAATCTCTTTTAATAGGGAGGATGTTGAATCTTTCAGATAAAATTTAATATCAGGCAATTTTTCAACAGATGATAAAAGCGCTATTAAGTCTTTCGGGTTTGCGTTTTCCGAAGAGATTTTAGAAGATAACCTGTCAAGGTCAAAAATATTTCCTATTTTCTTCCTGAGCTCATTTCTTTCAATTGTTTTACCAATAAGTTCCTCAATTGCATCCTGTCTATTTCTTATCTCATTTACATCCATTAAAGGGTGCATTATCCAATTCTTTAAAGTTCTGCTTCCCATTGAAGTTTCGGTTTGATCGAGCACCCAGAAAAGAGAACCCTCTTTTTTTTGACTCCGTGATTCTTTGAAAATTTCCAAAGTTCTCATTGATATGGAATCAACTATCATAAAATCACTCTTGGAATAAAATCTTACTGTCTTAAATTCCGGTAAATTTCCTTTTCTTACTTTGCTAACATACCTGAAAAGTCCACCGGCCGCTGAAACGCTCATTTTTTTGCCATCAAGGCCAAATCCTTCAAGAGTATTAACTTTATAATTCTCTTTTATTGCTTTGACTCCTGTTTCATAATTAAAGTGCCAATCTTCAATTTCATTTAAAATTATGTTTTTTGTAAAAATTCTATCCAAAATATTATATACTGTGGAATCATTCGATTGCTGATGAATAAGCTCAGATGGAGCATACTTATTTATTTCTTCCACAAGTCTGTTTAGCTCAAAATCATTTTCCTCTTCAGTGGCAAAAGCTTCTCCTGTGGAAATATCCAAAAGAAAGAGCCCCCAATTATTTCCATCAAGAAAAATACTTGCTATAAAATTATTATCTTTATTATCCTCATATTCGAGAGCGGTTCCCGGTGTAAGGACTTTGACAACCTCTCTTTTTACTATTTTTTTAGCCTTTTTAGGATCCTCAACCTGCTCACATACAGCAACTCTCTTGCCAGCCTCCAAGAGTTTTTTTATGTATGTATCAGCAGCATGATATGGAAAACCACACATTGGAATCGGGTTTTCCTTGTTTTTGTCTCTTGAAGTTAATGCTATATTGAGAATCTTCGCCCCTTCAATAGCATCTTCAAAAAAGAGTTCGTAAAAATCCCCCATTCTGTAAAGAAGGATTGTATCTTCATACTCCCCCTTAATCTCAAGATACTGTTTCATTACAGGGGTTAAATTATCTTTGCTCTGTGTCATCGGTTTAAGTGGCGGAGAGGGTGGGATTCGAACCCACGGTCCCGGTTTTGCCGGGACAATCGCTTAGCAGGCGACCCTGTTCAGCCACTCCAGCACCTCTCCGCAATCCCTATATTTATATATGAAAAACAGGAAAAAATCAAGGAAGGAGATCTATAAACAAAGAATAAAAGAAAACCGTAGAATTGACTAATTAACATTAAAAAGGTAAACTAAAAGATGAAAGATAAAGACTATGATATCTTGGAGATAAGCGAAAAGGATATTTTTAACCAGCTTCAGTACTCAGAGGGTTCTTCCCTATTTTTAAACAGATATACCTTAAAGGAAATGTTTCTCTTTATAGAAAGGCTTGGTCTCGTGAAAAAAGCAAGTAAATTAGGTTTTAAAGAGCTGAAAATAGAAATAGAGCCTCTTGATATGGCTCTTCAGAGGCTTACTATTTATGATAAATTTAAGAATAAGGATCATCTTATAGTTGATTTGAAAATAAAGATAGAAAATTTTGCTCCCACGGACGAAATGAAAGCATTTTTCGGGGAACAAAGGTTAAAATTCCTTACAATAGAGTGGCTGACACTTCAGAACCCGAAAGCAAGGTTTACTGAAAAAAGAAAAAAATTACCGGGACAAAAATATCCGGGCCTGGGAATAAAAAGAGAACTCTATATTCTTTTTAGAGTACTCGCGAGAGAGCTTGAGGTAGATGGGATTCAGGCAAAACCTCAGTTCTTCCATAATGCTATGATGTATAAAGATTATTTTAAATTTTTGCACCCGGAAAAAGAAGGGGAATTTAGGGCTCTTTATGAGAAATTCATAGAAGAATTGGGTTTTGTAAACTTGGCTTGGGCTGTTTATAGAGATTGCATCAGGTACGGACTTTTCAGCAAAACATACATGTGGAAGTGTGATTCTCAGATTTTCCCGATAAGAAAAAGAATTTTGGAGTATTTTGAAAGTGAAAATTACAGAAAAAAGGTTGAAGAATCAAAAAAAAGGTGGAAGAAAATTCTAAAACTTAAAAAAAGCTGTCTTGCTAAGATAGATGATATTTGATATATGGAAAATTTAAAAAAGATAGTAAAGAACTTTAAAAGTATCAGGGTTTTAGTAGTCGGCGATTTTGTAGTGGATAAGTATGTCTATGCAACAACATCAAGGGTTTCAAGAGAGGCTCCTATTCTTGTGCTGGAAGAGGATTTTGTTGAATACAAACTTGGCGGGGGAGGAAACACAGTAAGAAATTTTAAGGACTTAGGGGCTCAAATTGATACACTATCAGTGGTGGGAGAGGATGAAGAAGGCGAAAGGATAAAAAGCCTTTTGGTAGATAGTGGAATTTCAGATTCAATGATACTTAAAACAAAAAAGTTTAAAACTCCTTTAAAAACAAGGGTTCTTGCCGGAGAAACAAATACCAGGAAGCAGCAGGTTTTTAGAATAGATAGAGGTAAAAGAATTGAAAATCTTCCAAAAAAATTCTTTGAGATTCTGGATTCTATATATAGAAACTATGATGTTATTGTTTTTTCAGATTATGGGTATGGGATTAGTTCCTATAAAACCTTAAATAAACTAAAGAAGGATAAAAGTAATCTACCTCCTATTTTTGTGGATTCAAGATTTGAGCTTTCTAAATTCAGAAGTATTACATCAGCTACCCCGAACATAACAGAAGCTTATGAATCTGCCAATTTGAAAATAAAAAATAACAACCTGCAAAAAGTAGGAAGAAAACTTCTGAGGATTACACAAGCTGAAGCTATTCTAATAACTTTGGGTTCCGAAGGAATGTATCTTATGGAAAAAAATTCAAATGAATATAAAATTCCTATTTTTGGAGATAAAAATATTGTTGATGTTACAGGAGCAGGAGATACAGTGATTTCTGTTTTCGCATCTTCCTGGATAATCTCAAAAAGTTTTTTCAAATCTGCAATCCTTTCCAATGTCGCCGGGGCTTTAACTGTAATGAAAGCAGGTGCCTCAACAATAACGCCGGAGGAACTTATTAATGGAATTAACAAGTACAAAGATAAAATCTCTGAGCTCTTTAAAAGATATAGTTAAAAATCTTAAAAAAGAGGAAAAAACGATAGTTCTTGCCAATGGAGCTTTTGATCTTCTTCATTATGGGCACATTGTCTATCTCAAAAAAGCAAAAGAGCTCGGAGATATTTTGATAGTTGCAATAAACAGTGATTCTTCTGTAAAAAAACTCAAAGGGGAAAATAGACCAATAATGAATGAAAAGGAGCGAAGTCTTTTAGTTGCTTCCATTAATATTGTGGATTATGTTGTGATTTTTGAGGAGGACACAGTAAAAAATATACTCAAGGAATTAAAACCGCACTTTCATGTGAAAGGACCCGATTATACGGTGGAAACTGTAGCTGAAAGTAAATTTTCCGCTTCTCTTGGAATTAGAACTATTATTGTAGGAGAGAAAAAGGAACATTCTACTACTGATATAATAAAAAAGATAGAGGAGCTTTATGGATAAAATAGTAATTGTGAAGCTCAGCTCTCTGGGAGATATAATCCACACTCTTCCCGCTTTTAAATTATTAAGGGAAAAATTCCCCTCATCAGAAATTACCTGGATAGTGGAAAAGAATGGAAAGGAAATTCTTGAAATGGTGGATGGAATTGACAAAATCTACACAATTGACACAAAAGATTTAAGAAGAGGTAAGAAAATAGTAAAAAATATCTCAAAAATCAGAAAACTGAAGAGCATAAAAGCTGATATTCTTTTTGATTTTCAGGGGACCATGAAATCCGCTGTGGTAACCTCTTTAATTAATTCAAAAAGAAAAATTGGATTTTCAAACAAAAATCTAAGAGAAAAAACATCTCGTTTTTTTTACAAAGAAACGGTCCCTTATTTTGAAGAAACAGAGCATATTATAAGTAAAAATATACATCTTCTCTCCTCCATTAATATAAAAACAACTACCATCTCTTTTCCATCTTTCAATTTCACAAAAAAATTAGAAAATGGTGTTAAAGAGAAGTTAAAAAACATAAATACTAAAAAAGTAATTATTCTCAATGTGGGAGGAGGATGGGAAACTAAAAGGCTTGGTGTGAAAAAGTGGATAGATATAGCAAAAGGTATTATTGATAGAAATTTTATTCCCCTTGTATTGTGGGGAAATGATTTTGAGAAAAAAGATGCTGCAAAAGTGGCTTTGGAATCCGGTGCTCTTCTTGCTCCTCCCTTTACCATTAAAGAATTATTTCCTTTAATTAAAAGTTCCTTGCTTTTAGTTAGCGGAGATACTCTTCCCCTTCATATTGCGGAAGCTGTAAAAACTCCAACAGTAAGTTTTTTTGGTCCCACTCTTCCTTCAAGAAACGGTCCTGTAAACCCGATTTCGGAAGTTGTTTTCTATAAACTGAAATGTTCCGGTTGTTTTAAGAGAAAATGTTCCAACCCAATTTGTATGACTAAAATTAAGCCAATCGACATTCTAAAAAAGGTAGACCTGATTCTTTCTAAAATACAAAAATAAAAAGCATTGGTGTGAATAACCTTCATATTTATGATAAAATCCCATTATGAGAATTGTACTTTTTTTTAATCTTTTGCTACTTCTAAATCCTGTAAAAAACTTGAATCTTTATTTTAATTATGGTTGGGCAACTTTTCTGGAAAACATTGGAGAGGTGGAAAAAGCAAGGGAAGTTCTTTTAAAAACAGAAAACAAGGATTTTTTTTACTATGTTAAATTAGGAGAGCTTGAAACAATCGATTATGAAAAAGCCATAAATTATTTTAAAAAAGCAGAAAAAATAAATGGAAGCAACAAGCGATTATTAAAAGATATGGGGAAGGTTTACTTTTTTAAATTTATGAAAGAGGGGAGAGGAGAGGATCTTGAAAATGCTAAAAAGTATTTTTCTCTTTATCTGGAAAAAGTCCCCGATGATTTTCTTTCAACTTATTTTTATGGCGAAGCATTAAAGTATTCGGGAAAATATGAAAGAGCCATTAAAATATTATCCAAAGCTTATTCCCTAAATACAAAAATTAAGGCCATCTTTGATGAAATCACTCTCCTGAAATTAAAGTTAAAAGACTATGATTGGTTGCTATCAAATTTTAAAAAGATAAATAGCAATGAAATTAAGGAAAGAGTTGCAAAATACATTTTGGATAATGCTATTAACAAGAAAAAGGGAGAACTTTTAAAAGATGAGAATCTTTATATTCCAATCATAGAAAGTACAATACCTTTGGGAAAGCTTGATCTAATAGAAGAGGGTCTACGCCTATGGTTTAAAATGGGAGAGTATGAAAAAATTGCAAAATTTATTGAAAATAATAAATTAATTGAAAAATCAATGGGAATTAAGAGATTTTACCTCTTTTCCCTTTTTTATAGTAAGAAATTTAGAAAACTTTTACCTCTTTTAAAGGAGAGTTTAAGTAAAAGCGAAGATCTGCCTTTTACTCATTACCTCTTGGCAAGATATTATTTTGTGTTTGGTTGTTATAGAGCTTCCCATTTTTATTTGCATCGAAGAGAGCTTCCCTCTTTTATAAATCCCGACTTTCTCAAAATTTTTTCTTTTGATGTTGATTTGTCATACTTTCTCGAAACTCAGAATAAAGAAAAGTTAAAAGAGCTTTTAAATGAAAAGAAGAATTTTTCAAAGTTTTCAGATAGCTTAAAATTTAAAATTTTTAAAGCAGCTCTCTTGGTAGAAAATCAGGAAATAATAAATTCTCTTAAAAATCACTCTGAAAAGTTCAAACTTCTTTTCATAATAAAAACAGATTGTAATTTAAATAAATTAAAAAACTTCATAATTCAGAAAAGAACATTAATTCCATTTGTTTTTAAAACTCTTCTTGAGTTCAATAAAACAGAATGCATGAAAAAATTAATTTCCTCCCTCCCCCAAAAAATCCTGAAAAACAGTTATAGATTTTTTCTTTATGGAAGATACTATGAAGAGAAAAACAAAACCACAAAAGCACTTGCTTTTTTTAAAAGAGCTATTGAGGAAGAACCGGAAAACAAAAATTACATAAATTATTATGTCTACTATGCTCTCACTAAGAATGCAAAAATAAAGGGTATTAAAGAGTATATTGAAATTTTGAAAAAATCAGAATCACCAGCCATACAGGATACAGTCGGATATTTTTTCTACAAAAAAGGAGATTTTAAAAAGGCAGAAAAATACTTTAAAAAGGCATTGGAAGTGCTTTCAGAGGATGTGGAAATCAAGATTCATCTTGCGGATTTATACTTTAAAATCCAGAATTTTAGAAAAGCAAAAATCACTTATGAAAGTGTTTTAAGCAAGACCTCTTGTCCGTATAAAAAAATTATAAAAAGACAAGCTTATGTTTTTTCTAAGCTTAGAAAACTTAAAACTTTTGTAAAAAAAGTAAACTCTTTCCAAGCTCTTTATTCCGCAAAAATTTATGTTAACAAAAAAATCTCACCTTTTAGAATAAAGCTTTATTATGAAAGGGATAAAAAATTTATTTTAAAGCTTTACCGATTTCCTATGACAGAATTTGCAGAGCTTTATAAAAGTGACGATAATTATGTTTTATTAAATAAGAGAAAAAAATTATTTTATATAGGAACATTTAAAGAAATAATGAATTTCTTAATAGGCTTAAAAACCACTGAAAAAGAGTTTCTTTACTATCTTGGAATAAATTATGATTATAATCTGGAATATGAAAATAAATATATAAAGATAGATTCTTATAATCAAGGGTTTCCAAAAAAAATAGAGGTAAAAAAAGGAGATTTTTTGTTAAAGATAAAGCTTTTAAAATTTAAAGTTAATCAACCGAAATCATACAAACAACCAAAGCTGGATAATTATAAAGAAGTCTTTAACATAAAGGAGTGTTTTAATGGAGAAAATTGAGGCCAATTCCTATGGAAAATTAAATCTTTTTCTTGAAATAACAGGAAAGAGAGAAGATGGCTATCATGAGATTTTTTCATTATTTCAAACAATTTCAATTGCAGATAAAATTGTAATTGAGAGAAAGAGAGGAAAAGTTAAGATAGAGTTTTCAGATAAAAATATAAAGATAGATAATAAAAATACTGTGGTTAGAGCTGTTAATGCTCTTGGAATTAGAGAAGGAATCCGAATTTTTATTGAAAAAAAAATCCCTCCCGGTAGCGGGCTTGGAGGGGGGAGCTCTAATGCAGCAGCTGTGCTTTTATTATTGAATAATTTTTTAGATTTGAAAATACCTTTTGAAAAACTATGGAGAATCGCTTGCAAAATAGGCTCCGATGTTCCATTTTTTCTGTTTGGCGGATCCGCTTTAGTAATGGGTAGAGGAGAAATTGTTATTCCTGTTTCACCCACTCCTCATAAATATTTTCTCCTTAAAATTCCGAAAATTAATGTTTCCACAAAGGCTGCTTACGAAAACTTGACAGAATATGGAGATAAAAGTAAAATATATGCTCATTTTTTAGGAGGAAATTTTAATAGATTTATTAATAGATTGGAAGAGGTAGCTTTAAAACTCTACCCTGAATTAAAAGAGGTAAAAAAAGAGATGCTTAATTTAAGCGATTTTGTATTAATGAGTGGAAGCGGAGCAAGTTTTTTTGCAGGATTTAAAAAAAGATCAAATATTCCGCAGAAAGAAGGTTTATATTTATTTGAGGCCATAAATAGAGAAAATTATTTCTCTAATTTTGGGGCGTCGCCAAGCGGTAAGGCATCAGGTTTTGGTCCTGACATTCGGGGGTTCGAATCCTCCCGCCCCAGTACAAAAAATAGAGGAGAGTAGTAAAGTGCTTTTTGAAAAGATTAAAATTTTTGCAGGTTCATCCAACCCTGAATTGGCGGAGAAACTTGCAGAGTACCTTGAACTACCATTGGGAAACCAAATCTTGAAAACCTTTTCAGACGGAGAGATAAGATATCAGATGCTTGAAAATATTAGGGGGGCTGATATCTTCATCTTTCAATCACTTTCCAATGATGTAAACTTTCACATTATGGAGCTTCTCATAATGGGAGATGCTGCAAGGAGAGCTTCTGCAGGAAGAATAACAGCTGTTATTCCGTATTATGGATATGCAAGGCAGGACAGAAAAGACAGACCAAGGGTTCCCATTTCCAGCAGATTGGTAGCAGATATTATTACAGCAAGTGGGTTTAACAGAGTTCTTACAATAGACCTTCATGCCCCTCAAATTCAGGGCTTCTTTAATATCCCTGTTGATAATCTTATGGCTCTTCCGATTCTTGTGGAGCATTTTAAAAAGATAATGCCGGAAGAAAATATTGTGGTTGTTTCCCCGGATGCCGGAGGGGTGGAAAGAGCAAGAATGTTTGCGGAGGAGTTAAATGCATACCTTGCAATAGTGGATAAAAGAAGGTATGAGCCTAACAAAGCTGAGTTAAGACATATAATAGGGAAAGTAAAGGACAAAATTGCGGTTATTGTTGATGATATCGTTGATACAGCCGGAACTTTAACCAATACTGTTGAGGCATTAATTAAAAAAGGAGCTACAAAGGTTTATGCTGCCGCCACACATGCAGTTCTTTCAGGTCCTGCTCTTGAAAGAATAAGAAATTCAAACCTTGAAAAATTAATAGTTACAGATACAATACCTTTGTCCGAAGAAACAAAAAAATGTAAAAAAATAGAGGTTTTATCAACAGCTCCCCTTTTGGGAGAAGCTATAAGAAGCATACATGAGGAAACCTCAGTTAGCAGACTATTTTTATAAAGGAGTGAAAAAATGGAACACTTGGAAATTAAAGCTGAATTAAGAGAAAAAAAGGGAAAAGAGTTAGCTAAAAAGCTTAGAGCTGAAGGCAAATTGCCAGCTGTTATTTATGGAGAAAACAAAGAAAGCGTAGCTCTTACTGTTAGCCTTGATGATGTTAAAGCCATTCTAAAAGCCAAAATGGGAATAAACACAACGCTGAAACTCAAGTACGGAAAGAAAACAGAAGATGCCATGATTTATGAGCTTCAATATGATTATCTTGGAAGAGATATCATACATGTTGATTTCAAAAGAGTTGATCTTAACAGACCGGTTGAAATCACTGTTCCTGTTCACTTGAAAGGTACTCCTATAGGAGTTAAACAGGAAGGAGGTTTTCTTGATTTTATCACAAGAGAAATTGAACTTATGTGTTTACCAAAGGATATCATAGAAGAGATAGTGGTTGATGTCAGCGAACTCCATGCAGGTCAGTCTCTTAAAGTTTCGGATCTTGATCTTGATGAGAAATACACCCTACTTACAGATGAATCTGTTGTTATTGCAACAGTCACAACTGGAGTTGAAGAGGAAGAAGAAGAAGTCGAAGAAGAAGTTGAGGGAGAAGAAAAAGCAGAACCTGAAGTGGAAGAAAAAGGTAAAAGTGAACCTGAGGAAGAATAAAAAACTGTGCTTATCTTTGGTCTTGGAAATCCGGGCGAAGAGTATTGCAGGACGAGGCATAATGTGGGATTTATGAGTATAGATAGATTAGCAGAAAATTTCAATGTTAAAGTAGGAAAAAGTAAAAACAGCAGTGTTTATGGAGAATTTAATTTTAAAGGCAAGAGGCACTACCTAATCAAACCAATGACCTTTATGAATTTATCGGGGAAATCCGTAAAAAA
Source organism: Candidatus Aminicenantota bacterium (assembly GCA_027067555.1). Classification (GTDB taxonomy): domain Bacteria; phylum Acidobacteriota; class Aminicenantia; order JAMOAD01; family JAMOAD01; genus JALXDT01. Next base: position 38,370 of record JAMOVU010000191.1, on the reverse strand, counting down.
GTGGGTGAATGAAAAAAAAGCAACACCAGAGGAGATTTTAATAGTATATGATGATATAGACCTTCCTCTGGGAACTCTCAGATTGCGAAAAGAAGGGGGCGCAGGCACACATAAAGGGATGATTTCAATAATAGAAGAGCTAAGGACAGAAAAATTCCCTCGCTTGCGCGTAGGAATAAATAATGGAGAAAAATACTATAATCTTGCGGATTTTGTGCTGTCTGCATTCCCTGAAAAGGAATTTGAAATAATTAAAAAGACGATTGATACAATACCAGAAATTATAATTAGTCTTTTAAGTCTTGGTATTGAAAAAACTATGACAAAATTTAATAAAAGAAAACCCTTGCTTGCCGATGAATCGGTAGGCTAAAAACCATAAGGAGGATTAAATGAAAAATTATGAGTTAATGTTTATTCTCAAACCCAACCTCTCAGAAGAGGAAAGGAAAAAAACAGTTGATATTATCAAAAACATCATTGTTGAAGGTGGCGGAGAAATCACGAGAGAAGAAGATTGGGGAAAAAGAACCCTTGCCTATGAAATTCAAAAGTTCACCGAAGGTTACTATGTTCTTCTTAATTTCACAGCTCCGCCAAACATTCCATTGGAGCTTGAAACCAGAATAAGACACACAGAGGCTATTTTAAGATGGCTTATTATTAAACTTGACAGAGAGCTGAAAAAACCTGAAAAATTAGAAAAGAAAAGAGCTAAAAAACCTGAAAAACCATCAGCATCAGATCTTTAAGGAGGAGAAAAATGGCAAATAATCAAAATAAAAAAGGAAACAGACCCAATTATTTCCAAAAGAAGAAATTTTGTTGGTTTTGCAAGCATAATATGTGGTATATCGATTACAAAGATCCAAATCTTCTAAAAAATTATATCCACGAAAATGGAAAGATAATGTCAAGGCGACTTACCGGTACATGTCACTATCATCAGAAAAGGCTAACAATAGCAATTAAAAGAGCAAGACATATGGCTTTACTACCATTTATCGTGAAATAGGAGGGAAAGAATGAGAATTATACTTTTGGAAGATATAGAGAATGTAGGGAAAAAAGGAGAGATTGTAAAGGTAAAAGATGGTTTCGCAAGAAACTATCTTATCCCCAAGGGGGTTGCTATAAAAGTAACGGACAGCAATATTAAAATGATTGAGGAGAAAAAGAAAAAACTCGAGAAAGAGAGGGAAAGAGAAATTAAAACAGTAGAGGAATTGAAAAACAGAATCGAATCTCTTTCTATAACAATAAAGAAAAAAGCGGGTGAAGAGGATACTCTTTTTGGATCAGTTACATCAGCTGATATAGAGGATGCCCTTAAAGCAGAAGGGATAGAAGTGGATAAAAAGAATATTCTTTTGCATGAACACATTAAAAAATTAGGAGAGTATGAAGTTGAGGTTAGAATCCACCCTTCAGTAAAAGCTCTCTTAAAAATTAATGTGGAAAAAGAAGAATAAAAGATGGCCTCGTCTCAAGAGGATTCGGGAAAGAAGAGAAAGAAAAAGAATTTAGTCCCTGAGCTTCCTGCAAGCGTAAATACTGAAAAATCTGTTTTAGGAGCTGTACTTAAGAATAATCAACTCTTTTATGAAGATTTTTTAAACCTTGAGAAAAAAGATTTCTACTTAAAAACCCATCAGATAATTTACAAAGCAATTAAGGAGGTTTTTCAGGAGCATGATAGGTGTGATTTAGTAGCCCTTGTGGAATATTTAAGAGACAGAGATCTTATAGATGCTGCCGGAGGCTTAAGTTATGTGTCAGAGCTTCCCGATGGTGTCCCTCATCTTGAGACAATAGAGCATTATGTTAAGATTCTCAAAGAGAAGACTCTAAAAAGAGAACTCTTTTATCTGGCAAACAATCTCATATCTTCAGTAACGGAGGAAGTTACTCCTTCGGAAGAAATACTTGATATGGCCCAGGTTAAACTCTTAGAACTTGCCGAAGGAGGTGTTTCCAAAGGTTTTGTGAAAGTTGAACAGATACACAATGTTTTTTTGGAAGAACTTGAGAAAAAGAGGAAAGGTTATAATCCTGGGCTTTCAACTGGTTTTATTGATATTGATAAGAGAACCGGAGGTTTTCAAAAGCAGAATCTAATTATTGTAGCAGGAAGACCGGGCATGGGGAAAACAGCTTTTGCCCTGAATGTTGCTTACAATGTGGCAAAAAGAGGTGGGTGCGTCGGAATTTTTTCCCTTGAGATGAGTAAAGAAGAACTATACAAAAGGCTTGTTTCTCTTGATTCGGGAATTTTCTCCAATAAGATAAGGGATGGTATTCTAACAGCCGAAGAAAGAGAGAGAATATATGATTCTGCCAATAATATTTCAAACATGAATATCTTTATAGATGAGACTGGTGGAATTTCCATTATGGAGCTTAATGCAAGGGCAAAAAGGCTTTATGATATTCATAAGTGCGATTTGATTATAGTGGATTATATTCAGCTTATGAAAGCCGGTAAATACATAGAATCAAGGGTAAGTGAAGTTAGTTTAATCTCAAGAGGATTAAAGGAGCTTGCAAAAGAGTTAAATATACCAATCATTGCAATCTCTCAGCTTTCAAGAGCTGTGGAGCAAAGACCCGGTGCAAGAAGACCCCGTTTGTCTGATTTGAGAGAATCGGGAGCAATAGAGCAGGATGCTGACCTTGTCATGTTTGTTTACAGACCTGAAATTTATTTTCCGAATGAAACCCGTCTGGGAGGAATAGCTGAAATTATAATTGCCAAGCATAGAAACGGTACAATAGGCTCTGAGCTTTTGATTTTTACAGGAGCTACCACAAAATTTTCAAATGCTTCTTTACCGGATAAAGAAGCAATATTGGAGACCCTCGCTGGTCTTGAGTAAAAGGAGGAAAAGATGAACAAAAAAGCTTTAATAACTGGAATAACAGGACAGGATGGTTCCTATCTTGCAGAGTTTTTGCTTGAAAAGGGATATGAAGTTCACGGAATAGTTCGAAGGACAAGTTCCCTTATTAATAGGTTCAGAATAGATCCAATAGTCAGGAGAGCAAGGGAAAACGGACAAAAGATTTTTCTACATTACGGAGATATGACAGATAGTTCTTCGATATATAAAATCATAGCTAAAGTTCAGCCTGATGAGATATACAATTTAGCAGCCCAGAGTCATGTAAGAATATCTTTTGAAGCTCCGGAGTACACAGCAAATTCAGATGCTGTGGGTACACTCAGGATTCTTGATACAATAGTGGAGCTTAACTTACAGGATAAGACAAAATTTTATCAGGCTTCAACAAGCGAACTTTTCGGAAATACTACGGAGTTTCCTCAAAAGGAGACAACTCCTTTTCATCCTTCAAGCCCTTATGCAGTTGCAAAACTTTATGCTTACTGGATAACTGTAAACTACAGAGAATCTTATGGGGTTTTCGCTTGCAATGGAATTCTTTTTAATCATGAAAGCCCGAGAAGAGGGGAAAATTTTGTCACAAGGAAAATAACTTTGGGAGTGGCTGCGATAAAGCTCGGTTTGGAGGAAAAGCTCTATTTGGGAAACCTTGATGCTAAAAGAGATTGGGGCTTTGCAGGCGATTATGTAAGAGCTATGTGGATGATGCTTCAGCAGGAGGAGCCGGAAGATTTTGTAATTGCTTCGGGAGAATCCCATTCAGTAAGGGAATTTGTTGAACTTGCCTTTAAAGAGGTTGGAATAGAGCTTGAATGGAAAGGAGAAGGTGTTGATGAGAAAGGAATAGACAAAGCTTCCGGGAAGGTTTTAGTGGAAATAAACCCCCGTTATTACAGACCTCTGGATGTTCGTTTTCTCTGGGGAGATTATACAAAGGCAAAAAACAAACTTGGTTGGGAGCCACAGGTAAGTTTCCATGAACTTGTAAAGATGATGGTAAAAGCAGATTTGGACTATCTGAAGAACAAGAACAATCCTTAGTTTTTACTTGAAAAACACCTCCTTGTTAATCAGTCTATTTACAGAATTGTTAATTTAGATTATCATTCTTTATGAAATTAGAGGTAATAGGACAGAATGAGTTAGAGGGAGAAATCAGAATTTCCGGAGCAAAAAATTCTGCACTTCCGGCTATGGCTGCCTCCCTTTTAACGGATGAAATCCTCCTTAAAAACATACCTATTGTAGAGGATATAAAATCAATGACCCTCCTTATTAAAGGATTGGGAGGGGAGATTACCATAGATGAAAAAAATAATTTAATTCGCCTTAATAATAAAAAGTTATCCTCTCTTGAGGCCCCTTATGAATATGTAAAAAAGATGAGGGCTTCCATTCTTGTATTAGGACCGCTTCTAACCAGGTATGGAGAAGTGAGAGTTGCTTACCCGGGAGGATGTAAAATAGGCGCAAGGCCTGTGGATCTTCACATAGAGAATTTAAGAAGAATGGGGGCTGAAATAAGGGTGGAGCATGGGACAATAATTGCAAAAGTGAAAAGAAGACTTAAGGGGACAAGATTGAATTTTGAAAAGGTAAGTGTTACTGGCACTGAAAACATTCTTATGGCAGCTGTTTTGGCAGAGGGAGAAACAGTTATAGAAAATGCGGCAAAAGAACCTGAGGTTACAGATCTCGCAAACCTCTTGATTAAAATGGGAGCAAAGATAGAAGGTGCCGGTACGGACATAATAAAAGTAAAGGGTGTAAAAAAACTTCATCCTGTAGAGTATTCGATAATACCTGATAGAATAGAAACAGGTACTTATTTAATAATTGGTTCTCTAATAGCAAAAAATCTTCGTATCTCAAATGTAATTCCAGAGCATGTAAGGAGCATTATATTAAAATTAAATGAGGCAGGGGTTTTCCCGAAAGAAGGGAGTGATTATTATATGGTAAGGAGAAGCGAAAAAATAAATCCTGTTGATATAGAAACCCAGCCATTTCCCGGCTTCCCCACAGATATGCAGGCTCAATTTATGGTTCTTCTTACGCAAGCAGAGGGTAGGTCCATAATAAGAGATACAATCTTTCCCGGTAGGTTTCACCATGTTGACGAACTTTTAAGATTGGGTGCTAATATAAAGAAACTCGGAAACGGAGAAGTAAGTGTAATGGGGAAAACAGAACTTTCGGGAGCTGAGGTATTAGCTACAGACTTGAGAGCTTCCGCTTCCCTTGTAATAGCAGCTTTAATTGCCAATGGGAAAACCATAATTCACGATATCTATCATCTTGAAAGGGGATATGAAAAACTTGCGGAAAAATTAAAAAAAGTAGGCGGAAATATAAATAAAACAGAGTAAGGAGGGATAAATGGATTGTATTTTCTGCAAGATTGCCGCAAAGGAAATACCCTCTAAAATAGTTTTTGAAAATGAAAGGATAGTTGCTTTTGAAGACATTAACCCTCAGGCACCGGTTCATATCTTAATAATCCCTAAAAAACACATTCCCTACATAGCGGAAATTAAAGAAGAGAATATCTCTTTGGTTGGAGAATTAATTTTTACAGCAAAAAAAATAGCAGAGGAAAAAGGACTTACAAAGGATGGTTTCAGACTCGTTTTTAACAATGGTAAAAATGCAGGCCAAGAGGTTTTTCATATCCATCTTCATCTGCTTGGAGGGAGAAAGTTCGGATGGCCTCCGGGATAGGAAAGGTTTTTCCTCTTTTTTAGCGTAGTATATTTATGGAGAATGAGAGAGAGATTCTAATTGCTTTTCAGAAAGGGGATAAGTCTGCTTTTTACAAAATTTACGGGGAGTATAAGAATAGGGTTTATTCTCTTATTTACAATATAGTAAAAAACAGAGAAAAAGCTGAGGATATATTTCAGGAAGTTTTTTTAAATGTTTTTAAAAATAAGAAAAAAATTGACCCATCAAGACCTTTCTGGCCATACCTTCGTAGGATTTGCCTTAATGCTACTTTCAGTTTTTTAAGAAAAGAGAAAGCAAGTGTAAGTATAGAAAAAATAGCAGAACTGATTTATGAAGATTTGATTTTGAAAAAATTGAGTGATAAAGAGCTTGTGAATTTGATTTTAAAAAAGCTTCCCCCCTCTCAAAGGATGGTTCTAATACTTCAAAAGTTTGAGGGATACAGTTTAAAGGATATTTCCAGTGAGCTCGATATTTCTGTTAAGGCAGTGGAGTCTCTTTTGAGCAGGGCAGGTAAAAATATAATAAAAATTTACAGGTTAATTGAAGAAAGGAATAATAGAAATAAAAATTATAAAGCAAAGGAGGTAGAAAAAAATGAGGTGCTCTGAAGCAAAAGAGCTTTTTTTAATATATATAAGCGGGGAAATTGAAGATAATTTGAAAAAAGAGTTTGAGGAACATTTGAAAAAATGTACCTCATGCAAAAGAGAGTTTGAAATTCTCTCTTCTTTTGTAAATAATATTGAAGAGGAAAAAGTAAAAGTTCCGCCAGAGCTTGATTTTAAAACAATGGAGTTAATAGAAAAGCAAAAAAGAGACTCCCTTTTCCATCAAATAACAAAGTTTCTTTATCCTATTGTTTTTGCCTTAGGTTTAATAATAGGTGTTCTTCTGGGAATGGGTTTGAATAAAAAAGAGGAAGACAAAACCCTATCTCTTATAAAAGAGAATACTTTTTACATTGAACCGTATATTCAAAGTATATCAGCCGAGGAGGTTTTAAATGAGCGAACAGAATAGATTAATAATTTTTCTTTTGGTTTTTTCCTTTGCTCTTAATATAGGAATTATAGGATACTTAATCTATGAAAGAGCAACTCATGCAAATCAAATTTCTCCCCTTCCCCCACCTGAGACAAAAGCACCGGAAAATATCAGAAATTCATTTCATCATCCCCGTTATTCCTATAAGGATATAAAACTTACCGCAGAAGAGAGAAGAGAATTAAGGGCTTTTTTCAAGAATATTTTTGTGACATTAAGGCCTTTGATCGTAAAACAAATCAACTTGAAAAGAGAGCTCTTCCAGAGTATAAACAGTGGAGATATAGCAAAAACAAAAGCTCTTGTTAAGGAAATTCACGAAAATCAGGCAAAGATTGATATTATCTTCCTTGAAAAAGCAACAGAAGAAGTAAAAAAATTCCCAAAAGAAAAACAGCGGTATATAACTTACAGAATAATGAGATTTGTAAGTATTAGCAAAAGAAGAAGGTTTTAAGGGAACAAAAATACGAAAATTCCGTTATAATAAGTATTAAAGACGGAGGGTTTTAAATGAATGTCCTTAGAAAAATTTTTGGAGCACTGATTCTTTTATTTTTAGGAATGCCTATTCTATTTGGTATAATATGGGGTGTTGGAATTGCAAAGGGAGCTCTCTCTTCTCAATTTTATAAAGATTTACCTCAGATGATTGTCACTGAAATTCCCGAGCTTGTTAATGATTTAATAGAGAAAGCAAAGGAAAATCCCGATGATCCGGAAATAGATGAGGAATCAAGAAAGTGGCTTACAGCAATGGCAAAAGTTGGAATCCCCACAAAGGAGGTAATGGAAAAAGCCGGTTTTACAAAATGGTTTGAGGAGGATCTTTCAGATTCAATGTATCTTTTGGGGAAAGTCCTCTCAGGTGAAACTGAAATACGCTCTATAAAACTTAATCTCAGGCCTTTGAAGGCAGCTATTACTGGAGATTATCTCTCCGATTATCTTGCAAAATTAATTAAAAATCTTCCTCCATGTTCCAAAACAGAAGAAGAGGAGTGGCTTGTAAAGATAGAAAATTTCAGAGAAAATCCGCCTACCTGTAATCCAACCTCTTTAAGTGAAGAAAAGATAAAAGAATTGATAAAGAAAAACCTTGAAGCCTCTGTTAAAGAGATGCCCGATGAAACTGACATCCTAAAAAATCATGGAGCTTTTTCAAATTATCGAAATAATCCATCGGAAACCATTAGAAACATAAAAATTTTAAGAACTTTAAATACTTACTCCTATGTTGTTTTCCTTATTCCATTCTTTTTTATTTTTTTAGGGGCTGTTGTTGCTGATTCTTCAATTCAGGGGATATTGAGATGGGGTGGAGGAGCTACTGTAATAACTGGAGTTGGAAGTCTTGCTCTTCACTCTTTTGTATCAGGAATAGTAAAAACCATAGGGATAATTCCAATAAGTGCAATAAATCTTAATTATGATTCTGAGGTTTCTCAAATAGAAGCAATTTTTTCAGAAAGAATAATACTTCTTTTAAATAAAATTTTTTCCGGGCTTTTTTCAAAAATTTCAAATATTTCAGTAACAATAATTCTGGTAGGGGTAACATTAATTGCTCTGTCCTTTGTAATAACAAAGGATGAGCCAGAATCAGAGGAAGCTTAAATAGAAACCACTATAAAATTTAATCTTTTCTTGCCGATTTTTTTCTCCCAAAATAAAGTTAGAGGAGAAAATTTTCTGTTGATAAAACAAATTGATTAGAGTAAAATAATTAAATCTTATCGGAGAAAAGATGAATTTTAGTGCACTAATTAAGAAATTTTATGATTTGGTAAAACCACATTTATTAAAGAATCAAGAGGAAGCAGCTTATATTCTTTTTTCCCTTATTTACACAGCATTAAAAAGAAATGAGCGGATAAATGAAAATACAAAGATAATAATTCCCAGACTGAGCACAATCGTAAGTTCAAAGCCGGATGATTTTATTTTATATTTTTTCGAGGAGAATAAAGTTTTAAGTAAACTTTATCAAAAGGAGATAAGAGAAAAGGATTTGAAAACATTAAGAGAAGAATTTAAAATACTTTATCCTTTGATAGAATTGAAAGAACCCTTTTTGTGTTTTATATTGCAAGACGAGCTAAAGAAAGGAAACCTTTACCGGATTTCAAAAATATATAAAAACAAAAGAAAAAAGATTTTGGAAGGAATTAAGAAGATAAAAACATCAAAAATAAAAGATAATCTTTTTAATACAATAAATCTGATGGTTAAAGCTTTTGCAGAGGAAATTTATGATAAAAAGAATTTCAGGGAGATTATATTTGAAAAATTATCATAAGCTTTTTCTTTTAATATTATTTTCAATATTTTTCTTCTCCTGCGTCTCTCCTCAAACAAGGATTAACAGCCTTTTTAATAAAGCCAAAGCCCTTAAAACAGGGGGATATACAAAAGAATCAATTGCATACTTTAAAACTGTTATTGAGGAAGCGGATAAAGAAGAGCTTTCTCCCTTTTTGAAAAAATACTACAAAGCTCTATCTTATCTTGAAATCGGGGAGGATGAAAAGGCTATCAATGAAATTGAGAAGGTTTCCTATCCACCTGTACTTTTTAGAGAGGAATTTTTACTATTGAAATCAATCTATTTTTTAAAAAAGGGCTATTATGAAATCTCAAAAGAGCTCTCGGCAAATCTTCTGAAAACAAAAAAATATAATCTGAAAATTTCTGCTGCTGAGATTTATTCACAATCTTTGATACTTCTTTTTAGAGAAAAAAGAATCAATGAAAAAAAATATATTTCTGGAATAAAAATTATTGAAAAGCTCACAAACAAAGATTTTTCCTCTCCCCTTTTGCATTATTATCTATTCTCTCTTTACCTCAATTCCAAAAGGAGAGAAAAAGCACTGACAGAGGCTATCCTAAGCCTTGAATTTGGTATAGGAGAAATATACAAAAGAGATATTCTTTATTCAATAAAATTTATTTTAAAGAGTATGGATAAAAAGCTTGCTGAAAAGTATGAAAAAATTTTAAGGAGGTATTATGCTACCGACAATAGAGTGGAAAGATGACAGGATAATTATGGTTGATCAGAGAAAACTTCCTGTGGAGGAAATTTACCATGAATTAAAAACCTTTGAGGAAGTGGCTGAAGCAATTGAAAAGATGATAATAAGAGGAGCTCCGGCTATCGGTATTGCTGCTGCAATGGGGATAGCTCTGGGGTACAAGAACTTAGGAAAGGATGATAAAAATGCTTTTCTAAATATATGTGAAAGACTTTCCAAAACAAGGCCCACTGCAAAAAATCTTTTTTGGGCTATAGATAGGATGAAAATAAAATATGAGTCTTCTCAAGGAAAAAGCTATGGGGAAAAATCAAAAGCTCTGATAGAAGAGGCTCTTGAGATAGAAAGAGAAGATGTTGAGATGAATAAAAAGATGGGAGAATTCGGAAATTCTCTCATTGATAATGGAGATACAATACTAACCCATTGTAATGCGGGAGCTCTGGCAACTGGCGGGTATGGAACAGCTTTGGGTGTTATAAGAGCAGCTCATTTCTCAGGGAAGAAAATCAGAGTATTTGCCGATGAAACAAGGCCTTTTCTTCAAGGAGCAAGACTTACTACATGGGAACTTTTAAAGGATGGGATAGAGACATATTTGATTTCTGATAATATGGCAGGCTTTTTTATGAAAAAGGGAGAGATAAAAAAGGTGGTTGTTGGTGCTGACCGAATAGTCGCAAATGGAGATTTTGCCAATAAAATAGGGACTTACTCCGTAGCTGTTTTGGCAAAGGAGCATGGTATCCCCTTTTATGTAGCAGCTCCCTACTCCACATTTGATCTTTCACTTAGAAGTGGAGAAGAGATTCCCATTGAGGAAAGAAATAGAAATGAAGTTTTGGTTATCAATGGAAAGAGGATTGCTCCCGAAGAAGTTAAAATAAAAAACCCTGCTTTTGATGTTACCCCTTCAAGATATGTTTCCGGGATTATTACTGAAAAAGGTGTTATACTTCCACCTTATGAAGAAAATATCAAAAATATAATCGGAGATAAATGATGAAAAAAAATGTATATGAGAATATCCTTGATGTTGTGGGAAACACACCCCTTGTAAAACTTAATAAATTAAAAAATAAGGTTAATGCAGAGGTTTATGCAAAACTTGAATTTTACAATCCCATGGGAAGTATTAAGGATAGAATTGCAAAATATATGATAGAAAAAGCTGAAAGAGAGGGGAAGATAAAGGAAGATTCAATAATAATTGAAAATTCTTCAGGAAATACTGCTTTAGGGCTTGCATTGGTTGCAATTCAAAAAGGATATAAACTAAAGATTGTTATAAGGGATCGAACAAGCAAGGAAAAAGTCAATCTTCTTGAAGCTCTTGGTGTTGACCTTATCAAAGTGGATAGTACCCTTCCCCCTGAAGACCCGAATAGCTATAATAATATTACCCCTTCCATAGTTGAAAAAACCCCCAACTCTTATTTTCCGGATCAGCACAACAATAGAGACAATAATGAGGCTCATTATATGACCACAGGTCCTGAAATCTGGGAGCAGATGGAAGGGAAAATAGATTATTTTGTTGCTGGAATTGGGACCGGGGGAACTATTTGCGGAGTAGGTAGATATTTAAAGGAAAAGGATCCGAACATTAAAGTGATAGCGATAGATCCCGTAGGTTCCATTTTTTACGATTATTTTCATTATGGCAAAATCACAAAAGCTTCTCCATATCTTCTGGAAGGTCTTGGAGATGAATTTTTAATAAAGTGTGTTGATTTTTCGGTTATAGATGATATGTATAAAATAAGCGATAAAGAGGCCTTTCTTTATACGAGAAAATTAGTAAGAGAAGAGGCGATTTTAGGAGGAGGATCCAGCGGAGCCGCTTATTGGGGAGTTATTAAGCTTCTGGAAAAATTGGATAAACCTGCGAGAATAGTTACAATTTTTCCTGATACTGCCTTTAAATATGTAAGCACAATATTTAATGATGATTGGATGAAAGAGAAAGGCTTTCTGTAAAGGATTGTTTGTTATTTTTTAAAAATTGATTGAAATGCCCTTTCTATTTATATATAATAGTTAATGCTGAATGAAAAAATTAAAAAATTAAAAATAAGTTCAACCTTAGCACTTGTTGTAAAGGCAAAGGAGTTAAAAGATCAAGGAAAAAGAGTAATTTCCTTAAGTGTGGGTGAACCTGATTTTCCCACTCCCGAATACATAAAAGAGGCTGGAATAAAAGCTATCAGGGGAAATAAAACAAAATATACAATGGCGTCCGGAATCAAGGAGCTCAGGGAAGCTCTCATCAAAGTTTACGAAAGGGAACAGGGATACAGATTTAATCTTAATGAGATAATGATTCATCCGGGCAGTAAGTTTTCAATTTTTCTCATAGCTAATGTACTTCTGTCAGAAAAAGATAGAGTTTTAATCCCAAAACCCTACTGGGTATCATATCCTGAAATAGTAAAATTCACAGGGGCTACACCTGTTTTTATTGACTCCTGGAATGGTAAGAATTTTTACTATAAATTTGAAGATTATTTACCTGAAATAAAAAAAGGTATAAAACTTTTTATCCTTTCTTCCCCTTCAAACCCTACGGGAATAATAATGAAGGAGGAAGAGCTTGAGAAACTATTGAAAGCTGCAATTGAATACGACTTTTATCTTCTTGTGGATGAGTGTTATAGAAGAATAATTTATGATAATTCTGAATATCCGTCTCCTTTAAAAATTTTCCCAGAGGCAAAAGACAGAGTTTTGATTTCGGGTTCTTTTTCAAAAACTTTTGCAATGACAGGATGGAGAGTGGGATTTACCTTTGGTCCTGAAGAAATAATAAATTATATGAAAATACTTCAAAGTCATTCTACATCAAACCCTGCAACCCCCTCTCAATATGCAGCTCTTGTAGCTTTAACTGATGAGAAGGATGAGATTGAAAAAATGGTAAGAGAGTATGAGAGAAGAAGAGATCTTGCTTATTCTCTTTTAAAAAAGATTCCCAAAATAAAAATAACAAAACCGGAAGGAGCTTTTTACCTTTTTCCCTATGTAAAAGATGCTATCAAAGGAAAGTTTAAAAACACTTATGAATTCTCCGAGCATCTTATTGAAAAATTTCATGTGGTGGTAGTTCCCGGGGAGGCTTTCGGAACAGAGGGTTTTATTAGAATTTCCTATGCAGCGTCAGAGGAAGATATAAGAGAAGGAATTTCAAAAATAGCGGAAGCTATAAATGGTTGATACTTTTCTTGATAGTGAAAACCTTTCCTATGAAAAAGCAAAATATCTCTTTCTTCCCATTCCGTATGAAAAAACAACATCTTTTCTAAAGGGGACATCCAGAGCCCCGGAAGAAATAATTAAAAACTCATACTCTCTTGAACTTTTTGACCCTGAAACAGGTAAGATTTACAGAGATGAAGATTTTTACACTTTAAAACCGGTGGAATTCAAAAAGGAAGATAGTGAAGAAATTTCGCTTGGAAAAATTGAAAAAAGAGTTAAAGAAGAATATAAGGAAAGTAAATATTTCATTTCAATAGGAGGGGAGCATACTATTACACTTCCGATTGTCAGAGCAATCAAGAAAATAAAGGGTAATTTTTCAATTGTTTTTTTTGATGCTCACTATGATATGAGAGATTCTTATGAGGGGACCAAATTTTCCCATGCCTGTGTTATGAGAAGAATATATGAAGAGGGCTTTGATATCACCGGGGTGGGGATGAGAGCTGGCTCAATCGAAGATTTTGAATTTTCTAAAAAAGATGGCATTGAAATTTTTGATTTGAAAAATTTTGATGAAAAAAAATTTGCAAAAAGATTGAGTCAAACAGATGAGAAGATATATATTTCCGTTGACTTTGATTTTTTTGATCCTTCCATAATTCCTGCAGTGGGAACTCCGGAAATAGAAGGGGGTACATTGGAAGAGTATGAAAAAATTTTAAAAATTATAAAAAAAACTGAAAAGAAGATTGTGGGGATAGATTTTACTGAATTTTTACCTATAAAAAACCTACCTCAATATTCTTATATTGCCTCTTCCATTATTTTTAAAACACTGAATATTTTGTTTTAAGCTAATATATTTCAAAACCTTGACAAAAAAGAAATAGACAATTATACTACCGAAAATGAAGATTATTGTAGCTTCCGAAGCCGGGTTTTGCTTCGGAGTAAAGAGAGCTTTAAAAATAATTGAAGAAGAGGTAGAAAAGGGGAATACTCCTCTTTATGTTTACGGAGAACTTATACATAATAAAGTTGTTGTGGAAGATTTGAAAAAAAGAGGAGTTTTTAGCATTGATTCCCTGGAGAAAATTGAGCCGGGAACTACTGTGGTTATAAGAACCCATGGAATCTCTCCTCAGGAAGAGGAGCTCTTGAAAAAAAAGAATGCGAAAATTGTGGATACAACCTGTCCCTTGGTAAAAAAAGCCCAGTTACTTGTCAAAAGAATATATGAAGAGAAGAGATTACCAATAATAATAGGAAAACCCGAACACCCTGAGGTAAAAGGAGAGGTGGGTTATGGTGGCCCCGATGCAAAAGTGATAAGTAGCATAGACGAGCTTTCAGATGATATTCTGAAAAAAAGCTTGGGTGTTATTGCGCAAACTACATTTAATCCCGAAAAATTTGAAAATATAGTAGATTTTATTAAAAAACACTCAACAAACCCTCTTATTTATGATACAATCTGTTATACTACGGTAATGAGACAAAAGGACACAATAAAATTGGCAAAAGAATCTGATATGATGATTATTTTAGGAGGAAAACATAGTTCTAATACAAGGACTCTTTATGAAAGAGCTAAAAAATACCAGCCAAAAACATACCATATAGAAAGAGCGAAAGATTTTAGTCCTGAGCTTTTAGAGGGTGTTAATATATTAGGAATAAGCGCCGGGGCATCAACTCCGGATTATGAAATCAAGGCCCTCGTGAGCAAAATAGAAAAACACCATGATAATGTGGAAACCGTGTGGAGGGAAGGATACAAATGGGAGAATTAAAAGAAGACAAAATTAAGGATGAGGAGAAGAAGATGGAGAAAATGGAAGATTTGATTGAACAGTATGAATTAAAACAGCTGAAAAAAAATGAAATGGTTGAAGGTAAAGTTATTAAAATTGGTCAAAGCGATGTAATAGTGGATATCGGTTATAAGCAGGAAGGCTTCATTCCAATAGAAGAGTGCGTTAATTATAAAGGAGAAATTCCCTTTTCAGAGGGAAGTTTTATAAAAGCAGTGGTAAAAAAGATTTCATCAAGGGAAATCGTACTTTCAAAAAAAGAAGCTGATGAAATTTTAGGTTGGGAGAAAGTTGAGAGATACTTTAAGAATAATGAGCCTCTTCTGGCTCCTGTTGTAAGAAAAATTAAGAGAGGTTATATCGTGGATGCGGGGGTGGAACTCTTTTTACCTGATTCCCAAGCAGATATAAGACCTGTTTCAAATCCCGATGAGATTTTGGGAAAAGAATTCAGATTTAAAATAATAAGAATTGATGAAAAAAATAAAAGCGGAGTTGTCTCAAGAAAAGCTCTTCTTCTGGAGGATTTAAAAAGAGAAAAAGACAAACTTTTTTCCTCTTTAAAAGTGGGAGATGAGGTGGAAGCTACTGTCACAAAAATAAAAAAGGCAGGAGCTCTGGTTGAGCTTAAATCATCTCTTACAGCCTTTGTTCCCAAAAGTGAGATATCCTGGGGCTATCTTCCCGATATAAGAAAAAAATTAAAAATAGGAAAGACTTATAAGTTCAAAGTTTTAGAGGTGGATAAAAGCAGAGAGAGAATAATTTTAAGTTATAAGGCTTTTCAGGAAGATCCCTGGATTACCGCTCCCAAAAAGTACAAAATTGGAACAAAGATAAAGGGAAGAGTCATAGGTTTTAAACAGGGCTATGCTCTTGTTGAGCTTGAAGAGGGGGTTAATGCAAGGTTAAGAGGAGAAGATGTTTACTGGGGCAAAAAGATAAAATCCCTTGATTTTGTCTTTGAAATAGAGGATAGGGTTATTGGAAAAGTTTTGGATATAATACCTGAGAAAAGATTAATTTACATAGGAATAAAACAGCTTGAGCCTTCTCCATGGGAGAAATTCCTTTCAACATACAAAGAAGGTGATATTGTTGAAGTAAAAGTTAAAAAACTTGCTGATAGCGGAATTATAGTCAATATAATGCCTGATGTTGATGGCTTTATAAGAAAGGGTGATCTTGGATGGGGCTATGTTGAGCATCCTTCGGAAGTTGTCAAAGAAGGAGATGTCATAAAAGCTCTTATACTTTCTATAGAAGAAGATAGCGGAAGAATTTTATTAGGGGTGAAACAGCTTGAAGGTGATAAATGGGCGGAATTTTTCTCCAGGTATAAAGAGGGTGACCTTATTAACACCAAGGTTAAAAAAATTCTGGAAAACTTTGTTGTAGTAGAGCTTGACGGTGGTCTTGAGGGCATTATCAGAAAGGGAGAGATTTCAACAAAAAAAATAGAAGATATTTCAGAAGTTCTTTCCGTAGGCGAAGAAAAGGAAGCTTATATCAAGATTATAGATAGGGAAAACAGAAAAATCATACTAAGCTATAAAAAGGCTTTAAGAGAGAAGATGAAGAAGGAAATGGAGCAATTAAGAAAAGTGGGAACCACTGATCAAAAGACAACAATAGGGGATCTTATCAAAAAAGAGATTATGAACAAAAAGAATGACTAAAAAGTCTCTTATTGATCAGATTAGAAGAGAACTCGGATACACCTATGATGATACCAAAAAATATGTTGACCTCTTTTTCAGTATTTTTACGAATTTTTTAAGAGAAGGCAATAGAATAGAGCTGAGAGGTTTAGGAGTTTTTACCCCGAAAATATTCAAAGCAAACGGAAAGTACTTTGTCAGAGTAAACTACAAAACCTCGGATGTCATTCTAAGAGCCTTAAATAAGTGAGATACAATGAAATATCTTGTAACCCCCTGGAGAGAGAAGTATATAAAAGAGGGGCTTGATAACGAGGAATGTTTTTTATGTGAAGCTTCAAAACATAAAAAACCCGAAGAAAGATACATTCTTTTCAAAGGCAAACACTCTTTTATAATTTTAAACCTTTATCCTTACAATAATGGTCATCTTTTAATTGCTCCCTATGAGCATCTTGACTCTCCTTTAAAGGCAAAGAAAGAAACAATAGATGAGATGAACACCTTAATGTTAAAAGCCCTTGAGATTCTTGAAAATGTTTATCATCCTCAGGGTTTTAACATTGGAATGAATCTTGGAAGACCTGCAGGTGCCGGTGTTCCCGATCACTTTCATCTTCACATAGTTCCCCGATGGGAAGGGGATGCCAATTTTATGCCCTTATTCGGAGAAACAAAGGTTATGTTTGAAGGTATAGAAAAAACCTTTGAAAAATTAAAAAAAGAGTTCGATAAAACAATGTAGGGGCAGAATCCATTTCTGCCCGAAAATATGAACATAAAATCCAAACGGTCGGATACAGAATCCGCCCCTACAAAGGGTTTAAAAAATCATGGAAAACATCAAAAATTATTATGCGTGCAATTCACGAATTGCCCTTAATTCTTGCCAATCACAAATAAAAAAGATAAAATAAAAAAAGAGGGCAATATGAATAAAAAAGAAAAAGAGGAAAATCTTGAAAAACAGTTGTGGAAAGCTGCGGATAAACTAAGAAAAAATATTGATGCTGCTGAATACAAACATGTGGTATTGGGTTTAATATTTTTGCGGTATATCTCAGACGCTTTTGAAGACCTGTATGAAAAACTAAAAAGCAAAGTGGAAGAAGGGGCGGATCCCGAAGATATAGATGAATACAGGGCTAAAAATATTTTTTATGTCCCACCCGAAGCAAGATGGTCATACCTTCTTAATAATGCAAAAAATCCGGAAATAGGAAAGATATTGGATAATGCAATGGATATAATAGAAAAGGAAAATCCATCATTAAAAGGTGTTTTGCCAAAGGTGTATGCAAAGGGGAATCTGGATCCTCTGTCTTTAGGCGGTTTGATTGATTTGATAGGTAATATTGCACTGGGAGAGGCTACAAAGAGAAGTGCAGATATTTTGGGGCATGTTTTCGAGTATTTTTTAGGGCAATTTGCTCTTGCCGAGGGAAGAAAAGGGGGGCAATTTTACACTCCTCGAAGTGTTGTTGAACTACTTGTTGAGATGCTTGAACCTTACAGAGGAAGAGTGTTTGACCCATGCTGCGGTTCCGGCGGAATGTTTGTTCAATCCGAAAAATTTGTAAAAGAGCATCAGGGAAAAGTGGATGACATATCAATATACGGACAGGAGAGTAATCAGACTACATGGCGTCTCTGTAAAATGAACCTTGCGATAAGACAGATTGACTCAACTCAGGTAAAATGGAATCCTGAGGGCTCTTTTTTGAATGATGCTCACAAAGATCTGAAAGCTGATTTTGTAATAGCAAATCCTCCTTTCAATGACAGTGATTGGAGCGGAGAATTGCTCAGAAGTGATGGCAGATGGAAATACGGAGTCCCCCCTGTGGGAAATGCGAATTACGCATGGATACAACACTTTATCTATCACCTGAATCCGAATGGAAGAGCTGGCTTTGTTCTTGCAAAAGGAGCATTAACCACAAAAAGCAAAGGAGAATATGAGATAAGAAAGAATATTATTGAAAATGATCTTGTCGAATGCATTGTCAATCTTCCGACAAAACTATTTTTAAACACTCAGATACCTGCCTCTTTATGGTTTTTAAACAGAAACAAAAAAAATAGGAAAGGGGAGATTCTCTTCATAGATGCAAGAGATATGGGTACTCTTATAAACAGAAGGACCCGTGTATTAACGGAGGAGGATATAAGAAAGATTGCTGATACTTATCACAATTGGCAGAGGGGAGATGAAAGCTATGAGGATGTAAAGGGATTTTGCAAATCCGTAAAAATAGAAGAGGTAAGAGAGCTTGATTATGTGCTCACTCCGGGTCGTTATGTCGGACTTCCGGAAGAAGATGATGATTTTGACTTTGAAGAAAGGTTTTCAAAATTAAAGGCAGAATTTCTTGAACAATTAAAGGAAGAAGAGAGATTAAACAAATTGATTCTTGAAAATCTTGAAAAGATAGATTTATCTGATTCGGAAAAAGATAATGAAAATTGAAGAATTATTAAAACAGCCAGAAGGAAGAAAGCTTGAATTTAAAGAAACACTTCCTTTAAAAAATGATTTATGTAAAACTGTTGTTGCTTTTGCTAATGATGCGGGAGGTGAGATTTTCATAGGAATAAAAAATGAACCAAGAAAAATCATAGGAATTTCCGAGGAAAAGTTGATTTCAATGGAAGAAAAAATAAGCAACATCATTCATGATAATTGCTATCCGATAGTACTGCCCGATATTTCTTTTGTAAATTATCAAGGTAAACATATTATAAAAGTTAGAATTTACAAAGGAAGCAATCCTCCCTATTATTTGAAAAACAAGGGAAAATGGAAAGGAACTTATATCCGAGTCGGCTCAACAAACCGCCTTGCGGACAAAGATATGATTGAAGAGTTAGAAAGACAGAAACAAAACATTTCCTTTGATTCTATTCTTGTGCATTTAAAAGAAGCGAATGAATTAACCATCTCTCAATTTAGAAATCAATTTGAGGAAATCACCGGAGAGAAGCTTACCAAAACAATTTTAAGAAAACTGAACTTGATTATCACAGATCAGAACAGGGATTTTCCCACAAATGCCCTTGTATTACTTTCAAATGATGAAATCAGGAAAAGACTTTTTCCTTATGCAAAAATAGAGTGTGCAAGATTCAAGGGAAAAATTCCCGGAGAATTCATAGATCAAAAAACAATAGAAACTCCGTTGAGCTTTCAGGCGGAAGAGGCTTATAAATTTGTTTTGAGGCACATCTCTCAGGGCTCCTCATATGAGGGAGTTTACAGAAAAGACAGGTGGGAGTATCCTGTAGTAGCAATCCGTGAACTCATACGAAATGCAGTGATTCACAGAGATTATTCTTTAAAAGGCAAAGATATTAAAATTGCCATATTTGACGATAAAATAGAGATCACAAGCCCCGGGAAGCTTATGCCTACCATTGATTTTGATGATATGGAATCAGGTCAATCAGATATAAGAAATAAGGTATTGGCACCTGTTTTTAAAAAGCTCGGTATCATAGAGCAATGGGGAAACGGGCTTAAACTGATTTCCAAAGAATTAAAAAAATATCCGGAAATAAAGATGGAATGGAGCGAGCCCGGATTTTCATTCAGAGTAACATTCATAAAAACCGATTATGCCCAATCACGAACGATTACGGACCAAAAACAAAAAACCAGAGATGATTACGGACAACTATTCCCTTCATCTATAATTTTTTCCGAGGAAATTATCCGATGGCTAAAAGCCGGGCTTGAGAATGAAAAGCAAGAGTTGAGGCAAGAGTTGAGGCAAGAGTTGAGGCAAGAGATAGAGCAAGAGTCTCTTTTCTTGCGCATATTGTTTATATTATTGAATTCTCCTAAATCACGTAAAGAAATTTCTTTGGAATTGGGGCAAAAATCTATTTCCGGAGGGTTAAATAAAATATTGAAAAAACTACATAACTTTAAGTTAATAGAGCATACAATTAAAGATAATTTGAACAGTCCGAAACAAAAATTCAAGTTAACTAAACGCGGTTTGGCATTTTATGTTTTGATTAAAGAAGAAAAAATGGTTAAAAATAAAAAATGATTAAAACAATTAATGATACAAACAAACCATCCCATCACAATCCAATTGAAAATACCGTAGGGGCAGAATCTATTTCTGCCCGAAAATATGAACATGAAACCCAAACGGGCGGATATGGAATCCGTCCCTACGAATGGTTTAAAAAATCATGGTTACATACAAACAAACCATCCCATCACAATTTATTTAAAAACCCCGTAGGGGCAGAATCAATTTCTGCCCGAAAATATAAAAATAAAATAAACAAAAAACCAAAACATGGGAGAAATTAAAATGAGCGAATATAATTTAGAAGATTGTTTTATATGCTATTTGGATGTTTTGGGGGTTAAAAATTTATTAAAAGAGATAGAAAATGGGGAAAATAAAAAGTTATTAGAAGATATAATTAAGGTAATTAAAATCAATTCAAAGATTACGAAATCTACAAGCAAAGAAACATCAAAAGATGGAAATTTGGATATAAGAAGTTTTTATTTTTCGGATAGTTTCGCGTTTATAATGAAAAAAGAGCCGCGTAATTTACCTCATCTTTTTTTGATTGTCAGATATTTGCAGGATAGATTTTGGGAAAAGGGATTTTGTTTCAGAGGAGCAATAACAGTAGGTAAAATGTATTTTCCGAAAAAAGAAGAAAATGTTTTGATTGGTCCTGGCTTGGTAGAAGCTTACAAACTTGAATCCGAAATTGCTATTTATCCGAGGATTGTAGTTGACGAAAAATTAGTTGAATACATTAAAAACAAAAACATAAAAGGATCTCCTTTTCTTGAAAAACAAAATGATGGTTTTCTTATTAATGGAATCAAAAAAGATAAGGATGGGATCTATTTTCTTGATTTATTGAATAGGAAAGTGTTACGTAAAATTGGAGAAAATATAATAAATGAAAATAAAAGATTTTCTATAGTATGGAACAGAGAAAGTAAAAGTAATTACGAACGAATAATAGGGGAAGTAGAAGAGATAGTTGAAAAAAATATAAATAGTACAGATGAGAAAGTCAAACAAAAATACGAATGGCTAAAATCTTATGTTGAGGAAATAAAAAGTGGTGCAGAGAATGGATGAAAGAATGCTAAAAGGTTGGAAAAAAGTAAAATTAGAAGAAATAGCACAGGTATTAAAGAGAGCGTGGAAAGTTGGTAATGAAAAATTACCGTATATAGGTTTAGAACACATAGAGGAATCTTCTTTAAGATTAAAAACTATTGGTTTTTCGGATGATATTAAAAGTAATAAATATATTTTCACTGAAGAAGAGTTTTTATTTGGTAAATTAAGACCATATTTTAGGAAATTGTACAATCCTAAGTTTAAAGGGATTTGTTCTACTGATATTTGGGTAGTTGCACCCAAAGAAAATACGGATAAAAATTTTTTGTTTTACTTATTTGCAACTTACGAATTTATAGACTTAGCAACAAAAGGAGCATCAGGAACTAGAATGCCAAGAGCCGAATGGAATTTTATGAAAAAAACAGAATGGATAATCCCAGAATCAATTGACGAACAACGCGCCATTGCCTCTGTCCTCTCCTCCCTTGATGACAAAATAGATCTCCTCCACCGCCAAAACAAAACATTAGAAGCCATGGCAGAAACTCTATTTAGAAAATGGTTTATAGAAGAGGCGGAGGAGGATTGGGAGGAGAAGCAGCTATTTGAGATTGCAGAACATAAAAAAGTAAATATTGTGCCTAACAAAGATCCGGAGATAGAATTCTTGCATTTTAGTATTCCAGCTTTTGACGCAGGGAAAAAACCAATAAAGGAATTGGGAATGGAAATAAAAAGTAATAAATATAAAGTTTTTGAGCATTCAATATTGATCTCAAAATTAAATCCAAGACTTCCAAGAGTTTGGGCAATATGGGGTAAAATTGAAAATAAAGAGTACTCTGTTTGTTCAACAGAATTTATAGTTGTTTTTCCAAAGAAGAAAGAATACTTTAGCTTTATTTATTATTTGTTAAAATCTATTCAAGTAACTAATGAGTTAATTGGCGCAGCAAGCGGAACCAGTGGAAGTCATCAAAGAGTCAAAGCACGAGATATTTTTGAACTCTCCTTTTCATTTAATGAAAAGAAGTCCTTGTATTTTCATACAGTAGTAAAAAAATTTTTAGACAAAATCAGAAGCAACGAACAACAAATCCACACATTAGAAAAACTACGCGACACATTATTGCCAAAATTAATGAGTGGGGAGGTGAGGGTGAAGGTATGAGTGTTTTTGGTTCTGAAGAAGTTATTACCGAGCATATATCAGAAGCAGATCTTAGAGCGTATTTTGTTGGTTTCGATTTTGGTAAATATAGACTTGATGATTTATTAAATATATTGATGGATGTTTTAGTGGATTTTGTTTTTGGATTTCATGAGGGTATAAAACAGACTTATACAAGAAAAATATTAAAAGAGGCGGCTCAATCTCTATATAAAATAGAGGTTTTTAAACAATCAAAAAAAACATATTTAGAAAATAATGGTGAGTACGAAGATGATATTCAGGAAAAATATCTAAAACGAGGTGAGTTTGGTGAATTGATATTACATCTTATCTTGCGAGATTTTATTAATACAGTTCCTTTGGTATCAAAAATATACTTTAAGGATTCTGATGGTATAACAGTGCATGGTTTTGATGCAATTCATATTGGACCTAATTTAAGGAAATCTGACTGTAGTTCAATTTATCTTGGTGAATCTAAGTTATATAAAGACGGTAAAAAAGGGGTAGAAGCGTTATTAAATGATATTGAAGAACATTTTACAAAAGATTTCTTAAAAAGAGAGTTTATGCTAATTGGGAAGAAAAAAAACGCTTTTTTGAAACTTGAAGAGTATATCGACTTAAATACAAAAGATCAGTATGAAGAATTTTTAAGACAAAAAGAATATTGGTTTGATGAATTGGACAGAGTTGCAAATCAAAATGGTAAATTACAAGATTTGTTTTCATCTGTAACAATACCTCTGTTGTGTACATATACATCTGAAGTCTTTTCAAACCATACAAATGATGAAAATGAAGAATTTATTAGAGAATATGAAAGAGAAATAAGGTATCTTAAAGAAATATTCTATAATAAGTTTAAAGAGTTACAAAAGAAATATAAAAATTCAGGAGAACCTATTCATTCTGATTTAAATGTTATTGTAATGCTTTTCCCCGTTCCTAATAAAAGCGAATTAGTGAAAGAATTGCATAGGAAACTTTCAAAGATTCAAGGGATATAAATGAATATAGAAGCGATAATAAAAAATATAGAGAGCAAAGATTCGATATCTGTTGATGAAAGTTTTAGCTATGCCAAAATTTGTGCTAATGAATTACGAAATAATGAAAACTTAGGTCACAGATTACTCATTTATATTTTAGAGAACTTCAAAAAAATCCCTGAACATACTAAGGATATTTGGTTTGACATAGTAGAAATGGCAGGTTTTTATCCATATTTAAAAAAAGAAAGAGGTGAACCATCTACAATAGATGGAAAAATAAGAAAGGAGTTTCATTTATCAGAAAATTTAGAGAATATCTATCTTCATGAAGAGCAAAAAATACTCAAATATATTTTGGAAAGTGATAAAAATTTAATAGTTAGTGCTCCTACAAGCTTTGGCAAAAGTTTATTAATCGAAGAGATTGTTGCAAGCGGAAAATATAAGAATATAGTGGTAATACAACCAACTTTAGCTTTGTTGGATGAGACTAGAAAAAAACTAAAAAGATACAAGGAAAGATATAAAATTATTGTCAAAACAACACAAGAACCTGCTACTGATAAAGGTAATTTGTTTTTATTAACTGCGGAACGAGTAATGGAATATCCCAATTTACCACCAATAGATTTTCTTATTATAGATGAGTTCTATAAATTAAGCCAAAAACGAGATGATGAGCGAGCCTATATTTTAAATAATGCATTTTACAAATTACTAAAAAAGTACAATCCAAAATTTTATTTATTAGGTCCAAATATAGATGGGATTTCTGAAGGTTTTGCACAAAAATACAATGCTGTATTTTACAAAACTGATTACAAATTAGTTGAATCAAAAATAATAGATGTCTATTTGGAACATAAAAAAAAGTTTGGTAGTCGTGGGGAAAAGAAACAATATAAAGAACATGTGTTATTTGAGTTATTGAATACTGAAAAAGAACAATTTATTATTTATTGTTCTTCTCCTAAAAAAGTAAGAGATTTGGCATGGAAGTTTTGTAATTATTTAAAAAATAATGAAGTAGAAAAGAAGATAGATCATGAGTTGCCATTAATTGAATGGATAAAAGAAAATGTACATACTAATTGGAATCTAATAGAAATTTTAGAATATAGTATTGGCATAAATGATGGTGCACTAATTAAACATATTAATTCTTCAATTGTAGATTATTTTAATGAAGGAAGACTAAAATATTTATTCTGTACTACTACTTTAATTGAAGGTGTAAATACAAGCGCCAAAAATATCGTTTTTTTTGATAACACCAAAGGGAATAGAAAATCTATTGATTTTTTTGATTACTCTAATATTAAAGGCAGAGCTGGACGTTTTATGATCCACTATATTGGGAAAATATATAATTTTAACCCGCCACCTAAAAAAGAAAAATTAATTATCGATATACCTTTTTATCAGCAAAAACCTATTGAAGATGAAGTATTAATAACATTACATAAAAATGATGTAAAAGATATCGTAAAAAATACTGAGCAATATAAAAAATTGAGTGAGTTAACTGACGACGAAAGAGAGTTATTCAGGAAAAACGGTGTTTCTGTTTGGGGACAGAAAAGGATTTTGGAACAGTTATATAAAGATATTAAGAGAAAACAAAATTTAATAACTTGGAATGGGATACCAAACTATCAACAGCTAAGCTATTTGATAGAATTATCATGGGATAATTTACTTAGATCAGGAGAAACTACTAGACCCATGACTAAAAAACGTCTAATAAAAGTAACTTTTGATTATACTGTTAATAAGGATATTCTTTTTTTAATAAAATCAAATTATACATACTATAAAGAAAAAAATTATTTCTCAAAATATAATGACAATGAGTTGTTTAATGAAGCTATAAGAGATGTTTTTAATATTTTCAGACATTGGTTTCAATTTAAGGTTCCCAAATGGTTAAATGTCGTCAATAATATTCAAAAATTTGTTTGTGAAAAGAAAAATTTGGAAGCAGGAGACTATGCTTATTATGCAACATTATTAGAAAATGATTTTGTTCCTGAAAAATTATCTGTATTATTAGAATATGGCATTCCAAAATCAGCAATAGAAAAAATAAAAAATGAAATTAATTTAGAAGAAATAAGTAATGATGAAAAATTAATAAAAGAAGTTATTAGCTTGATAAATAAAAGACCGCATCTTTTTTTAAAATACGAAATTGAGAAGATAAAGGGGAATTTGTGAAAGTTTTTGATTTTATGTTTGTATATTATAATGACGGTTTTAATTTCAATATAATTGATAAAATTTATCTTTTAAGAATAATAAATGCCCAATCCATAAGGGCAATTCCCAAACCACCCAATTATAAGAAATTACCCTGTCATAACAACAAAACAAACAAACCAACACATCACAATTTATTTAAAAACCCCGTAGGGGCAGAATCCATTTCTGCCCTAAAATATAAATATAAAACCCAAATGGGCGGATATGGAATCCGCCCCTACGAATGGTTTGAAAAATCATGGTTACATACAAACAAACCATCCCATCACAATCCATTTAAAAACACCGTAGGGGCAGAATCCATTTCTGCCCGAAAATGTGAACATGGAACCCAAACGGTCGGATATGGAATCCGCCCCTACGAATGGTTTGAAAAATCATGGAAAAAATCAAAATGTTTTATACAGGTAATTCAGAAATTACCCATGCAAAAATTGGAAAAACAAAGAATAATCAAAAACGAGGTATTCCCATGACCAGAAAACACAATCGCCCTCTCCCCCGCCGCCATTCCATCCGATTAAAAAATTATGATTATTCGCAATCGGGTTTATATTATATTACAATATGTACACAAGGCAGGATTGAATTGTTTGGTAAAATTGTTGAAAATAAAATAATTTTGAATGATGCGGGAAAGATGATAGAAAAAATTTGGTTGAAAATACCGAAAATTTTTCCAAATGCAAGATTGCATGAATATATAATAATGCCCAACCATTTTCATGCCATTGTAGAAATTATCGAATTATCCGTAGGGGCAGAATCAATTTCTGCCCGGAATATAAATATAAAAACAAAACGGTTGGATATGGAATCCATCCCTCCGAAAGGTAAAATAATCGAGAAGGTATCATTGCCCAAAATCGTGCAAACATTTAAACGATATACCACGGTTGAATATATAAAAATGGTAAAACAAAACCTTTTACCTCCATTTAAAAAAAGAATCTGGCAGCGCAATTATTATGAACATATTATTAGGGATGAAAAGGATTATTTGAAAATCGCAGAATACATTATTAGCAACCCTTTAAAATGGGAGGAAGACAAATACTATGTCAAAAATAATTGAAAACGATATCGAAAATTTTGCAATAAAACTCCTTAAATCTCTCGGATGGGATTATGTTTTCGGTCCTGATATTGCTCCTGACTCGGATGTCTCAAACACTATTGTAAAAAAACGCAATACTTATGATACTGTCTTACTCTATGATGTATTGATTCGATCTATTCGTAGAATAAATTCTGATATACCCGAAAACACCATAAATGATGTATTAAGGCAATTGCAAAGGGCTAATTCCCCCGATCTTCTGGTTAACAATGAGAATTTTCACCGCTTGTTAACAGAAGGGGTAAAGGTTGTTTATAGAAAGGATGGAGAAGAAAGGGGGGATATTGTATGGCTTGTTGATTTTGAAAAACCCGAAAATAATGAATTTATTGCTGTAAATCAATTCACTGTGATAGAAAATGGTGTAAATAAAAGGCCTGATATAGTTTTATTCATAAATGGAATCCCCATTGGTGTATTTGAACTGAAAAATCCTGCGGATGAAAATGCTACATTAATGTCTGCTTTCAGGCAGATTCAAACATACAAAGCAACTATTCCTTCATTATTTGTTTTTAATGAAATGATTATCATATCGGATGGACTTGATGCAAAAGTTGGAAGTCTGTCCGCCGGATGGGACAGATTTATGGCATGGAAATCTTCCGATGGTATTGCAGAATCCTCCCCTCTTGTAAATCAAATGGAGATACTAATTAAAGGTTTGTTAAATAAAACCACATTGATTGATTTTTTGAGGTATTTTATTGTATTTAACAGATCTTCCAGAGAGGATGAAAAAACAAAGCAAATTACAATAAAATTGGATAAAAAGATTGCCGCTTATCACCAGTACTATGCTGTCAACAAAGCCGTAAGAGAAACTTTAAGGGCAAGTGCAATCAATAGAGGGGGATATGATTTTGTAAAAATAGATCCTGAAATTTACGGATTAAGGAGCACCTTTGAACAACCGGTGGGAGACAAAAAGGCAGGTGTTATCTGGCATACTCAGGGGAGCGGAAAATCTCTCTCCATGGTTTTTTACACTGCAAAGATTATTCAATTATTGAATAATCCGACTATTGTTGTAATTACCGATAGAAATGATCTGGATGATCAATTGTTTGAAACCTTTGTTTCTTCAAAAGAACTTTTGAGGCAGGAGCCCAGACAGGCGCAGACAAGGAAAGAATTGAAAGACCTTTTGAAAGTTGCTTCAGGGGGTATAGTTTTCACAACAATTCAGAAATTTCATCCTGAGGAAGGGAATGTTTATGAAAAATTATCAGATAGAAGTAATATTGTTGTAATAGCTGATGAGGCACACAGAACACAGTATGGTTTCAAAGGCAAAGTGGATAGGGAAACAGGTGAAATCAAGTATGGTTTTGCAAAGTATATGAGAGATGCCCTGCCAAATGCTACATATATAGGATTTACCGGAACTCCGATTGAAAAAGATGATAAGAACACACCGGCTGTTTTTGGGAATTATATAGATGTATATGATATTTCAAAATCCGTAGAGGATAAAATGACTGTGCCTATCTATTATGAGAGCAGGCTCGCAAAGGTGGGAATATCGGAGGAAGGGAAAAAATTAATAAAAGAATTGGACGAGGATCTTGCAAGGATGGAGCTTGCTGATACGGAGAGAGCAAAGGTAAAGTGGACCAGATTGGAAGCATTGATAGGAAGTAAGGATAGGATAAAAAGAATAGCTGAGGATATAGTTTTGCATTTTGAGGAAAGATTGTCAGTGATGGATGGTAAAGGCATGATTGTGGCAATGTCCCGAAGGATAGCTGTGGATTTGTATGAGGAAATAATTAAAATCAGGCCCGAGTGGCATAGTGATGATTTGGACAAAGGATTTATAAAAGTTGTGATGACAGCAGCATCTTCGGATGGCCCTAAGATGGCAAAATATCATACGACAAAAGAGCAAAGGAGAAGACTTGCTGACAGAATGAAAGATCCGGAGAATGAATTAAAACTTGTGATTGTAAGGGACATGTGGCTTACAGGGTTTGATGTGCCATCTTTGCATACAATGTATATAGACAAACCGATGAGGGGCCACACCCTGATGCAGGCTATAGCAAGGGTAAATAGAGTTTACAAGGACAAACCGGCCGGGCTTATTGTGGATTATTTGGGAATAGCTTCGGATTTGAAAGAGGCACTATCTTTTTATGCTGATGGCGGTGGAAGAGGAAAACCTGCCATTGCTCAGGAAGAAGCAGTGATGGTAATGAGCGAAAAGCTGGAGATTGTAAGGCAGATGTTTTTCGGCTTTAATTATAGGGAGTACTTTGAAGCCGATACATCAAGAAAGCTGAATATAATATTGGAAGCCGAAGAACATATTCTGGGACTGGAGAATGGCAAAAAAAGATATATAGATGAGGTGACCGCATTATCAAAGGCATTTGCGATTGCAATACCTCATGAGGAAGCACTATTGGTTAAGGATGAAGTGGCTTTTTTTCAGGCTGTGAAATCACGCCTTGTGAAATTTGATTCAAAATCTTTTCTGGGCAAAGAGGGAAGGGTTGATTTGGAGACAACAATAAAACAGGTAATAGACAAAGCTTTGGTATCGGATGAGGTTGTGGATATATTTGATGCTGCCGGGATAAAAAAGCCCAATATTGAGATTTTGTCCGAAGAGTTTTTACTTGAAGTAAAAAATATGAAACATAAGAATATCGCAATGGAGGTTCTGAAAAAAATATTAAATGATGAGATAAAGAGCAGAGCAAGAAAAAATATAGTTCAGAGTCGTTCTTTAATGGAAATGCTGGAAAATGCTATCAAAAGATATCACAATAAAATAATTACCGCTGCTCAATTCATTGAAGAGCTTATTGATGTAGCAAAAGAAATACAAAAAGCCGATAAAGAGCCTGAGGAAATGGGCTTGAGTGAAGAGGAGTATGCATTTTATTCTGCAGTGGCAAATAATAAGAGTGCTGTTGAATTAATGGGAAAGGAAAAATTACGCGAATTGGCTGTGGTTTTGTTTCAGAAGGTTAAAGAGAATGCTTCCATAGACTGGACAATCAGGGAAAGTGCAAAGGCAAAATTAAGGGTAATAGTGAAAAGAACACTCAGGAAGTATGGCTATCCTCCTGATATGCAAAAACTTGCGACTGAAACAGTGCTTGAGCAGGCAGAGCAAATAGCTGAAAAACTTACGGCTGCATAAACAAGCGTTGGCGTAATTCATGAATTTCCCCTACAACGAAAAAAATACATTAATATAAACAAACCAATACATCACAATTCATTTAAAAACACCGTAGTAGGGGCAGAATCAATTTCTGCCCGAAAATATAAATATAAAACCGAAACGGACGGATATGGAATCCGCCCCTACGAATGGTTTGAAAAATCATAGATACATACAAACAAACCAACACATCACAATCCAATTGAAAACACCGTAGGGGCAGAATCAATTTCTGCCCGAAAATATAAATATAAAATCCAAACGGACGGATATGGAATCCGCCCCTACAAAAATTATGATTTTTATATTCAATTTCATTTATCATTTTTTTATCTCTTGAGGTTGCTCGACTCGTATCATAATACTCCTTCATTTTTCATTTTAATTCCTGCTGCTCTGCTGTTCAGCTGTTCTGCTGCTCAGCTTTTTTAAATATCTTCGCCTTCCATGTTTCAAAAATATAGTAAAAAGATGGTAGGAATGTGAGAGTGAGGAAGGTGGAGGTTGTAAGCCCCCCTAAAACAACAAGGGATATTCCCGCCCACATTGAAGCTCTTCCCTCGGGAGGTCCGAAAACTCCGGGGAAAATCAGAGGCATACTCATTGGTAAAAGTCCGAAAATTGTCGTAAGAGCTGTCATTAGAATTGGCCTTAATCTGTCCCTTCCCGCCTGAACGACCGCTTCTTTAAGGGCTTTCCCCTTTTTTCGCAGAATATTGGTGTGATCAATTAGGATAATTCCATTGTTTACGACTATTCCCATTAATATTAAAAGCCCTAAAGAGGATGCATTATCAAAGGTAACTCCTGTCAGATGAAAGGTTATTGCAACTCCGAAGAGAGCAAGAGGCACTGTTATTAAAATAATAAATGGCTGTGAGAATGATTCAAAAAGTGATGCCATAACAACATAAATAAGAAAAATCCCTAAAAAAAGAGACATATTTGTGCTCTGCTGTGCCTCTCTGAATCTTCTCCAATCCTCTCCCATATTCCAGCTATATCCCGGAGGAAATTTTATATTTGCCATAGCTTTTTTTACAAGATCTCTCACTTTGTACATACCTTGAATGTCCGTATTCGCTTCAACAGTAAATATTGCCTTTTTGTTTTCTTTTACAATTGAAAGGGCTCCCTTTCCTATTCTGAACCTTGCAACAGCATAGACAGGTAATGAGCCTGACTGGGATTCCACTGTTATATTTTTTAGTTTGCTTAAAGTGAAGTTTTTATCTTTTTTTAATTGAAAGATTACATCAACCTCTTTATTTCCCCATCTGAACCGGGTAACAGGCCTTTCAGAAATAGCGCTTGAAATTGTTTGAGAGATTCTCTGAGAGGAAACACTGAAAGCTCTGTCTCTGATCACACTTACTTTTACCTCTTTTTCCCCTCCCTCAACATTTGTTGTTACATCGGAAACACTCGGAATCTTTTTCAAAACCTCCTTTACTTTGTCAGCAAGGTCAACAAGTGTGGAATAATCGGGACCCGTAAGATTAATGGTGATTCCACCTCCAAAACCTCCTCTGAAATGTCTCCTTCCTTTGAGAAAATCCACTCCCGGCTCTTTTGGTAAAAGGGGAGTAAGCCTCTTCTCGATCTCTGATGTGGAAAGCTTTGATTCGCTCTCATCTTTAAGATAAAGATTGATAGAGCCAAAATATCTTCCCCTTCTTAATCTTCTGATTCCGTATGAAAAAACATAGTGCTCTATATCAAGTTTTTTCTTATTTTTTTCTATTGTTTCTTCCACCCTTTTAAATAAAGCTCTCATTTCATCAAGACTCATCTTTTCAGGCATCAAAACAGTATAGCCTATCTCCCTTTCCCTTGAGCGGGGCATATAACCTCTCGGAATATTTTTAAACAGATAAAAACTTATAATAAAAAGTAAAAAAGCTGCGATTGCAACATAATATTTTTTTGAAAGGGCAAATGAGATAAATTTTTTGTAATAATTTTCCATTTTGACTATGAACTTTCTTCTTTCTCTCTCTCTTCCTTTCATAAGCCTTGAAGCGGCTAAAGGATTAAAGCTCAGAGAAACAAATAGAGAAGCAAAAAGGGAAAGTGTTATTGCAAGTCCGAAATCTTTTAACCATCTTCCGAAGGATGAGCCTCCCACAAAGGTTAAAGATGCGAAAACTATGACTGTTGTCATTGTTGAGCCAAAGACCGCTGTTGCAACCTCAGAACTTCCCACCTTTGCAGCTTCGTATGGGGAATAATTAAAATCCTGCCTGTAGCGGAAGATGTTTTCCAAGACAACAACACCATTGTCAACTAACATTCCAACAGCCATCATTAATCCCGAAAGGGATATTATATTAATGGAAAGGTTTGTATGAAAAAGAGTGTTTAAAAGGAACATAAAAGCAAATGTAAAAATAACCGAAAGCGGGATTGAAAGAGCTATTATAAGGGTAACTCTGAATCTTTGCAAAAACAGGAATAAAACTATTATTGCTAAAATAGAGCCTATTATCCCAGCTTTAACAAGCTCTTTCAAACTTGCTAAAATATCCTTTGCCTGATCCCTGTAAACTAAAAGATTTAAGTTTTTGTATTGAGGCAGGGACAGAATCTTTTTCAATTCCTTTTTAACCTTTTTGGAAATATCAACAACATTTGCAAGATCGGATTTATAAAGCCTGAATGAGATAGCCTCTCTTCCGTCAAGAATATAATAATCCTCTTTCGGAGGATAATCATAGATTATTGTTGCAACATCCTTTAGTTTTAATTTGCCTCCTGCCACCGGTAGATTTTTAAGTTGCTCCACATTTTTTATCTCAGCAGGTATTCTCACGACCCACTTTTTTCCATCTTCTTCTATAAAGCCTTCCGATGTGCTTAGGTTTGATGATAAAACTGTTTGAAGCAAATCAAAAATTCTCAGATTCAGCTCATCAAGGGTGGATTGTGAAACATAAAGATAAATTTTTTTATCCGAAGCACCTGCAATATCAAGGTTTGCAACCCCCTCTATTCTTTCCAGTCTTGGTTTTATAACCCTTTCCGCCAAATTAATTAAATCATCTCTTGATATTTCGCCTGAGATGGAAAATCTCATGGTGGGAATATTCGAAGTTTCCCATCTTCTTATGTATATCTTCTTTAAATCACTCGGAAGTTCATTTCTGATTGAGTCTATCTTATCCCTTATCTCAAGGGAGGCTATATCCATATTCTTTGAAGTTTCAAATTCTATCCTCACGGAGGATGCTGAAGCGGAAGATGTGGAGCTTATCTTTTTTACTCCATTTATGGTTGATAGAACCTCTTCAAGGGGTTTTGTTATCTTTTGATTAACCTCTTCCGGAGAGGAGGAAGGATAAGGGGCATAAACATAAAGATTGGGAAAACTTATGTCAGGAAAAAGCTGAAGTGGGAGTTTTTGCGAAGAGATAATCCCCAAGACAAAAAATATAATTATTATGACAATTATAGTAACAGGTCTTTTTAGTGAAAATTCCGGAAGACTCATTCTTTTCTATCCATAAAATCATATATTATAGGAATCAGGACAAGTGTGAGCAATGTACCGAACAAAAGACCGCCTATTAGTGTTATTGCAAGCGGTATTCTTATTTCAAATCCCTCTCCGAAATCAACTGCCATTGGAATCAAGCCTAAAATTGTCGTGAGAGTTGTCATCCAGATGGGCCTGAATCTTACCTTTGCGGCTCTTTTAATTGCCTCTCTTTTTGGAATTCCTTCGGCTCTAAGTTTGTTCACATAATCTATAAGAACAATGGCATTGTTTACGACAATTCCGGCAAGTATAACCATTGCAATGAGAACAACAACATTGAGAGGTTGCATTGTTAATACAAGGGATATGGCAACACCGATTATTCCGAATGGAATTGTAAAAATAATGACAAAGGGGTGGAGGAATGATTCAAATTGAGCTGCCATTACCAAATAGACGAGAAAGATTGAAAGGAGCATTGCAAATACCATTGATTTGTAAGCAAGGTTTTTCTCTTCCGATTGACCGGCAGGTTTTATGGCAATATCAGGAGGTATTTTTATTTCTGATAATTTTTCATTTATCTTTTTTATTGCAGCTGAAAGGCTAATTCCCTTAAGCTGAGCTGAGACTTTTGCGGCTCTCTGCTGATTTTCTCTGTAAATCTCCGAAGGTCCTAACTCAAGTTTGATTTTTGCCAGAGCTCTTAATGGGATTGAACTACCGTCCGATACCTCTATGTTAATATTTCTGAAATTTTCAAGGCTTTTGTAGTACTCTTCGGTAAGCCTTACTCTTATGTCAATTTCCCTTTCCTTTTCATAAAATTTTGTGGAAACTCCTCCCTCTATCTTTTTCTTTATAATGTCCGCAACCTGCCCCACTGTAATTCCCATTCTGGCAAGTCTCTGTCTGTTCAAAAAAATCTGAAGCTCTGGACTTCCTTCAAGGACAGAAGAGCGGACATCTTCAAGCCCTTTAACTTTTTTCATAATATCATAAACAATTTTCGCATACTTTTTTTGCTTGTCCAATTCATTTGTGAATACAAGATATTCAACAGGTGCTTTTATGGAAAAGAGCATGGGTTTTTGGACATTGTACTGGATGGAAGGATATCTTGAAATTCTGCTTCTTATCTCTTCTTCAACCTTTCTCTCCTTTTTCCCTATGATTCCCTTTTTAAGTTTTACTATCATCTGAGCAAGGTTTTCCTTTTCCTGCTCATATGTGGTCCCCTTTTCCCTACCTTTACCCGAGATTATGTAGATAAAATCCACTTCAGGAATATTTCTTATCAAGCCCATTATTTCAAGGGATCTTTTGGCATTTTCCTTGACTGAAACTCCGGGAGGATAAACAAGGTCTATTCTGAGCTCTCCCTGAGAAATCTCGGGAATTAAGTTTGCTCCGCTAAAATAGAAGTAAAAAGAGGAAAGGAAAAACAGAGCAAGGGAAACAATTAATATTATTCTTCTTTTGGCAAAGATTGTCTGAAGTTTGTTTGCATAATAATTAAAAAAACCTCCGAAACCTTTGTCAAAAAGATTCACTCCCTTTAATAGAAGTTTGTTTTTTATTTCCTTATTATATTTGAATCTCGGAAATAGCATGGGAATCAGTGTCAATGATACAAAAAGAGATGCAGAAAGTGAAAAAATAACTGCCAAAGCCTGATCTCTAAACAATTGTCCTGCCACTCCCTTAATAAAAATAACCGGCAGGAAGACGGAAACAGTTGTAAGGGTTGAGGCAGTAACAGCACCTGCGACTTCCACTGTTCCGTTTATGGTTGCATCAAGGGGAGATGAGCCCTCCTCTCTTTTTCTATTAATTGCTTCAAGCACAACAATTGAGGAGTCAAGAAGCATTCCTATACCGAGGGCAAGCCCTCCCAAAGACATTATATTAAGGGATACATTGAACAGGTAAAACAAAAAGAATGAAATCATTATGGAAATTGGAATGGATAGGGAGATAATAATTGTGGAGGGAAAATTTTTGAGGAAAAGAAATAAAATCAGGATTGCAAGGATTCCTCCTATAACAGCTGTATTTAAAACTTCATCTATTGAGCTTCTTATAAAATGAGATTGGTCTACCAACACTTTAAATTTAATATCTTTGCCTTCCTGTGCATAGAGTTTTCTTAATTTTTCTATTCTTTTTCTTACATTATCCGCAACCTTCACAGTGTTTGCGGAGGAGACCTTGTAAATTGCCACTTCAATATTCTCTTTTCCATTTATAAATGTTATTACCTTTCTATCCTTTGCTCCCCTGTAAACCCTTGCTATGTCCTTTACTCTTATTGGCGCATTGTTTCTGTATGTTATTATTATATTTCTTATATCATCTAAGTTTTTAAAAAGACTTACGGTTCTAATCAAATATTGGGTTTCTCCCTCTTTTAAGATTCCTGCGGAAAGATTAATATTTTCCTGAGCTAATCTTTGCTCAATGAGGGAGATTGGGATTTTGAGTGTTTGGAGCTTTTTTTCATCAAGGTCAACATGAATTTCTTCCTCTATTCCCCCGGAAATTTTTGCGGCTGCAACCCCTTCGAGAGTTTCAAATTCCGGTTTTATTTCCTTTTCAGCATAATATCTTAATTTGCCGGGCTCCATAGAGCCTGAAAGTCCGATTCGCATAATCGGCTCTGAAGATGGGTCATATTTCAGAAGAATCGGCTTTGTTGCATCATCCGGAAGCCTTACCGCATCTATTTTTTCTCTCATATTCAAAGAGGCAAAATCCATATTTGTTCCCCATGCAAATTCAACTATTATTTCCGAAACTCCTGGTCTTGAATATGAGGTTATCTTTACCACATTGGAGACAACTCCCACAGCTTCTTCTAATGGCTTTGTTATAAGGTTTTCTATTTCCTGAGGGGATGCTCCCGATAATTCTGTTTTTACTGTTATTGTCGGATAACTGAGCTCAGGCAATAGGTTTATGGGAAGCTGGGAGTAAGATATAAAACCGAATACTATTATTGCTATTGCAATAACAGTGAGTGTTACCGGATGGGATACTGAAAATTTAATTAATTTCATAATATCTTAACCTTTGCTCCGTCCTTAAGATTTTCTATTCCCTGAACAACAACCACCTCTCCCTCTTTTAAGCCATCGAGAATTTCATACTCTTTCTCAAGCTCTGTTCCGAGTTTTACACTTCTCAATTTAGCAACACCACCTCTTCTTAGAACAAAAACAAAAGCTTGTCCTTTTTTGTAAAAAACAGCCTTTTTCGGAACAACAAGGGCATTATCTTTTTTGCTTATTATGATATTGCAGGAAACTAACATTCCCGGTCTTAATTTAAGGCTTTTATCTTTTACTGTTATTGTAACCTTAAATGTGCCTGATTGAGGGTCTATTCTCGGATTTATTATCTTAATTCTTCCTCTGAAAACAGTATCATAAACCTCTGATTTTACATCGACATCCATTCCCACTTTTAATTTAATAATATCCTTTTCAGGTACATAAACCCTTGCAAGAAGGGGGTCAAAATCTTCCACTGTATAAAGCTCAGTTCCTGGATTTACTCTCATCCCCTGATCTATTTTCCTTGAAGTTACCCAACCGTCAATTGGGCTTCTTATCTTTGTATAAGAAAGCTGAAGCTCAAGGGCTTTGAATTTTTCTTTTTCTATGTCAAGCTGTTGCTTTGCTCTTTCGTAGGAAAGCTCGGCGGATCTATAATTTAATTTTGCGGTTGAAAAATCCTTTTCGGAAATTATCTTTTCTTCATAAAGTCTCTTTGATCTTTTAAAATTTGCCTCTTCATCATCCTTTTTTATTTCAGCATCTTTCAGGTTAATCTCTGCCTGTCTTACGGAAAGTTTGGCCTGGACATAGCTGTTTTTAATATCCTTATCATCTATTAGAGCCAATATCTCTCCCTTTTTCACAAAACTTCCTTCATCTTTAACTATTTTTGCTATTATTCCATCAACCTTTGAATAAATCGGAACCTTTTTTTCAGGTTCAAGGGTTGTGTTAAATGTAAGATAATTCAGAATAGGAGCTCTCTTTATCCTGTATATTTTTACAAGCGGAAGGTTTCCGCCACCGCCTGTATCCCCTTCTCTTAATGCTCTCATCATTTTAAAGAATTCCTGCCTTTGCTCAGGTGTCAGTTTCTTGAAATCTTCTCTTGATTTGATACCGAATTTTTTCATAATATCAGCTCTTGTGAGCTTTTTTTTGGAGGTTTTGGTCTCTTTTTTTGAATTTGCTTGTTTTACATTTTCCTTTTCAGCTTTTTTGCAGGAATTCACACCTGAAAAAAAGAATAATAGTAAAATAATCCATATTCCGATTTTCCATTTTTTCATGATTTATCTCCCGGTTTGTTAATATCTTATATACGATTAAAAATTCTTTTTTCCTTCTTTTTTTACTATTTTACTTACAAAAACTCGAGTAAGCAAGAACCAAAAGCCATCAAGTCAAGAGATGCGTGGCATGTACGGTCTCCATGGATGATTGGTTAGTAATTATTTGCTGTGTACCATATTTCCACTTGTATCTTAATATATTAATATTTTTATTTATAAAAATATCTGTAAATCGGCGAAAAATGGAGAAAATAAGAGAAAATGAATAAAATAAAAAATGGTAAAAAAGGATAAAAAAGAGAAAAAA
>JAMOVU010000190.1 GCA_027067555.1 Candidatus Aminicenantota bacterium | reverse complement strand
ACTCCTATCAATGATAGGAAAGACATTAGAAGAGATAAGAGGTAAATATTGCTATAAAATCTATCAAAAAAGAGACACAAAATGTGAGATATGTGCTCCAAGGCAGGTATTTGAAACAGGAGAAATTTCTTCAGTGGAAAAAGAATTATCACTTTCCAATAAAGAAAAAAAGTTTTATGAAACGAGAGCTTTTCCTGTTTTAGATAACAAAGGAGACATTTTGTATGCAATTGAAGTTACCAGAGATGTTACCGAACATAAAAAGATTGAGAAAGATCTTCTTGAAAGTAAATTTAAGTATGAGATGTTATCTCAAAAAGCTCCTCTGGGGATTTTAAGTATAGATTTAAATGGAAATATCGATTATGTAAATGAGAAAACACTTGAAATTTTAGGCTCCCCCTCAGCAGAAGCTACGAAAAAAATCAATATCTTCAAGTTTCCACCATTATTAAAAGCCGGGATATCCGAGAAAATCAAAACATCAATTAAAAAGGGAATTGATCAAATATACGAAGGATCTTACACTTCAAAATGGGGTAAAAAAATTTTTATGAGGCTTCACATTACACCCCTGAGAACAAAAGGTAAAATTACCGGAGCTCTTACTATTTTGGAAGATTTCACGGAAAAAAAGAAGATAGAGCAAAGACTTGAAAAAAGTAATAAAATGTTCTACGGAATATTCTTAAACACTAAAAATGGTATAGTAATTGCAGATAAAGATTATATTGTCCAAGATATAAACCCAGCGGTGGAAGAGTTAACGGGCTATTCAAGAAAAGAATTAATCGGGAAAACAATATTTGAAGTAAATTATCTTCTCCTTCCAGAAAAGAAAAAAAACTTTAAAAAATATTTAAACGAGATAAAAAGGAAGTTAAACAGAAGGGAAAGACCCCAGTTTCTCCCTCAGGTTATTAATCATAAAGAACTAAAAATAAAACGAAAAGACAATCAGATTAGAACTATTCATCAAACCTCTTTTATTGTTAGCGCAGAAAGCGAGAAATTTATAATTGTGATTGCAAGAGATATAACAAACGAAAAAAATATGTTAGAAGAATTGAAAAAAAGTGAACAAAAATACAGAGAACTTTCCCGATTGTTTAAATTGGTAGCAGATAATAATCCGGATATGGTATGGGCAAGGGATTTAGAAGGTAAATATATATTCATAAATAAATCAATGGCTGTTGATTTTTATGGATTCAATTCCCCTGAGGAAGTTGTAAACTTAACCCATAAAGAAATCATAGAGAAAATTAAAAAAGAAAATCCATCAAGAAATGACTGGTTTTATGTGGATAAAGATCCAATTGACTACGATAAAATAGTTATAAAAAATAAGAGACCCGTTCGTTATAAAATTTCCGGTTATATTAGAGGAAGATATTTTTATTTTGATATCTATAAAGGTCCGCTTATAAATGAAAAGGGTAAAATTATAGGAACAGTTGGAAGTTCAAGAGATATAACAGAGCAAAAAAAACTT
Source organism: Candidatus Aminicenantota bacterium (assembly GCA_027067555.1). Lineage (GTDB taxonomy): Bacteria > Acidobacteriota > Aminicenantia > JAMOAD01 > JAMOAD01 > JALXDT01. The sequence goes on along the minus strand of JAMOVU010000190.1, from coordinate 3,225 downwards.
GAAGGAGAAAAAGAGCAGGCACTAAAGGCAATCCAGAGACTCGCAGAAGTTATAAGGCAATCAAGTGAAGCCGTAGTAATTACGGACAGGAATGCAAAAATAATCTATGTAAATCCTGCTTTTGAGAAAATAACGGGCTATAAGTTAAAAGAAGTTATTGGTAAAAACCCCAAAATCCTCAAAAGCGGAAAAATGGGTAAAGAATTTTACAAAAACTTATGGGATACTATATTAGCAGGAAAATCATGGCATGGTACATTCATAAATAAAAAGAAAGATGGCTCAATTTTTTACGAAAGTGCGACAATCTTTCCTATTTTTAATGAAAAGGGAGAAATAACAAATTTTGCCGCCGTAAAGAGGGATATAACAGCTGAAAAAAAATTGGAAGAACAATTATTACAAGCTCAAAAAATGGAAGCAATTGGGACTCTAACCGGTGGAATAGCTCATGATTTCAACAACCTTTTAACAGTAATCAATGGCTATACTGATATGGCATTGAAAAGATTTGATGAAAATGATCCGAGTTACAAAATTTTCAAATCAATAAATGGAGCAGGGATAAAAGCCGAAAAATTAGTAAAACATCTTCTTGCTTTCTCAAGAAAACAGGTTTACAATCCTAAAATAGTAAATATAAATACAATAATAAAAAATCTCAAAAAACTCTTAACAAGATATTTATCAGAAGATATTAAACTTGATCTGGTTTTAGACAAAGATGTGGCAAATATAAAGGCAGACCCAAATCAAATAGAGCAAATTTTGATAAATCTTGTAGTAAATGCAAGAGATGCTATAAATGAGAAAAAAGATAAAAAAACACAAAACATTATAACAATTGAAACAGGGAATGTAAGAATAAAAAATGACTATGTACTAAAACACCCCGGATCAAGAACAGGCAATTTTGTATTTTTTGCTGTTAGTGATACTGGAATCGGTATTGATGATACTATAAAAGAAAAGATTTTTGATCCATTTTTTTCAACTAAAGGAAAAGCAGGAAGCGGGCTGGGGCTTTCCACTGTTTATGGAATAGTTAAGCAAAACAAGGGCTTTGTTTATGCTTACTCTGAAAAGGGCAAAGGAACCACAATAAAAGTGTATTGGCCAGCTACAAAACTAAAAGAAGAAAAATTGGAGAAAAAAACAAAAGACGAAGAGGAGATTTTAGGAGGGAGCGAAATAGTACTTTTTGTTGAAGATGAAAAGGAAATTTTAAAGTTTGCTGCAACAGGTTTAAAATCTTTGGGATATAAAGTTATAACAGCATCCAATGGTAGAGAAGCCCTTAAAATCATTAAAGAAAAAAAGATAAAACCAGATATCCTAATCACAGATCTAATAATGCCCAATATGGATGGAGAAGAGTTAGCAAAGGAGATGAAAAAGAGATTTCCTAGAATAAAAGTTATATATACTTCAGGCTACACAAATAATCATATTGTTAATAAAGGAATTTTAGATAAAAGAGTTAACTTTATTAGCAAACCTTATACAATAACTGAGTTGACCAAAAAAATTCGGGAAGTTATGAAAAAGAAAAAATAAAGCTTTATATATTTTTTCAAAATCTGAATCCACTTTTTAAAAATCATTAATCTGTTGCATTCTAAAAAATAAGTGATATAATAAAATACTGACCGAACAGTCGGTCGGATAAATTATAGGAGAACAAATATTGAAAAAGGATTTTGACAGAGAGAAAAAGAAAAGAGCCATTGCTTTCGCAGCATTACAGGTGTTTGCTGAAAAAGTTTCTCCTCAGCTACAATAAAGGACATAGCTGAAAAAGCAGGCATTGGCAAAGGAACTGTATACGAATATTTTAAAAGCAAAAGAGAGATTATTCTCTCAGCCTTTTCTTTATTCCTTGAAGGAAGTGATTACTCCATAGAAGCTCTCGAAAACCTCCCCTACCCGCCTGATAAAAAGCTTTCCGAGGGGTTATTCCTTTTCACAGAAGCTGTTAAAAAAGAAGGCATAGGCACATTTGAGATTATTTTTGATTTTTGGGCGATGGGGATTAAAGAAAAAAAGTTCAGATCAGAGTTTTATAAACAACTAAAGGATTTTTACTCAAGATACAGGAAAACATTCGCAAAAATTATCAAAGACGGGCAAAGCAAAGGAATTTTTAACAACGAATTTTCCCCCGAAATTGTAGGAGCAATGATAATAGGAATGTTGGATGGGCTTATGGTACAATGGATTTTGAATGAAGAGAGTATTGATTACATAGAAGCTGTAAAAACAATGAATAATATTTTAATATCAGGTTTAAAAATCAAAGGAGGAAAAGATGAAGATTAACAAACGGCTTTATATGTTTTTTATTTTATTTTCTTCATTAATTTTATCTGTGTTTCCATCAGATAATATAGCAAAAAAAATCGTAAAAAAGATTGATGAGCTTTACAGAAGCAAAACAAGTTATTCAAAAGTTGAGATGATAATTGAAACACATCACTGGAAGAGAACTTTACTCATGGATATCTGGACAGAGGGAATGAAAAAAACATTTATAAGAATACTATCACCTAAAAAAGACAAAGGAATGGCAACACTAAAAATCGGGAATCAGATGTGGAATTATCTTCCGAAAGTTAATAAAATAATCAAAATTCCACCTTCCATGATGATGAGCTCCTGGATGGGCTCAGACTTTACAAATGATGATCTTGTAAAGGAGTACACTTTTGTTGATGATTATAATTTCAGACTAATAGATTACAAAGAAGAAATTAGCGAAAAGTTTTACTATGTAGAAGCAGTCCCCAAAGAGGGAGTGGCAGTTGTATGGAGCAAAATTATTCTTTCCGTTAAAAAAGATAATTATATACCTGTCTGGGAAAAATATTATGATGAAAGAGGTGATGTTGTCAGGGTGATGAAATTTTCAGATGTGAAAAAAGTCGGCAAAAGACTTGTCCCTATGAAGATGGAGATGATCCCTCTTAAAAAGAAGGGACATAGAACGATAATAAAATACTTGGAATTAAAATATGACATAAGACTAAAAAGCTCAATCTTCAGTTTGAGAAATTTGAGAAGGAATTAAAAATTGACTGTAAACAGAGACAAATGCTTTATAAAGCCAAAAGCCTTCAAGCATCAAAGCTTTCAAGAAATTTTAGGACAAGACAAAAAAAGCTGCTCAGCTGGAACAACTTTTGGCTTAATTGGCTTGATAGCCCAAAGAGCTGCCTTGAAATCTTG
>JAMOVU010000189.1 GCA_027067555.1 Candidatus Aminicenantota bacterium | reverse complement strand
CGGTTGCCCGGAAAACGGTTTTCAAGACCGCCGCTTTCAACCACTCAGCCACCTCTCCGAAGATGAGTATTATAATATTTTAATCATTTTTTATCAAGAAGATATTGTCTTTATGGCTTTTTATAAACACAATATTATTAGTATAAGTCATAGTGGTTGTAGATGAAAATAGTATGATGAGTATAAAAGACTCTTATCTTGAATATTTCTTCAAATTTGTATAAACTTTTTGATGGGAGAAAATCATAAAAGGTTTGGTACTTTTGATGGGGTCTTTGTACCTACTATTCTTACGATAATAGGTGTTATCCTTTACTTAAGACTTGGTTGGGTAGTGGGCCATGCAGGACTTTTGGGTGCCTTTCTTATTATTGTCCTTGCACATATATCAACTATAACCACAGGGCTTGCTATGGCCTCTATGACCACCAATGTAAAGATAGGAGACGGAGGATTTTATTCAATTATTTCAAGATCTCTTGGGCTTGAAGTTGGTGGTGCAATAGGAATATCCCTTTATATTTCGCAGGCTCTTTCGGTTGCTCTTTACATAATAGGATTTACTGAAATCTGGGTAAGTCTGTTTCCCAATCACCCCGCAAAACTCGTATCTTCCATTGTACTTGTCTTTATACTTGTATTATCCATAATAAACGCTAAGATAGCAATAAAATCCCAATATATTATTATGACAATAATTGTTTTATCTCTTATATCTTTCTTTATGGGGCATCGTGATACCAGTGTTCATCTTGTGCTCTGGAACACCCATTCCAATCTCTCTTTCTGGGAGGTTTTTGCTGTGTTTTTCCCGGCGGTTACCGGGATAAGTGCGGGGGCAGCTATGTCAGGGGAATTAAAGGATCCACGCAAGAATATTCCCATAGGAATGCTTTTTGCAATTGGTATAGGTTTTTTTATTTATATTACAGTTGCTCTCTGGCTCGGAATATCTGCATCAACAGAGCAATTGTTAAGCGATAATCTAATTTTTGAGAAAATTGCAAGGTGGAGATGGCCTGTAATTGGTGGAATAATGGGAGCTACCCTTTCTTCAGCGATAGGTAGTATCCTTGGTGCTCCGAGAATTTTAATGGCTCTCGGTCAGGATAGAGTTGTACCTTTTTATAAGATTTGGGCGTGGAGAAGTAAAAACGGAGAACCTCGCTATTCTCTTCTTTTTACTGCAATAATAGTTGAAGCAAGTATTCTTTTATGGGATTTGAATGCAATAGCTCCACTTCTCACCATGTTCTTTCTGATTACATATAGTATGATTAATCTTGCAACATACATAGAAAAAACAATTGGAGTTACCTCCTTCAGACCGAGTTTTAAAATCCCATCTGTTGTTACCCTAATAGGAGGGCTCTGGTGTCTTTTAACTATGTTTCTTATTGACAGTCTTTTTGCAAGTATCTCCCTTATCTTGATTGCTTTATTTTATATAATTCAGGTGAAAAGAGGATTAAAGGCCAATTGGGGGGATGTAAGAGAAGCTCTTTTTACATCGATTGCCGAATGGGCTTTAAAAATTTCCTCAAAAATGCCCAAAAGTCCCAAAAACTGGAAGCCCAATCTTATGATTCCGGTTGAAGATCCAAAAAAATGGGAAGGTATAATGCGATTTGTTAAAGATATAGTTTTTCCCAAAGGAACTTTAAGGGTTTTTTCTATAAAAGCTTCTGAAAGAGAGCTTCCTTTGAGAATATCTCATCTTATTGACTTCTTTTTCAAACATGGCAAAAAGGATGAGAGTGATTTTGTGCTCAAAGGAGTCAGGGAGCTCAAAAGAGAGCTTACTCATCTTGTTGAGCCTATAAAGAAAGAGGGTATATTTACAACTGCAATGGTGATAGAGGCTGAAGATTTCCTGGAAGGAATTGATATAGTTACTCAAGTTATGAAGGGAATGTTTTTTCCTCCTAACATAATGTTTCTAACTATGAGTGAAGATAGAAAAAAGGATTATAGATTGGAGCAACTTATTGCAATCGCAATAAAAGAGAGGATAGGGCTTTTGATTTTAGGACTTAACAAAAGTGTTATGTTTAAGGATAAAAAAACTATAAATCTCTGGATAAGGGACAAAAGCCCCAATCAAAACCTTGCCACCCTTGTTTCCTTAGAGCTTTTTAAGGAATGGGGTAAACTAAGATTGATAAGAGTAACTGATAGCGAGGATAAACTTGATTTTGAAAGGGATGATTTGAAGAGAATTGTTGACGAACAAAGACTTCCCATTAAGTCCGAGTTAGTGGTTATGGTGGGTTCTTTCTGGGAAAAACTCAAAAGTACACCTCCGGCAGATATAAATATTTTTGGAATATCTGGTGAGATGAGTGTTGAAAATATGCATAAAATAGTTGAACTTACAGGTACATCATGTCTTTTTGCAAAAGGAGCTGGAGATGAGGAGATTTCGTGTTAAAAGAGTTAAGCTTTGTTTGGGGTTTGTAGTATACACCACCCCATAAAACCAATCAGATTTCAAGTATACCAGTCTCTAAAGCAGCTTTTTTGAGCTTTAAATTAATTCAATCAATAAATTTCCACGAGATAAAAAAGCTTTGAGGCTGGGAAGCCGTGGGCTTTGTGCTTCACTTGACTATTTTTGCAAAAAATACTATCTTAATAGTTAGTAAAGGAGGTAGTATGCATATAAATGAGCTTTTAAAAACAGCAATTGAGAGAGGGGCGTCAGACCTTCATTTAAAGGTTGGTAATTATCCTATAGTTAGAATAGACGGAAAGCTTCACTTTCTTACAGAGCTTAAGAGACTAATGTCAGAGGATACAATAGCTCTTGCTTATTCAATAATGAGCCAGAGGGATAAGCAGAGATTTAAGGAGAGAAATGAAATTGATCTTGCCTATTCTGTCCCGGGACTCGGAAGGTTCAGAGTAAGTATTTTCTACCAGAGAAACACCATAGGAATGGTTTTGAGGGTTATTCCGACAAAAATCAAGCCTATAAAGGAGTTAAATCTGCCAATTGTGCTTGAGAAAATAGCAAAAGAGGAGAGAGGATTGATTCTTGTTACCGGAACAACGGGATCGGGAAAATCAACAACTCTGGCGGCTATGGTGGATTATATTAATACTTACAAAACCGCAAATATAATAACTATTGAGGATCCTATTGAATTTTTGCACAGGGATAAGAAAAGCATTGTAAATCAAAGGGAAATAGGAATGGATACTCCTTCTTTTTCATCAGCTCTAAGGGCGGCTTTGAGACAGGACCCTGATGTTATACTTGTGGGAGAAATGAGAGATCTTGAAACAATTGAGACCGCTCTTTTGGCAGCTGAAACCGGACACCTTGTTTTGAGCACATTACACACATTGGATGCTATTGAAACCATTGACAGAATTGTTTCAATGTTCCCCCCTTATCACCAGAAGCAGGTAAGATTACAGCTTGCAATGGTGCTTAAAGCTGTTATATCAATGAGATTGGTACCGAGAGCTGACAAAAAGGGAAGAGTTCCGGCAACAGAAGTTATGATAAATACCCCCTATATTCAGGATTGTATTATTAATCCGGAAAAGACAAAATTTATAAAAGAGGCAATACAAAAAGGTGTCTCCCAGTACGGGATGCAGACATTTGATCAGTCTCTCTATTTCTTATGGGAGAAAAAACTTATTACCTATGAAGAGGCTCTCAGATGGGCTTCAAATCCCGATGAATTTAAACTTAAAGTCATGGGTGTACAGTCCACTCAGGATACAGCTCTGGAAGAGATGGAAAGACTTGTAACGGGAGGTACAGAAGATATACATGAATAGCAATGAGATTCGCTCTGTATTTTTAAATTTTTTTAAGGAGAAAGGACATAAGATAGTAAAAAGCTCAAGCCTTGTCCCAGCAAAAGATCCCACTTTACTTTTTACAAATGCAGGAATGAACCAATTTAAAAATGTTTTCTTAGGAATTGAAAAAAGAGATTATAAGAGAGCCACCTCTTCTCAGAAGTGTATGAGAGCGGGTGGGAAACACAATGATCTTGAGCAGGTAGGAAAGACAGACAGACACCACACTTTTTTTGAAATGCTGGGGAATTTTTCCTTTGGTGATTACTTTAAAAAAGAGGCTATTGAGTATGCTTGGGAACTTTTAACTGAGGTTTACAGAATTTCTCCGGAAAAGCTATACATTACAATTTTTAGGGAAGACGATGAAGCTTTTAAAATATGGAATAAAAATATCGGAATTCCTGAAGATAGAATAATAAGAATGGGTGAAAAAGATAATTTCTGGGAGATGGGAGAAACCGGTCCCTGTGGTCCCTGTACGGAAATTCATTATGATAGAGGGGAAAAATATGGTGACTATAAATTAGGCGAAAAAGAGGGCGACAGATACATTGAAATATGGAATCTTGTTTTTATGGAATTTAATAGGGATGAAAATGGAAAACTTTCTCCCTTGCCTTCTCCCTCAATAGACACGGGAATGGGGCTTGAGAGATTGGCAAGTATTTTACAGGGAGTTGAAAGTAATTTTGAAACAGATCTCTTTATGCCGATTATTAAAAAGGTAGAGGAATTAACTGGAGAGGATTATAGGGCAAGTGAAAAAACCAAAGTGGCTATGAGGGTTATAGCTGATCATGTAAGAGCCATAACTTTTTTAATTTCAGACGGGGTTTTACCTACAAACGAGGGAAGGGGTTATGTACTCAGAAGGGTTATAAGAAGAGCTTTCAGATATGGAAAGGACCTTGGGCTTGATAAACCATTTTTATATAAACTAACGGGGACTGTTGTTGATATTATGGGAAAAGCTTATCCTGAAATAGAATCATCTCATCTTACTGTGGCAAATATATGTAAAGCCGAAGAGGAAAGATTTTACAAGACTCTTGACATAGGATACAGTAAGCTTTCCGAAATGATTGAGAATGCGAAGATCAAAGGGAAAAAAAGGATAGATGGAAAGAGTGTTTTTAAACTTTATGATACCTATGGTTTTCCTCCCGATCTGGTAAAGGATATACTTGAGGAGAATGGGTTTGAATATGATATGAGAGAGTTTAATGAAGAGCTTAATAAGCAGAGAGAAAGGGCAAGAAGCTTTTGGAAGGGTGATGAAAAGATTAAAGAGATAGAAAAGTACAAAATTTTGGAGAATGAAAAAGTGGAATTTATTGGCTATACGGATCTGGAAGGAGAAAGTGAAATTATAGCATTATTTAAGGAAAGCAAAGCTATTGAAACTATTTCAGAGGGAGAAGAGGGAGAATTAATAGTTAGAAAAACACCTTTTTACGGAGAGGCAGGCGGTCAGGTAGGGGATACAGGAGTTGTGGAAAACGAATCTTTTTTTGCTCAGGTGATAGATACGCAAAAACCCACTGATAATGTAATTTCCCATAAGATAAAAGTGAAAAAAGGAAGTGCGAAAGTGGGAGATAAAGTGGAGCTAAAAGTTAATAAAGAGAGAAGATGGGCGATTAAAAAGAATCATACATCCACCCACCTTTTACACAAAGCATTAAGAGAGATAATCGGTCCCCATGTAAAACAGTCTGGTTCAAAGGTTGCACCTGATATGTTAAGGTTTGATTTTACGCATTTTCAGGCTCTATCTTCTGAGGAGATAGCTATGATAGAAGAGCTTGTCAATAGAAAAATTCAGGAGAATTTAAAGGTTAGCACTGAGATTATGTCAATAGATGAGGCTGTAAAAACCGGTGCAATGGCAATTTTCGAAGAAAAGTACGGGGAAACCGTAAGAGTGGTTTCAGTGGGAGATTTTTCAAAAGAGCTTTGCGGAGGTACCCACCTTGATTATTCAGGTGAGATTGGATTTTTTAAAATTATTTCTGAAATGAGTGTTTCCGCAGGTGTCAGAAGAATAGAGGCTGTTACGGGAATGGAAGCTGTAAAAAGAGTTTCGAGGCTTTTTACAGAGATGAGTGATTTAAAGAAAGAACTTAACACTTCAGAAGATAAATTATTGGAAATGGCTCGAAAATTAAAAGAAGAGCTAAAATCCCTTCAAAAGGAAAGGGATGAACTCAGGCAAAAATTAATAGCTTCCTCTCTGGATGAAATTATTGAAAAAGCAGAAGAAATAAAGGGAGTTAAGTTTGTTTTTCATAGAGTGGAAGGTTTAAAGAGGGAAGAGATAAGAACATTATCTGACAATTTGAAAACCAAAGCTAAAAATGGTGTTATCGTTCTCTATCAGATAAATGGTAAAAAGCTCTCTCTTGTTTTTGCCATCACAAAACCTTTATCTGAAAAGCTTAAAGCTAAAGATTTGATAAAATATTCCGCTCCTATAATCGGAGGAGGCGGCGGAGGAAGAGATGATTTTGGTGAGGCAGGTGGCTCAAAACCGGAAAATATAGACGTTTTGAGAGAAAAATTGAAAGAAAAAATAGAAAATGAGATTTAAGAAAATTTTGAGTCTTGCCTTTATTCTGATATGTGGAAGTATGTTTGTTTTTTCTGATATCTATGTTTACTTGTCTAAGGATGGTCAGAAGATTATTTCAAATTTCAGGCCATATGAATACAAAAAAATCTTGAAAATCATAAAAACAAAAAAGCATTTTTTTAAGAGTAATCTTAAAAGCAAAAAGTATGAAGAGAAAATAAATAGGATTTCTTTAAAATATGGAGTGGATCCTAAGTTGGTAAAGGCTATAATAAAGGTTGAATCGAATTTTAATTCTGTGGCAGTTTCGAAAAAAGGTGCAAAAGGTTTAATGCAGCTAATGGAGGAAACTGCAAAAGATTACGGGGTTTACTCTGATGAGGTTTTTGATCCGGAAAAAAATCTTACAGCGGGAATAAGGCATCTTAAGAGGTTGATTAATAAATACGGGATAAACAATCTTCAAAAAGTTCTTGCTGCGTACAATGCTGGTGAGACTGCAGTGGATACTTACGGGGGGATTCCCCCTTATCGTGAGACTATAAGATATGTTAAAAAGGTTATAAAAGAGTATAAAGGAATTGTTCCAAAGCTTAATGTTTCTTATTCAAAAAGAAAGATCAAGAGAAGGAGTAGAATAAAGATATATTATGACAAAGATGGAGTTCTCTGTATCTCAAATATTCATAGAAGAGATAGAAACTAAAATTAAAATTTTTTTACTTGTTCTTTTTTTTATTCTAAATTTTTTGATAATTTTACCTATTTTCGGATTTGGGGATATTATTAATTTTTTTGTTTACAAACTTTTCTCTTTTGTTTGTCATCAATCAGATAGTTTGAGTTTCTGGATTAATGGCAGCAAACTCGCGGTTTGTTCAAGGTGCACCGGGATTTATCAGGCTTTTTTCATAAGTTCTGTGTTATTTTATTTTAAAAATATTAAATTTCAAAAAACTTATTTTATTAAAATTTTAGTAATTTCAATTATTGTTTTTATTTTTACAAAAATTGCTCCTTTTTTTGCAAATTTAAGCTTATTAAATTTATTGCGCTGGTTATCAGGGGTTTTAATTGGTATAATATTTTCTTATTCCATTTATGGAAACGGAGGAAAGAGTGGAAAATAATAATTTAACTCAAAATTCAAAACTTTATCTTGATGCCCCTATTTTAGGGGGGCTTTTGATGGCTTTTTTTTCTGTGATGCCTGTGATTAGTATTTTTAATCTCCTTTGTTGCATGTGGTTGGTTATAGGAGGTGCTGTCTCTTACATTATTGCTTCTAAGAAAGATGATTACATCCCGAGAAGCACAGATGGGCTTATTTACGGAGCTTTGTCTGGTGTTTTCGGATGGATTTTTAATGGTGTACTGACTTTTATTTTTATGGGATTGAAAGCAAAAAAGTTTGCACTTGCCCGGGAGAGACTTTTGAATATGAATGCTCCGGAAGCAGAGAGAATTGTAAGACTTGTTGATAAATTTGGTTTTAAGATGATAGTTTTATTTTTAAGTCTGGGGCTTATTATTTTCTACCTTGTATTCCCCACAATTGGAGGTGCTTTGGCTCAAGCTTTATCAGGGAAAAATAAGAAAGATAAAGTTCAGAAGGAGTTACCAAAGGAAGAAAAAAAAGGTGATGAAGTATAAGACAAAGGTTATAGTTAATCCTTATTCTGCCTTTGGGAAAACTTACAAAAAGTGGAAAAGTATTAAGGAAATTTTGTCCTCTATTTTTAAAGATATGAAGTGTGAATTTACAGATGCCCCAAAACATGCGGTAGAGATTACTAAAGAATCCATAAGAAAAGGATTTGAGCATATACTTGGTGTTGGCGGAGATGGAACCTTTAATGAAATAGTTAATGGATATCTGGAGAAGGATAAGCCATTAAATGAAGATGCCTTTATCTCTCTTTTCCCTTCTGGTAAGGGAAATGATTTTCTTAGAACAATAAAGCATCAGAATAGGATAAAGAGATGGAAAGATTTGTTTTTGACTGACAGGAAAAGAACAATAGATGTTGGGAAAATTGAGAGTAAGAATGGTAGCTCATACTTTATTAATGTTTCTTCTTTTGGCTTTAGTGGTGAGGTCGTGGAGAATATAATTGAGTTGAAAAAAAAGATAAAGTATGGATTTGTATATTTTTTAGGTGCTTTAAAAACCCTGAGAGCTTTTGACTCAAAAAGGGTTAGGGTGAGATTTGATAATGGGGATGAATTGGAAGATGATGTGATGATAGGAGCTATTTGTAATGGGATGTATTTTGGAGGCAGGATGAAAGTTGCTCCTGATGCAAAACTTGATGATGGGTTTTTTGACTTTTTACTTTTAAGGAAAGTATCCAAAGCTGAACTTTTAAAAAAAATTATAAAAATTTACAAAGGAGCACATATTGGGGATAAGGAAATTCTGATAAAGAGAGTAAAAGAGGTGGTAATTGAACCTGTTAATAAAGATGATAAGATTCCTCTTGAGTATGACGGAGAGTTGGGTAAATTTCTTCCGGTAAAATTTAGCTTGATTCCGTCGGTTGTAAAAATAAAAAGTTAGGAGAAAAAATGAAAAAAAAGGCGGCGGTTTTAATTTTATTTTTGGTTCCCTTTATCTTAATTTCTGCTGAATTCCTTCCAGTGAGCAAAGTCAGGGAAGGGATGGTGCTTACGGGGAAAACAGTTTTAAAAGGAGAAAAGCTGTCAGAGTTTAAGGTAAAGGTTACGGGTATTCTTAAAAATATGTATCCCAATAAAAGTTTTATTATTGGAGAAATTGAAGGTGATTATTACAGAGAGACAGGTGTTATTGCGGGGATGTCAGGGAGTCCTGTCTATTATAATGGGAAAATAGTTGGAGCTGTTTCTTTCTCTTTTCCTTTTACAAAGAGAGCTATAGCAGGTATAACACCTTATGAAGATATGATTACCACTGAGAAAAAAACTGCTCCAGAAGTAGATATAAAAATTGATTTGAAGGATATTTCCAATGGAAAGATAATTGAGAGATTAAAGAAAGAACTAAAGAAAAGGGCTGTAAATTTTGGTTTTTTTAAAATTCCTCTTAAGGCATCAGGTTTTTCAACAGATATAGTAAAGAAATTGAATGAGGAATTTTCTCCTTTTCACTTTATGGCAATCCCCTCTTCTTCTGGAAAGATTAGGATTCCGGAAAAGATAGATACATCTTCTATTAATTTGAGAGATGGAGATGCAATAAATGTACATTTAATGATAGGAGATTTTGACCTTTCAGCGGGGGGTACAGTAACCCATGTAAAGGGAGATACTTTTTATGCTTTCGGTCATCCTTTTTTTAATTTAGGAAAAATTGAATATCCTGTTTCAAAAGCAAAGATAATAGGTGTTGTCCCGAGCTATGAATCATCTTTTAAACTTTCTTCTGTTGAAAATTACATAGGTAAAATAGTAGCCGATAGGACAAGTGCAATTGTAGGAGAAATTGGGAGTTTCCCTGATCTTGTGTCTATGAAAATTACAATGAATTATATGAAACCAGAGGTGTTTGAAATTAAAATGGTTAGAGATAAACTTCTCACTCCACTTTTGATTTATAATGCTCTCGCGAATGTTATAAGCAGTGAAATAAAAGCTGTCGGAGAACTTTCTCTGAGAGTGGATGGTATTATTTATTTAAGAAATGGAAAATCTGTTGTTTACAATGACATATTTTCAAGTAATGATACAATGGGGGAATTTTCTCTTCTTTATGCCTCCCTTGCATATATTTTAATGGATAATCCGGTAAAAGAATTTAATATAGATAGATTGGAAATAAATATCAGTCCTTATGAGAAAAAAAGAGTTGCAGTACTTAAAAAGGTGATTTCAGAAAAATATAGGGTTTTACCCGGAGAGAATGTTAATTTTTCTCTTTACTACAAGCCTTTAAAAGAAAAACTTAAAGTTGAAAAACTTAGTATTCCGATTCCTCCTTTTGAAAAAGGTTCTATTATTTACATCTTTATTGCTGATGCAAAAAGCATGCAAGCTTTTGAGGCGAAAAAGTATCAGGGTGGATTTAAGTTTCCTGAAACTGAGTCAGCTCTGTTAAGAGCTTTGAACAATCTAAGAAAGAATGACATAGTGTATCTGAAAGTTTTCGCTTTAAGAAAATCTGTTTTTCTGAATGGTTATGATTACTCCGGAGTCCCCTCTTCTATCTTTAAATTGCTTCTGCCTTCTCAAAAAGATTATAATTATTCATTCCCTAATATAAGTATAATTAAAGAGTATGCTCTCCCGATAGATTATAAATTTGAGGGAAAAGCTTTGATTAAACTTGAGATTAAATAAAGGAGAAATAGAGATGAGAAAAAAAATAAGCTTCATCTTTCTGTTGGCTTCAATGAGTGTTATCCTTTTTTCTGCAAAAACCGTAAGGGTAAAATATGAGAAATGGAAAGATTTTTTAGGTGGTGAATTTAAGGGGATTATGTTAAATGAGGATGGTGAGCTTTCTCTATCATATAGATTTAATCAAATCGTAAAACCTCCGGAAAATCTTGTTTTTTCGGCAACTACTGATAGTGGTGGTAATATTTATATTGGAACCGGGCATTCCGGAAAGTTGTATAAAATTAATGGCAAAAAAATTAGTGTCGTATATACTGCAAAGGAGCCTGACATCTTTGCTATTACTTCAGATAAAAGGGGAAATATCTATTTTGCTACCTCTCCCAATGGAAAAGTTTACAAAATGGGGAAAGATGGAAAGGTAAAGGAGTTTTTTGATAGTAAAGACAGATTTTTCTGGCAGATGGAGGTTAAAAATTCATCTCTTTACATTGCTGCCGGTGGAACAGGGGGAAAGCTCTATAAGGTCAGCCTCAAAGACGGACATCTTGAAACTACATATCAAATAGATGAATTAAATGTATTCAAATTTTTTATTAAAGATGACAGAATTTATCTTGGAGGAAGTGAAAAAGGTACTGTTTACGAAATAAAGAATGGAAGAAAGCAATCAATTTTTCAGAGTGATAGGAAAGAGGTAAAAGGAATTTATGTTAATTCAAAGGATGAAGTCTTTATTGCAACAGGTGGAGAATCCCTTGCAAAATCCAGTAAATATTTTAAGAAAATTGTTATCAGGAAAACAAACACTGCAGGGGAAGTGTTTAAAATCGGTGTTGACGGAGAGGTTAAAAAAATATGGAGCTCAAATAATGAAATGCCGTATGATTTAAAAGGCAATGATGGGAAAGTTTTATGGGTTACAGGAGATAAGGGAAGAATTTACTCTTATGAGAATGGAAAGGTAAATTTAATTGGCGAACTTGAGGGAAAAATAGGAGTTTCTCTTTACAGAGTAAAAGGCAAATTCTTAACTCTTTATGATTTTCCTGCAGGTGTTCTTGAAATTGAAGATGCAAAGTTAAACAAAGGAACATATATATCTGCTATTTATGATGCTGAAGCTTTATCTCTTTTTGGTAATCTTTATGCAAAGACAGAAGGTAATGTGGGAATTTCTTATAGGGCTGGAAATACATCAAAATATGATAATTCGTGGTCGGATTGGGCTCCCATTCAGAAAAACTTTCCTTTCAAGATAGGGATAAATAAAAAAAGATATTTCCAGTTTAAAGTGGAGATGGTTAATGGACCGAAAAAACCTGTTTTATCTTTTTTGAAGTTTTATTATCTTCCTGTGAATAGAGCTCCTGTGATTGATAAAGTATATTTAAGAAATGACAAGAGAGATTCAAATAAAATATGTGTTAATATTATAGGCTCTGATGCTGATGGGGATAAGATTTTTTATAATATTTATCTTGGAAATGGAAAGACCTGGAATCTTGTGGAAAAAGAGGTTTTAAAAAGTAAATTCTGTTTTGACAAGAGAAATTTTCAGGAGGGAGAATATTATTTAAAAGTTTTGGCAAGTGATAAGAAATCAAATCCTGAAAATTATGCTAAAACTTCTTATAAAATTGTTAAAAATGTTGTAATAGATTATACCCCTCCATCTATTAGTTTGAATTCTTCCCCAGGCTCTTTTGTTAAGTTCGTAGTAAAGGATAATATTTCAAATATTTCAAAAGTTTCTTATCACACGGGTGATAGAAAGTGGAAAATTTTATTCCCGGATGATAAAATTTTTGATTCAAAGGAAGAATCATTTACAATCCCTGAAAAAATAGCTAAAATAATAGTTGTGAAGGTAGAGGACGAGGCAGGCAATATAAGAGTGAGGAAGATTAAATAAATGGCAGAAGGATACTATATTTTAGGTGTTTCTCCCGAATCTCAATTGGGAGTTATTGTTCAGAATTATTTGAATTTTATCAATCCCCTTGAAAAAAAGCTGGAGTATGAAACTGCCGGAATGAATATGAAAATTGTCCAGGATTTTCTTATGTTTCAAGGGGCGATGGAAGAAGTCGTAAAAGATAGGACTAAAAAAGGAGAGGATATTGATGTGATTCTACCCCCTGATATTTTAAGTAAATTTTATTATCTCAGTGGGAAGAAAAAATTCATTGAGGGAAAATTTTTTGAAGCTGGTAAAAATTTTGAAAAAGCCTTAAAGTATGGTAGTAGAGATCCCAAGATTCTGTATTTCATGGGAAGAGCCTTTCTTGAATCTAAAAAGATAAATCATGCTGAGAATGCTTTTAAAATGGCAATAGAAATGGATAGAAACAATCCTTATTTTTGGGTGTATCTGGGTGATGTTTATAATTTGGCTGGATTTCCTGCAAAGGCTATTCATGTGTGGGAGACAGCACTTTCCATAGATGGGAGTTTCTCTCCTGCTATAAGCAGGCTTGAAGGAAAAGGTATTAATGTGAAATTTAAGGTAATTTCTAAAAAAATAAAGTCAGTCTTTAAAAAACTTTTTGGGGAGAAAGAGGCAAAGGAAGAGAAAGAAGAGTAGAGAGGAGAGGAAAAATGAAAAATCTTAATTTTTATCTTCCGACAAGGGTAATTTTTGGAAAAGGAAGAATTTCGGAGCTATCAGAGAATCTAAAAGATTATAAAAAGATTTTAATTGTATCCGGGAAGAGCTCTTTTAAAAAGAGCGGAGCTTATGACAAAATAAAAGCTCAGCTAAAAGATAAGAAGCTTGTTTATTTTAGTGATGTTAAGGAAAATCCGGACTTCCCCACTTTAAAAAAAGGTTCGGAAATTGCAAGGAAGGAAAAGGTGGAACTTATTATGGGTGTAGGTGGTGGTTCTCCTATGGATGCTGCCAAAGGAATTGCTCTTCTTTCTACAAATGAAGGGGATATGAAAGATTATATGAAAGGAAAAGAAGTTAAAAAAAGGCCATTGCCGATTGTTTGCATTCCAACCACTTCTGGAACAGGGAGTGAAGTCACACCGTATGCTGTTTTTACGGATCCGGTTTCAAAGGATAAGGGAGGTTTTGCAAATCCCGGAATTTTTCCGATTTTTTCAATCATTGATCCTGAGCTCACATATTCAATGCCTGATGAGGTGTTGATAAATACAGGAATAGATGCCTTGACCCATGCACTTGAAGCTTATCTTTCAACAAAGGCGACTCCTTTTAATGATGTTATCTCTATTCATGCAATTGAGATTATAATGGGGAATTTAAAAGATGCTCTTAAAAGGGATAAAGAAGCTATGGATAGAATCTCTTATGCTTCTATGATAGCAGGCATTGCAATTACTAATGCAGGTACTCTGCTATTACATGCAATGGGTTATCCTTTAACTGTTTTTCATGGGATTCCCCATGGGAAGGCTAATGCAATCCTGCTGCCCGCATTTTTAGATTTTATGAGAGAAAATTCATCCGTTAAAGAAAAGGTAGAGCTTTTGGATGGTATTTTTGAGGAGTATGGGGGAATTGTAAAGTTTTTAAAAGAATTTAATATTTCCACGCGGCTTTCGGAAAATGGGATAAAAGAAGAGGAAATAAAAGTTTTTGTTGAAAAGACAATTACAAAGAAAAATCTTAAAATTACTCCTGCAAAGATTACCAAAGAAGATCTATACGAACTTTATAAAGGTACTTTTTAATGAAAATTTACAAGAAGCTAATTTTACTATTTTTAATTGGTTTACTCTTTTTTTCTGTGGAATCATGTAAAAAAAGAGTAAGACTTGTGTATCCGGGTGGAATTAATATAGAATCTCCAGTAATAAGAGTGGGGCTTGTTTTAGGGAAAAAGAGTATAAATGTATCTTCAACGAATGGACTTAAAATTTATTTTAGCGGACAAAAGGTTTTCGAAAATGTTTTAGGTGTGGTGGAGTTTAATCTTAACAATGGTGCAATAACAATTCAAACAGGTAAAGAAACCCAGATTCTGAAAGGGGATTTGTTTATTTTACCTGAGAGAGATTCTTTCTTAAAAATAGGAGAAAATGAATACCGGGGGATTTTTTTGCTTTTAAACAGAGGAGAATATCTTAATCTCGTCAATATATTAAATATAGAGGAGTATCTAAGGGGTGTTTTACCTTATGAGCTTTCCCCATCAATTTACGGAGAAATTGAGGCATTAAAAGCCCAGGCTGTGGCATCACGGACATATGCGCTCTTTAATCTGAAAAAGTTTGAGCAGGAAGGATATGATATATGTGCCACTCAGGATTGTCAGGTATATAGAGGAAAAAGTGGGGAGACCGGCCTTACAGATAAAGCGGTTGAAGACACAAAAGGGCAGGTACTTGTTTTTGGTGGAAAATTAATTGCTTCTTTGTATAGTGCTTCGTGTGGAGGTTTTACAGAAAGTGCTAATAAGATGTTTAAGGGGATGGGAGCTCCTTATCTTATAAGCCAGCATTGTGAATATGATGATATAAAATGGTATTGGCTCTATACAGATAATTTTAAGCCCTATTCTATGGAATTGGATCTTGCCCTTGCTATTAATCTTATTGATGAATTTGATTTAAGAAATGGGAATAATAAAATTTCACCTGAAAGAGCATCTTCTCTTTTGAAAAAAGTGGCTGTTTTAATGGATAAGGATGTGGATTTTTTTCTTAAAAAAGTAACTATATATTCTCTTTTGGAACCATTTAATAAATTCTTTTCTATATATAGTAAAGCCAGAGAAGAAGTAAAACCCTTTGAGCTTCCAAATTATCTTATGATTAAGTATGGGAAAAGATATACATATATGGTTCAGTATCTTATAAAAAAAGGAGTGATTGGAAAAAGTGATAACCTGGAAACACCTTTAAGTTTTAACAAATTTGTTTCAATCCTTTCAACCATATTGATGAAAAACTTTAAGGTTTTTGAGAGTGTTAAATTTGTATCTTTAATTGGTTCTAATTTGACTTTAAAAGATAAAAATGGCAATGAAATAAAACTTAATGTGAAATCGCCTATTCTCCTGAGGAAAATCAAGGGGAAGATTTATCCTGCTCACATGCTTTATTTAACAGGGAAGGAGAAAATTAAGATTTTCAGGGTTAAAGATGAGCTTAAAATGATGGTTATTGATTATCCGGATTTCTCTCTCAAACCGGATAATCTTTATCCTTTCTGGCATAAAGTTTATACTTTAGAAGAACTTGAAAAAACCATCAGGAAATTTACTCCCATAGCGAAACTTTATGATATTGTTCCCCTTGAGAGAGGGGAATCCGGAAGAGTGATTAAGCTGGAAATTCAGGATGAAAATAAGAGTCATTTTGTTTATGGTTATCAGATTAAGAAAGCTCTTAATTTGAGAGATACTCTCTTTTTCATTGACAGAGAATTTGATAAGAATGGGATAAAGAGGATAACTTTTATAGGAAGAGGTTGGGGGCATGGTGTTGGAATGTGTCAGGTGGGAGCATACGGGATGGCTTTGAATGGAAGTAAGTATAAAGAAATTTTAAATTATTATTATCCCGGTACTCAAATTATTGATTATTTTGATTTGGTAAATGGAAAATGAACAAAGAAAAGAAAAAACCAACTCTCTATTTCAAAGTATATGAAAATAAAGACTCTGACAAATGGGTTGTTTTTATTCATGGAGCAGGTGGAAGTTCAACTGTTTGGTTTAAGCAACTTAGAGCATTCAGAAGAGAATTTAATGTTCTGCTTCTGGATTTGAGAGGACATGGAAAATCAAAAAATGTTTTTCAAAGGTGGAAAGATAATGAGTATACTTTCAAGGATATAAGTGAGGATATTATTGAGGTTATGGATTACATTGATTTGAAATCCGCTCACTTTGTGGGAATTTCTCTTGGAACAATTATAATTAGAAATATTGCAGAGCTTTATCCTGATAGAGTTGAGTCAATGATTTTAGGAGGCGCAGTTATCAGATTTAACATCCGTTCAAAATTTTTAGTAGCTGTTGGTAATATGGTTAAAAGATTTATCCCCTATATGTGGATTTACAAACTTTATGCCTGGATTATAATGCCTAAAAAAAGACATAAGGAATCCAGATTAATCTTTGTCAGGGAAGCCAAAAAGCTTTATCAAAAAGAGTTTTTAAGGTGGCTAAGACTTACTTATGAGGTAAATCCATTAATGAAATTTTTCAGAGAAAAAGAGACAAAAATTCCTACCCTTTATTTAATGGGAGATGAAGATTATATGTTTTTACCGGGGGTAAAGGCTGTGGTGAAAAAGCACAAAAACTCTGTCTTAAGAATAATAAGGGAAAGTGGGCATGTTTGTAATATAGAGCAGCCAACTGTTTTCAATAAACTTTCCATAGAATTTATAAAAAACCCATTTGAGTTTTATAATGTAAAAGAGGAAATTGTTGAAAGTGCTTGATTTAAATGAAGTGGCGGGAATAAGAAATTATGAAAGAGCTTAAAATTTCAGGAATTTTACTCATTGATAAACCTTCTGGTCTTTCTTCCTTTGATATTGTAAGAAAGGTTAAAAAAGTTTTTCCGGGGAACAAGGTCGGACATTTCGGAACACTCGACCCCATTGCCACAGGCCTTTTGATAATAGGAATAGGTAAAGCAACAAAATTTTTTGATTTATTTAAGAGAGATTCAAAAACATATGAAGCAAAGGCTAAGTTAGGACTTCAAACTGACACATTTGACATTACAGGAACAAAAATTAAAGAGATAGAAGATTTTTCCATAATGAAAGAAGAACTCGAGGATGCTTTAAACTCTTTTTTGGGAGAAAGCTTACAAACTCCCCCTATGTTTTCTGCAAAAAAGTTTAAAGGCAAGCCCCTTTATAAACTTGCCCGTGAAGGTAAGGAGGTTGAAAGAAAACCTGTTAAGATAAGAATAGATTTTTTAAAATTAACCGATTATACTCCCCCATATTTTAACTTTATTGTTTCTTCCTCTTCCGGGACATACATTAGGAGCCTAATAAATGACATAGGAGAGCTTCTGGGTGTGGGAGCTACAATGGTTGAGCTCAGAAGAACAGAGGTCGGAGGGTATAAAGTTGAGCATGCCCTGACTCTGGAAGAATTTGAAACAGAGGTAAAAAAGGGGAAAATATTCAATTTTGTTATTCCTGTTGAAAAAATTTTCCCTGAATTTCCCAAAATTATTGTTTCTCCGAGAGGGGAATTTCTTGCATCAAATGGTGCTTATGTTCCTGCCGAAGAAGTGTTAAAGGTTGAAGGGGTAAGTGCTGAGTTTTTTAAACTTTTTAATGATGAGGGAAAATTTCTCTGCCTTGCCAGACCTGAAATAAACAAGAGAGCATTTAAGCCTGTAATAGTTTTGAAATAATGGAAGAGATAAAAGCAACGGTTATTTCAATAAATTTCGAAGGGGAAAAAGGGTTTAAAATAGTTAAAGCAAGGGAAAGAGGCGGAAGTTTGATTAGTCTTGTCGGAAAAATGGAAGGTGTTGGAGAGGGAGATTCTTTGATTTTAAAGGGAGAGTATAAAAATCATCCTGTTTATGGCAAGGAGTTCTTGGTAAAAGATTTTTCATTTGACAAGGAGGAGAAAAAGGAGAGTATTATAAGGTTTATATCTTCGGGTAGAATAAAGGGTATAGGAGAGAAAATCGCAAGAAAGATTGTTGAAAAATTCGGAGAGAATACAATTGAGATAATAAAAAATGAGCCTGACAAACTTCTTGAAATAGATGGAATAGGTAAAAAAAGCATGAAAAGGATTAAAGAGAGTCTTTCCGAGATGGGGGATACTCTTGATTCTCTTGTTTTTCTTTCATTTCTCGGATTTGGTACAGCTCTCTCTTACAAAATATTGGAAAACTTTGAAGGGGAGCTTGAAAGTGAAATAAGGGAAAATCCTTATATCCTTATTAAAAAGGTGAAAGGGATAGGTTTTAAATTGGCTGACAGGGCGGCAAAAAAATTGGGGATTCCCGAAGATTCCCCATTCAGATTAAAAAGCTATATTCTCTATTTGCTTGAAAACTCTCTTGAAGATGGACACACTTTTTTGAAAAAAGAGGAGCTTGAGAATATGTTTATTTCAGAGATGGGTTCCACGCCTGAATCTTTTGAATTACTGCTTGATGAGTTGGAGGATGAGGATGAGATAATTGTCTGGGATTCTGCAATTTATTTAAAATATGTTTATGAAATTGAAACAAAGATTGTGGACAAACTCCTGATTTTGAAAAAACATCCATTTATTTTTACATTAAAACCCTCTGAAAAGACCATTGAAAAAATTGAGGAAAAATGGGGAATAAAAATAGATGAGAATCAAAGAGAAGTAATCCTGAGTGCTGTTAACAATAAGCTTTCAATAATAACGGGAGGACCGGGGACAGGTAAGACCACGATTTTAAAGTTCATAGTTTCCCTTTTAAAAGAAAATGGAAAAACTGTGATGATTGCAGCTCCAACAGGTAGAGCGGCAAAGAGAATAAGTGAAACTTCAGGAGAAGATGCAAAAACAATTCACAGGCTCTTAGAATACATCCCGGGAAAAGAGGGATTTATGAAAAACCGATTTAATCCCTTGGAAGCTGATGCTGTTATTATTGATGAAGCATCAATGATGGATATTTTCATTTTTTACAGGCTTTTAGATGCTCTTGGTCCCAACACTCAGCTTATTCTTGTCGGGGACCACTACCAGCTTCCCCCCGTAGGACCCGGCTATGTTTTCAGAGATTTGGTGAATTCAGGCAAAATTCCGGTCTATTTTTTGGATAAGATTTACAGACGATCAGAGGATAGTCTTATTAATATAAATGCTCTTAAAGTTAAAATGGGAGAGATGCCGGAGCTGAATTCTTCCGGAGAGACTATTTCTGAT
>JAMOVU010000188.1 GCA_027067555.1 Candidatus Aminicenantota bacterium | reverse complement strand
AATCAAAAAAGGGACACTTACATAGATCATTGCCAAAATAATCCCTGGAACTTCATTCACAAATTTCACTCCTAAAAAAGAAAATAATTTTCCCAGAACAGCATTTCTCCCGAAAACAGTTAAAAGTGCTATTCCCGCTGCAGTATGGGGAATAACCACCGGTATATCAATAAAAGCTTCCACAGTCTTTTTCAACGGAAAATCATAATTGGCAAGGATATACCCTAATGGGATCCCTCCGAAAATACCAAAAATAGTTGCTATAAGAGAAGCATATATAGTCATTGAAATAGAATTTATTAATTCACTATCCTTGAAAAAGGAAAAAATATTAGTTGATAAAAGATTGGAAAGAATTGTCAAAATGGGGAGCACTATTAGAATAAATAAAACTCCCCCTATTAAAAATATTAATATATTAAAAATCTGGTTTTTTTTCACCGATTTTTTAATTCTATTTAAATCTCCATTATTTCTTCTTCTTTTTTTTCTGCTATTGTCTCTAACTCTTTTATGTATTTATCTGTTTCTTTCTGAATATCATCATAAAGTCTCTTCTCATCATCCTCTGTTATTTCTTTATTATCTTTCATTTTTTTGACAACATCTCTGTAATCTCTTCTTATATTTCTAATACTTGCTTTCCTCTCTTCAAGATATTTTTTTACCTTTTTTACCAGTTCTCTTCTTCTCTCTTCATCAAGAGGAGGAACTTTAAGTCTTATTTGAGTTCCATCATTAATTGGAGTAATTCCTATATTTGCCGCAATAATTGCCTTCTCAATCTTTGAGAGCATGTTTTTTTCCCAGGGCTTAATAAGAATGGAATCAGGAGGCGCAAGATTAAGTGTTGCTACCTGATTAAGTGGCATCATATTTCCATAATACTCCACTTTCACACCATCAACTATCGAAAGTGAAGCCCTTCCTGTTCTTATCTTTTTTAATTCCGAAGAAAAATTCTCCACCACCTCTTTCATCTCTTTAATCATTTCTTTCTTAAAATCTTCCATCTTATCCTCCTTTTTTATTAAATAATAATATTAATTAATACGATTTTCAAGGGAATTTGTCAATAAAAAGGAATTATTCTTTATTTAAATTCAAAAGCTCATCCGGTATATCAACCACAATTTCCCCTTTTTCAATATCAATTTCTTTACAAAACTCTTTCACAAACGGGATTAAAACCTCTCTCCCCTCATAATTTACAACAAGAATCTCATTTCCAGCTTCAATTATCCCGATTACACTTCCGATAGAATTATTATTTTTCCTTTTAATTTTCAAGCCTATTAATTCATGAAAAAAAAATTCATCCTCACCTTTTTCAATTATCTCTTTTTCCGGTATTTTTATCTCTTTCCCCCTTAAAAAAAAGTAGGCATCATTATAGGTATCTATTCCTTTAATTTTAAGAATTACTTTTTTATTGAAAAATTTAAAATACTCCACCTCCCTTTTTTCAGGAAGGTAAACATACCTTAACCCTTTATATCTTAAAATATTAGAAGTAAGGGGAAGCACTCTGACTTCCCCTTTTACCCCAATTGGTTTCCCTATTTTACCAATTGATATCAAAAAAAGTCTTATTTGCCCTTTTCAATTATCTCCAGGGTATATCTTCTTCTCTGTTTCATCCCGGCAGCACCGAGAATTGTTCTTATGGCCCTGGCGGTTCTTCCCTGTCTTCCGATTACCTTACCAAGGTCATTGGGGTCCACTCTCAATTCAAGAATGGTTGTTTGCTCACCATCAAGCTGAGTAACATTAACCTTTTCAGGGTGATCAACTAAAGATTTTGCAATCATTTCTACTAAGTCCTTCACGGTAACCTCCTATAGTTTAATTGTTCTTGAATTCTGGTAATTTCTTAAATATAGCCTTCACGGAAGCTGTGGGCTGCGCTCCCTTTGATAACCAGTATTTAGCCTTCTCTGTATCCACTTTAATTTCACTTGGGTTTTTGAGTGGATTATAATACCCTATATAATCAATAACTTTTGTTTCTCTTGGTTTTCTCTTATCAACAATTACAATTCTGTAAAAGGGACTGTTCTTCCTTCCCATTCTTGTTAACCTGATTGCTACCATTCTGTTCTCTCCTCTATCAAAAATTAGTGTCTATTTTACCTCTTTTATCATTAAATGTCAATGTCTGTTTCACTTAATTCCAAATCTTGATAAAAAATGATTAAAATATTATAATACTCATCTTCGGAGAGGTGGCTGAGTGGTTGAAAGCGGCGGTCTTGAAAACCGTTTTCCGGGCAACCGGAACGGGGGTTCGAATCCCTCCCTCTCCGCCATTCATTTTCATGAAAATTTCCTCTTTAAGATTTCCTCAAGATACTCTTCACCAACCAAAACCTCTCTTGGTTTACTTCCCTGAGCCTGTCCCACTATCCCCTGCTCCTCCATCATCTCTATATACCTTGCTGCTTTGTTATACCCGATTTTCATCTTTCTCTGAAGATAGGAAGCTGAAGCTTTTCCCGTGTGTATTACTATCTTAAGTGCCTCTATAAATTCCGCCCCTTCCTCTGCAAAAATATCCCCACCACTTGAAAATCCGCTCTCGGATCTTGAAAGTACGGATGAATCAAACTTGGGCTTTGTCTGAGCTCTTAAAAATTTCACAACCCTTGCAACCTCAGCTTCGGATACAAAGGAGCCATGTACTCTTATAAGCATTGATGAAGCGGGAGGCATAAATAGCATATCTCCTTTTCCCAAAAGTTTTTCCGCACCTGCGGTATCTATAATCGTCTGAGAATCATGGCGGGATGGAACAGTAAGAGCGATTCTTGATGGTAGATTGTTCTTTATAGTCCCCGTTATAACATCAGTGGAAGGTCTCTGGGTGGCCAATATTAAATGAATTCCTGCCGCTCTTGCCATCTGGGCAAGCCTTGCCACAGATGTTTCAACATCCTTGGATGCAACCATCATAAGATCAGCCAATTCATCAATCACTATGATTATATACGGCATTGGCACAATCTCATCCTCAGGCCAATCATCCAATCTTTTCATCTTACCGGCTTTAATCGCTCTTATCTTCTCATTATACATCGCAATATTTCTACTCTGGAAAAGAGCCAATTTCTTTAATCTGTTTTCCATCTCATAGATTGCCCACTTTAAAGCCATTGAAGCTTCTTTGGGATCAAGAACAACCTTTGTTTTAAGATGGGGCAATTGCTCATACACACTGAACTCAAGTCTTTTGGGATCCACCAAAATAAAATTAACCTCTTCTGGTGTGGCTCTGTAAAGTATGCTTACAATAATGGAGTGAATAGCCACACTTTTACCCATCCCCGTTGCTCCTGCAATTAAAAGATGGGGCATTCTATCAAGAGCTGTAACAACCGGCTCTCCCCTTACATTCTTACCTAAAACTATTGTCAGAAGATTGGAAGAATTCCTGTACTCCGGACTTTCCAAAATTTCCCTTAAATAAATAGTTTGTCTGTTATAATTGGGAATTTCTATACCCAAAGTCTCCTTCCCCTTAATCCTGCTTATCCTTACATTCTCAGCTTTTAAGGCAAGGGAAAGATCTTCCGAAAGTGCAATTACCTGCGAAATTTTTATTCCCCTTTCAGGCTTATACTCAAAGGTGGAGATAACAGGACCCGGATGATACTCCACCACTTTTCCGTTTATATTAAACTCTCTTAATTTTTCCTCTATTATTCTCTTTTTGTTGGAAAGTTCAGTATCATCAACTGATTTTACTCTTTTCGGAGGAGCATCAAGAAGGGAAATAGGAGGAAGTTCAAAGCCTTCTTTTCTTTTCTTTTTTGTTAGATTTCTCGTATCTTCAGGCATTAAAATTATTTTTTCTCTCTTCTCCGTTTTTTGAGGAGCCTGTGCCGGCTCTCTTTTCTCCCTTACAATCCTTTTCCTTTCCCTTTCATAATCACCCTTTTCCCTTATCCTTCTCTCTTTATTTATCTCATACTTTAATTTTAGCTCTTTAACAAACAATACAAAATTTGAAATCATTCTCCTTACGGAAAAACCGAAAGAAAGGATTAAGGAAATAATAAAAAGGAAAATAAAGAATAAGGATGCTCCCACATGATTCAAAAGATTGTCAGCAAGAGAAACCATACCTTTGCCTAAAACTCCTCCGCCAAGAATGTAAAATCCTTTAACCTTAACTTTTTCAAAAAGGATTGAAAAGAGAGATGCCGAAGAAATTTGAAGAAAAACAAACCCCATATAATTTATTAATTTGGTAAACTTTCTTTTGAATGTAAAAAGATCATATGAAATCAATAAAATAAATAGAATGAAAAAATAAGCACTAAGCCCGAAAATATAAAAGAAAAAATCCGCAAAAAATGCTCCCGCTTTACCCATAAGATTTCTTACAGGTAAATTTGAAGATGTGAAAATACCGGAATCATTGGGATAATATGAAATAAAACTTAGAAAAAGAAAGATAAAAACAAAAAATAAAAAAATAGCAATAGATTCCTTAACAACCTCTCTTTTTTTGTCCATTTCAAAATAATTATAGCAAATAAAAAGGAAAAATGCACATAATTAATTGCTTCCAAAAACTCGAATAAGCGGGGTTTAAAAGCCCAAAGATGTTGTCTGAAAAGTCAAGAGGGATATAGGAAAATAATTCAAAATATTCGTAAATATCAAGCTCAGACATTATAGCTTTCCGAATAAAAACTCATATTTTTATATAATGAATAAGTGATCACAAGAACCTTTCTCATAATAGCAGTAAGAGCCACTTTTTTGGGTTTTCCCCTCCTTCTTAACTCTTCATAAAACCTCCTGAATCTACCCTCTGTTTGTAT
>JAMOVU010000187.1 GCA_027067555.1 Candidatus Aminicenantota bacterium | reverse complement strand
TGTAAGAGTTTCAGATGGGTTAGAAGGCCTAAGTGCTGTCTCCAAAGAGACTCCAGATTTGATAATACTGGATTTGGTAATGCCCCATTTAGATGGATTTTCCTTTATGGAAAAATTGCGGGCAACTGGCAATAATACCCCTGTTATAATGCTCACATGTCAGAAGGATACCACTGATAAGGTTAAAGGGTTGGAAGTTGGAGCAGATGATTATATTACTAAGCCCTTTTCTTTAACGGAGCTGATGGCCAGAATTAAGGCTGTAATGCGAAGATGTTCCTTTGTGCCCCGTAATATACATTTTGATTTAGGTAATTTTTCTTTAGATGCCTTGAAAAGAACCGTTATTAATCGAGTTGATAATAAAGAGATAGCCATACCTCTTACTAAAACTGAGTTTGATATTCTTCATTATCTATTGGCCCGTAAGGGTGAAGTGGTTGATCGTAAAGAGTTGCTAGAAAAGGTTTTAGGCTATGATCCTAAAATAGAGACTAAAACCTTAATAATGCATATAGGAAATTTAAGGCGCAAATTAGCAGAAAACGAAGTGACTTCCTTCTCTATTAAGGCGGTTCCGGGAGTGGGATATAAGCTTGAGGAAAAGCTCTAGTTTTTTTGTACTTTGCTTTGTTACCTTTTGTTAAAATTATTTACCACTTTTTTTCTTGGGACTATTGAGTTAACCACTTATAATAATTGGAGTAAGAGGTAACCTTTTTCAAAAGGAGGCGTATGTTTAAGGTCTTTAGAATAATTTTAGTTAGTTTTTTTGTTTTTTTCTTTTTGTCTGCCAATTTGGTTAAGGCTCAAGAGGAGATTTTAGTTCCTATAAAAGTAGAAAAAGGTGTCAATTTAATCAAATTAGCACAAAAGTTTTGCTTTCAACCTCAAGATTGGGTGGAAATCGCATATGCTAATAATTTAAAACCTCCCTATGAAATTGAGGAAAATACCCATCTTTTTATTCCGTTGAGAATATTGGTTAAAGAAATCATAGGATTAAAAGTAGAAAAATTAAGCGGTAAGGCTTATCAAATTCTTGAACACCATCAAAAAATAGCCCTAAATGAAAATGATATGGTTTTCCCCGGTGCCATTATTGTTACAGAAAAGGATAGTCAAGTAGAGCTGATTATGTACAAAAATAGACGTATTATAGTTAAGCCTGAAGCAGTGCTTCAAATAGTTTATCTAATACGTCTAGTAGATGGTTCTCTCAAGGCTAGTTTTATGTTGGAAAAGGGGCGAATTCTAAATATTATTGAAGAAAAATTAGCTCCAGGCGATATCTTTGAAATTAAGACTCCAGTTGCTTTAACAGGTGTGCGAGGAACTCATTTTAGGGTAAAAATGCCTGAACAAGATACAAATATCATTGAATCACTGCAGGGAGTTGTGACTGTTCAGGCTTCTGGAAAAAAGGTGGATTTGCCTGAAGGAAAAGGCTCTGTTGTAAAGAAAAATGAGCCTTTACTAAGACCAGAGCCCTTGCCAAAGCCGCCTTCCTTGCCTAATTTACAACCTCTATATAAAACTTTGCCTATTATAATTAAAACTCCCATAGGTCCGTATAAAAAACTTCATGTCACTATTGTTAGAGATGAGCATTTTGTGACAGAAAAATTTGTGTCGCCCGGTGATGATATTTATTTTGCCAAGCTTGATGATGGTTATTATTCTTTATTTGTTACTGGGATCGATGAAAAAGGTCTTGAAAGTCCTTCGAAAGGCCCGCTTTTTTTCCGCGTAAGAACTAAGCCTTCTGCTCCAATCATAAATCATCCAAAACAAGGTCTTAAAACATGGAAACGCTCTTTGAGGGCGAAATGGTTGGAAGTCGAGGGTGCAAGCGTTTACAAAGTCGTTCTGGCTACAGATCCTGGCTTTAATAAAATCCTTATTACAGAATATACGGAAAAACCATCATATCAATTCAAAAATTTAAAACCCGGTAACTATTTTTTGAAAGTAGCATCTGTGGCAGCTGATGGTTTTGAGAGCGATTTTTCTGAAGTAATTTCTTGGCAAATTTTATTATCCCCTTCAAAGACCTCAGTAAAAGAGGATGAAAACATTCTTTATCTGCAATGGCAATCATCGGGTAAAAATTTTCATTATGAGTTACAGATGGCTAGGGATAAAGAGTTTAAAAAAATTATTTTTAACAAAAAAGATCTACAAGAGCCAAAATATGCATTGCAAAAGCCTAAAAAAGGCGGAAGATATTATATAAGGGTGAGATCTATAAAAGGAGATGGAGAAGCAAGTGGTTTTTCAACCCCTCAAAGCTTTGAAGTTGAGCAAGGGCCATGTGGCTTATGTGGGGTTGTAACTGGGACAACCTTAGCAATTTTGGTTGGTATTATTTTACTTTAAAAGTGATTATTTCAGCAAGTGGGCAATCGGGTTCTAGTAATATTCCTGGCATTGGTTTTATGGTTTGTTTTAGGGCTAACGCCAATTCAAACCTATTTTAGTGAAAAAGCATTAGATACTTTTTTCCAATGGAGAGGTCCTATTGATCCTGGTCAGGAAGTGGTCATTATAGCAGTTGATGAAGCCAGTCTTGATAAATATGGGGCATGGCCTTGGCCAAGATGTCTTCATGCAAAATTGTTAGAAAAAATCAGATCGGCGAAGGCTATAGGGTTTGACTTTCTTTTTCCAGAACCAACTTCATGTGATAAAATTTTTAGTCAAGCCTTGGCTAAGGCGCCTCCTACAGTTTTGGCAGTAACTAAAAATTCTTTTGGCGATTTAATAAAACCAGCAAATACAATAAAGAATTATTCTGGCTTGGGACATATTGACGTAAGATTGGGCACCAGCGGGGTGGTGCGGCGGGCTATATTAAAATATGAGCCTTATATACCTTGTTTTGGCCTCATGATGCTTAAAATAGCTGGTATGCAGCTTCCTTACTCCTTACCCCAAAATGAACCTTTAATAAATTATTATGGTCCAAGTAATTCTTTTGTAAGGGTTTCATATTCGGATGTTTTAGAAAATAAAATATCTTTAGATTTTTTTGATAAAAAATTTGTGTTGGTTGGGGTGGATGCATTGGGGCTTGGCGATGCATATGTTACTCCATTTAGATCCTATAGGCCTACGCCCGGTATTGAGATTCAAGCAACAATTTTACAAAACTTGAAAGATAAAGCCTTTCTAAATGAGTTTCCATATGAACTTTATCTAATCATAATTGCCATACTTTCTCTTTTACCTTTATTTATATGGCCAGCCATGACCGAGTTGTTAAACCTATTTTTTAACTTGGGGATCATTTTTGCGGTGGTTATTGCTGGATATTTGGGCTTTTTAAATAGATGGTTTTTTGATCCTAGCCCAAGTCTTACATTTTTTGTTTTATTGTATCTTGTCCATTTGATCTTTCAGGGTGTAGTAATAACTGGTCATATATCCAGTCTTCTTAGAGATATGGATCACGAAATAGGGAAAGGGCTAAACTTTCTTAGTAATCCAGGCCACAATACAAATATGGACATTTCAAGGAGACAACGTCAGGGTTCTTTAAAGTTGTTAGGTAAACTCCAGGAATCGATTAAGGTTATGGGGTTGCAACGCCATTTTATTGAAAATTTTTTAAGGGAGGATATGCCTCCATTGATATTGTGGGAACTTCCGGAAGGTAATCCTGTTTTAGCAAGCAAGCTTTTTAAAGAGTTATTGGATCATTGTCTAGGAGAAAGGCTGCTTCCTAATTTGAATAAGTTCAAAAATTGTTTAAAAGAGCACTGTTTAAATGGTGCAAGTGAAGAGATTGAATCTATTTTTTCTTCATGTATCAAAGAAGGAATAAAACAGAATATACCAGTTTCTTTAAAGCATCAAGGAAGAATACGCTATTTTACATTAACAATTCAGCCAGTTAAAGCTATAGATGTACCCTTTAAAGGTTTGTTGGCCATTTTTTCGGATATTACGGAAGTAAAAGAGATAGAAAAATTAAAAGATGAAGTAGTTTCCATTATGTCCCATGAACTAAAGCTGCCTTTAACCTCAATCCTTGGATATGGAGAGATGCTTACTTCTACTTTAAGTGGCAATCCCAAAGTTTATGCTAGTGAGATATGTTTTCAAGCAAACCGTTTAAATCGTCTTATTGTTGATTTTCTGGATGTCACCAGAATTGAAAGGGGGAAAGTAGAATTAAGGCCCTTGCCCGTTGATTTGACAGAATTGATAGGAGAAGCCATTGATGCCGTAGCATTGCCAGCAGAAGATAAAAATATCATTATAAAGGTAAAAGGACCACAATTTGTTACCCCTATTAAGCTTGATGGTCCTTTAATTCTTCAAGCGTTAATAAATTTATTGGATAATGCAGTGAAATTTAGTCCTGAAGGAGCTGAAGTTATTATCTCATTAAGGGAAGAGGAGGATCGTTTTATAATTGCTGTTGAAGATCAAGGGCCGGGTATTCCACCTGCTCACCGCGATAGGATTTTTGAAAAATTTTTCCAAGGCGAAAATATCTCTTCAAGAAATGGCTTTGGTCTTGGCCTAAGTTTTGTAAAGCAGGTTGTGGTTGCCCATAAAGGAGAGGTCTCGGTTCAGGAAGGTAAAAATGGCCAAGGGGCAGTTTTTGTAATCTCTTTGCCTAAAAATACACAATAAGGTTAATTTATAGTTTGATTTTACTGAATCTTTACTTTTCTTTTGCATAATTGAAAATTATTTTTTTATGTATATATAAAGGAAGATCATGGGTGGTCGTGATCAGGAGAAGGTATAGAATTATTTTTTGATAGGGGAGATCAACTGATCTCCCTTTTAATTTTTAAAAACAGTTTAATAAAAAAGCGGCCCATAATGGACCGCTTT
>JAMOVU010000186.1 GCA_027067555.1 Candidatus Aminicenantota bacterium | reverse complement strand
AGCACACAGTTCCACAATTTTAACTTTTTTATTATTTCTTTCCCCCCCCACTACAATAACTTTACCAACTTTTCTAATTATGCCTTTTACTCTTGAACCTTCTCTCGTAAAGACAGGTTTAACAACCTCAAACATATCCCCATTCTCTATGTTTTTTTTATTAAACTCAGCAATCAAAACCTCATTAATACTAAAATTATTTCTTATTAACTCATTCTCCTCTGAACCAATAATCTTACCAACATACTTAATATCATCAAGATAAATACCACAATAATCATCATGGGGCACAATCAATGGGATATCTTGAATATAGGTCTTTTTTATCTCTGTTACTGTTTGTTGAGCAAAAGAAAACACAATAACAAAAATCATTAAAAAAATAAAAATATTTTTCTTCATTATCTTTTCCTCCTGATTTTTTTCAAATAAACCTTAGAAAATTTTGCTGCTTCTGTAAAGGGAAATGATTTTACAACTTTATTAAAGTAAAATTTTGCTGTTTTATACTTTTTTTTGGAATAATAGATAATTCCTATTTTATAAAGAGCATCTGGAACTTTATTGGAAGACGGATAATTTTTATATACCTTTCTAAAATACTGAAGAGCCATTTGAGTATTTTTTTGCCTTAAATAGGATTCTCCTATCCAGTACAGAGAATTATCCGCTAACGTATCATCCGGATAATTCTTTAGAAATATGGAAAAAACTTCAATTGCCTCTTTATACTTTTTCTTATTAAAAAGAGTCAAACCTTTCGAATATAATGAAAAAGGGTCCTTAGGAGCACTCTTTTTCTTTTTTTCAAAATTTTCAAGTTTAACAGCAAGTTCATCATTTTTCTTTTCCAATGATACAATCTTTTTTTCCTGATCCTCCACTTTGTTCTTTAATTCATAAACCTGCTCCTGAAGGGAATTAACATTTCTTTCCAAAACTTCCACCCTTTGATCAACGCAGTTTATTAAAAGACTACTCACTAAAAGCAATAGAACAAAACGCCACTTCATTCTTTTATGTTATTTGAAAAAGAAAGCATTGTCAACATTATTTTAACTTGGGCCCGATCTTAGAATCTCTGATAAAAGTCGGTGTCTTTTGCGGAGGTCTTATTTGTGTGGGTGTGTTTCTCCAATTTACAGTTGAATCTGTCTCCGGAAATTGCTGTTCTCCTGTGGTAGGATCCAAAATAGGTATTTCCGAATCATCTGGAACTCTACTATATGTCTCCCTAACATGTCCCCTTTCATCATGAAAACCCGTAGCAATAACGGTAACTCTCACCCTTCCTTCATAATTCTTATCAAAGACCACTCCAAATTTTATCTCTGCATCATCACTTACTTCTCTTGACAAGTACTCCACTCCAGCCGTAATCTCATCCATGGTTAGATCATCACCTGATGTAAAGTTAATCAAAAGCCCCTTTGCACCCTTTATCCCTCTTCTCTCCACCAAAGGATTCTCAACAGCCTGTTTTATGGCCTCAAGGATTCTTTCCTCACCTTCTCCTTCTCCCATACCCATAATCGCCTGACCACCTGCACTCATTACCGTTTTAACATCCTCAAAATCCACATTCATAAAGCCAGCAGAAGTAATTATTTCCGCTATTCCCTTTACTGCGTTCATCAAAAGGGAATCCGCTTGCTTAAAAGCTTCCTTAAATGTAATTCCACCTCCCCCCAATTCTCTTAATTTCTCATTCGGTATAATTATTATGGAGTTAACTTTTTCCCTGAGATTGGTAATCCCACTTATAGCTTTTTGCATTTTTACCTTTCCCTCAAAGGAAAAAGGAGTGGTTACAACGCCCACAGTAAGAATGCCCAATTTTTGAGCAACTTCTGCAATCACAGGTGTTGCTCCTGTTCCTGTTCCGCCCCCCATTCCTGCAGTAAGAAATATCATATTAGAATTTTTTATTTTATCACTAATAATCTCTTCACTTTCCCGTGCAGCTTCCTCACCTTTTCTCGGATCTCCCCCCGTCCCTCTTCCTCCTGTTAGCTTTTCCCCTATCTGAATTTTTGTTGTCGCAAGATTTTTTTCAAGATCCTGAGCATCCGTATTAACAGCAATGAACTCAACCCCCTCTATACCTTCCTCTATCATATGATTTAAAGCATTTCCGCCTCCACCTCCTATTCCAATAACCTTTATAGAGGTAAGTGGCTGTTTATTTTCAGCTGGGGTAATTCTCATAAATTTTCCTGCCATTTTATCCTCCTTTATTAATTTATCATATTAAAAACTCTCGAACAAGTTTTTAATCTTACTCCAAAAACTTTTCTTTTTGCTTACCTTAACTTCCTCGAGTTGTCTTAATGAAAAGAATAGTAATCCTACAGCAACTGAGAATTCCGGATACTTAACTCTATCAAGAAGCCCTTCTATTCCCTTCGAAGGCTTTCCTATTCTTGCCGGCAAACCAAATACACTTTCAGCAACTTCATCAAGCCCTTTAAGATTAGCAGTGCCTCCGGTTAACACAAGTCCTGCATTCATTTTATTCAATATTCCAATTCTTTCCAGATTATCTCTTATCATCATCAGCATCTCTTCTGCCCTTGGCCTGAGAATGTCAACAAGAAGATCCATAGGAATGTTTTTCTTTTTATTATCTTCTTTATTGGTTGTTACCGGGATAGCGTTACCATGATCCCCATCTCCCAATACCACAGAACCATATTTTTTCTTTATCTTTTTAGCTTCACTCATTGTAGTCATTAAACCTATTGCAATATCATTTGTAAAATAATATCCCCCCATGGGAAGCACCATAGAACTCCAGATACTACCTCTCTCATAAAAAGCAAAATCAATAGTCCCCTCTCCAAAATCAAGCATGCCTACTCCCAATTCTTTCTCATCATCATTTAAAACAGTTTCAGCAGCAGCAATAAAAGAAGGGATAAAAGCTTTAATTTCTACCCCTGCTTTATTTACAGCAGTTGTCAAATTGTGTACAGCTGCAGAAAGAGCGGTGACAATATGCACTTTAATATCCAATTTATTCCCCATCATTCCAATAGGATTAATAATTCCATCCTGAGAATCCAAAGTGTATTCCTGAGGAAACATATAAAGAATTTCTCTATCAGTAGGTATAGGAAGGTTCTTCGCCTGATTCATTAATTTCTGAATTTCCTCTTCGGTAATCTTTTCCTTTCCTGTTACATTAATAGTTCCAACAGAATTAAGACTCTGAAGGTGTGTCCCTGAAATTGAAACTACAGCTTCCTCCACATCAACTATGGCCATAGTTTCCGCTTCCTTAACAGCTTCTCTTATATCCCTTGAGACAATTTCAAGATCTTTTATTCCTCCTGACTTTATACCCTTACTCTCTCTAACACCTATTCCAACGATATTAAGCTCTTCTGTTTCTCCCTTTTTCCCTATTAAGCACACTATCTTATCAGAGCCTATATCTATGCTTACCGAATAATTCTCCTTACTCATTTAATCCTCCTTGAACAGGCATTAAATATGCTCTATCATCAAATCTTAAGTCTATATATTCAAACTCAGTATTACTCTGTTTAAGCTCTTTCTTTAATGCAAGAAAGTGATCCCACTTTTTTAATAAGTTGTTTTTACCTAAAAAGATTTTCTTATTATTTTCAAGCACAGTTATACCAAAAGGTTCTATAAAATAGATAATCATGTCTTTCTTATAATACCTTGAATGAATGAATTTATCCAATTCATCGTAAGGAATTAAATTTAATACATCCCCTCCATTAAAAAATATAAGAGGAACATCTATATTAAATTTTTTAAAGCTTGTCTTAATAACATCTCCATTTTTATCAATAAGAAGATACTTGTGATTCTTTAACATTAAAAAAGGAATTTTCTCTTCAACCGTTAAAATTAAGGTGGATGGAAATTCCTTTCTAACAACTATCTCTTTAAATTCCGGTAGCTTTTTCAACTCATCCTTAATATCATAGGGATTTATTAAAAACAGATTTTTGCCTATATACTTTGAAGTTATTTCTTTTAACATTTCTTCTGTTCTTTGAGATTTTGCATTAATTCTGATTTTTTTAACCTCAAAACTGGGAGAGGTAGTAAGATAATTAACAAGCTTAAACACTAACAAAAAACTAAAAGAGAAAATGAGAGTAAAGATTAAAAATTTTGCGATCTTTCTTAGGGTGTTTTTCTTCTTTTTAAGGGCTTTTTCCCCATTGCTAATTTTTTTGTATGCTCCGTACTTTGTTGAATAAACATAGGTATATCTACTCATTTTACTCTCCTTATAAATTCCGGGATAATATTTCTAATATTTCCCGCACCTTGAAAAATTACCAAATCCCCTCTATCCTTTACTTCAATTAGCTTATCAATTATTGCATCCATTTTTTTTATGTAAATAATATTTTTGAATCCCTGAGTTTTAAATTCATCATAAAGCACCCTGGAATTAACCCCTTTTATAGGCTTTTCTCCGGCAGGATATATTTCCGTAAGAATTATTAAATCAGCATTTTTAAAAGCTTTTGGAAAAGTCTTTAAAAGATCTCTTGTTCTTGTAAACCTGTGGGGCTGGAAAACCACAATTAGCCTCTTTTTTTTCCTGTTTTTTGCAACCTCAAGAGTTGCCTTAATTTCCGTAGGATGGTGTCCATAATCCTCCACTACAGTTATAGTATTATCCTCATACTTAACATCAAACCTTCTTCCCACTCCCTCAAACCCCTCAAGAGCTTTTTTTATCGTTGAAAAGGGTATTTTCAGATAATACGCTGCCGTAATTGCAGCAAGAGCATTTTTTACATTATGTTTGCCTTCCACCTTCATATTAATAGTCCCATGTTCTTCTTCGTTATAAAAAACTTTAAAAGAGGAAGCTTCCTTATTCAGAATTTCTCCTCTTACATCAGAATCTTTTGAAAACCCAAATGTTTTAACTATTCTTTTTATATTTTTTACTATTCCCTTAGATATTTTATCATCAGCTGAAAGAACAGATATACCGTAAAAGGGAACCGAATTTGCAAATTTAATAAAAGCCTCTTTAAGCCTTGAAAAACTTCCGTAATGATCCAAATGCTCTCTATCAATATTGGTTATTATACTCACGACAGGGGAAAATTTTAAAAATGTTCCATCACTCTCATCCGCTTCAACAACCATCAAATTACCCTTTCCCACCTTTGCAGATGTTCCAAAGTTTTTAACAATCCCTCCAACCACAACAGTAGGTTGAAATTTAGATACTTCAAGGATTTGTCCTAACATTGAAGTGGTAGTGGTTTTTCCATGTGAGCCGGAAACAGCTATACCGAATTTCAATCTCATCAATTCGGAAAGCATCTCCGCCCTTCTTAAAACAAGAATTCCCCTTCTTTTAGCCTCTACAAGTTCAGGGTTATTATCAGAAATTGCCGATGAGTAAACAACTACCTGTTCATCCTTTATGTTTTCCTTTCTATGACCTTCCAGAATTTCAATACCGACTTTTCTCAAGTACTGAACAATTTCACTCTCTGTGTTTATATCCGAACCTCTCACTTTGTAACCTATATTATGTAAAATTTCAGCAATACCACTCATCCCGCTTCCACCAATACCAATCATAAAAACCCTATTTATCTCTCCGTATAATTTCATCTGCTTTTCCCCGAGGCAATTTTGATTAATATACTTACAGCAAACATAATAACCACCAAAGATGAGCCCCCATAACTCAAGAAAGGTAAAGGAATTCCCTTGGGAGGAAAGATACCGAGTACCACTGACATATTAATAAGACTCTGAATAACTATCCAAAAAGTTATTCCGGAAGCAATCAAGTAGTTCTGGAGATTTTTAGTTTTCAACGATGTCTTAATCCCTTGAATAGCAAAATACAAAAACAATACAACAATTATAAAGGTCATAATAAAGCCTCCCTCTTCTCCAATAACTGAAAAGATAAAATCAGTATGTGCATATGGAAGATAATAGAGCTTTTGAGTGGAATCAGCAAGCCCAACCCCGGTAATCCCTCCAGAACCAAGAGCTATCAAGGATTGAATTATTTGAAACCCTCTTCCGAGAGGGTCAGACTCATAATCAAAAAGAGTAACAATTCTCTTTAATGCATAATTATAAAAATAGAGCATAATAGCTGCCATTATCATGAAAACAGTGCCTATACCTAAAAGATATCTTAATCCAACTCCTCCGAGATACAAAATTATTCCGCTTAAAATTATAATCATCGCAGCTGTTCCAAAGTCCGGCTGTTTTATAATTAAAAGAGTAATAATCCCCACAACCAAAATAGGAGGAAGCAATCCCTGTATTCCCTTTTTCAGCTGTTCTTTTTTATGAGAAAAGAAATAGGAAAGATATAGAATAACAGCAAGTTTTGCAAGCTCGGATGGCTGAAAAGAAAAACTTCCGAACCTAATCCACCTTTGAGTATTATTTATTATAGGAGATGTAAAAGTCATCAAAAGAAGAACAAATGTGATTAATAAAAAGCCATAGACAAAAGCAGGAGTTTTGTAAAATTCACTTTTGGCTCTTATTACCAAAAACATTAAAATAAACCCACCTATCAAATAGGCTAAATGCTTTAAAAAAAAGTAATACGAGACCCCATAAGTTTCGGATGAGAGAATTGCTGAAGCGCTGAATATAGCAATAGCACCTATAATACTTAATATTATTACAGGAATAATTAGCTTTTTATTTATACCCTGCGGTTTAACCATTACTTCTTTCCTCCATTAACCCTTTTACAATCCTCTTAAAATCCTCTCCTCTCTTCTCAAAATTCTCATACATATCAAAACTCGCACAGGCAGGAGATAAAAGGACAATATCCCCTTTCTCAGCAAAATCAAAGCCTTTGTAAACAGCTTCTTTCATACTTTCAACTTCAATATAATCAATATCCTTTGAAAGTTGTTTCTTTATCTTTTCCCTCGCAGCGCCTATAAGAATCAATTTTTTTACTTTATTCTTTATTAATTCATTCAACTTTGTAAAATCCCCGCCTTTATCTTTCCCTCCGAGAATTAAAATAAGAGGAGAATCAAAGCTCAGTAAAGCCTTGTAAGTAGCATCAATATTTGTTGCCTTTGAATCATTGATAAACTTAACACCATCTATCTCACCGCAAAGCTCTGTCCTGTGTTCCAATCCTTTAAAGGATTTAATGGTTTCTTTTATAATCTTATTTTTCAAGCCTATCACCTTTGCAACAGCCACAGAAGCCATTGTATTTTCAATATTATGAATCCCTAAGAGAGGTATTTCATCGCTTTTAATAATTGGTTCATCCTTGAAAAAAACCATTTCTTTATCAAAATAAACATCTGCTTTTTTATCATTAATTGAAAAAAAGATCTTACTTGCACTTATTCTGTTTTTATTTTTCTCTATATAATCATCATCTTTATTTAAAACAGCAAAATCACTACTTTTTTGATTTTTAAAAAGATTGAATTTTGCTTCAGCATAATCTTCAAATCTTTTATATCTATCAAGATGATCCGGAGTAATGTTTAGTAAAACAGAAATAAAAGGCTTAAAATCAACAATCTTCTCAAGCTGAAAGCTTGAAAGCTCAACAACAAAATAATCTGATTTTTCCTCTACAAAATTAATCAAGGGAACACCTATGTTTCCCGCTATTGTAACCTTTTCTCCTGCTTCTTTCAAAATATGATAAATCATTGAAGTAACAGTTGACTTTCCATTAGAACCCGTTATTCCTATAATTTTACCCTTAATAAATTTTGAGGCAAATTCTATCTCAGAAATTACTCTTTTACCTTTATTTTCAAGTTCAAGCACAAAAGGAGTTTCGGAAGGTACTCCCGGAGAAATTATAATAAAATCACAATCTTTTAAAAATTCAAAACTGTTTTTCCCAAGCTCAAAATCAAATTCTTTTGCCTCAAGCTCTTTTCTTAATTCCTCGGAACCGGAAAGCTCTGAAATTTTCACCTTCCCTCCACGAGATTTTACAAACTCCGCAGTAGCTCTACCTGTTCTTGAATAACCTATTATACCAATTACTTTATTCCTTAATTCCATCCTCTACCTCTTCCACTAATTTATAAAGATTTGTTCCATGAGAACCCTTTACCAAAACAGAAACTTTTTCCTTTAAAATAGAAAAAAACCTTTCTTTAAATTCTTTATAAGAATCATAGAAAAATACTCTCTCTTTCCAGTATTCATCTTTTTTTAATATTTCGTAAGGGTAAATCATATTACCTTTGATAAAATAAATTATATCTATTCCTCCTTTTATCCCTTTAAAAAACTCAGCGAGTTCTTTATGTATTAACTCACTCTTATCCCCCAATTCCAGAATTTCTCCGATAACAGCAACTTTTTTACCCTGTAAAGTACTAAAATCATTTATCACGAGCCTTAATGCTTCCGGGTTTGAATTATAGCTATCATCAAGAATTAAGGCTTCACCTTTTCTTATTATTCTACCTCTATGCGTATAAGGTTTTAATGAAGAGCAAACTTCTTTTATTTTCGAAAGTTCAAGGTCCGCTGCTCTTGCCAAAGAAACCGCAGCAGCAAAATTTTCAATATGTGTTTTAAGAAACAAATTTACTTTAAAAACTTCAGATTCTCCGTCTGATTCAAACTTTATCGAAGATCCATTCAAAAGATCTCTGTTTAAAACAGTGAATCTAAAATCCGCTTTTTCAGAGAATCCAAAATACATAGGATTATTAAAATCTTTTCCTATCTCTCTCGTATATCCATTATCATAATTAAGTAAAATTTTTCCATTTTCTTTCAACCCCGAAAATATCTCCTTTTTAGCTCTAACAACACCTTCCACACTTCCCAATTTCTCAAGATGAGTTCTTAGTACATTAAGAATAGCTGCCACATCTGGTCTTACCAATAGAGAATTTTTCTTTATTTCACCGAATCTATTTGCTCCAAGCTCAAAGATAGCAATCTCAGTGTCCTTTTCAAAAGCTTCTAAAATACCAAGTGGAACTCCGATATCACTGTTAAAATTCTTTGGTGTTTTGTATGTTTTATAATAATGGCTAAAAAGAGAGGCTAAAAACTCCTTTGTAGTAGTCTTTCCAGCGCTACCCGTTAATGCAATAACCTTTGCTGAGGAGTTATCTAAAATTTTCTTCGCAATTTTATACAAAAATTCAAAAGTATTCTCTACAATTATAGCTGTTTGATTTCCATTCAAATCAATATTCTCAATCTGACCAACATACCCCTTTGCTCCGTTTTTCAATGCGGAAGCTACAAAGTTATTTCCATCATTTTTTTCAGTTTCAAAAGCAAAAAAAAGCTCTCCTCCTTTTATCAAACGAGAATCAT
Source organism: Candidatus Aminicenantota bacterium (assembly GCA_027067555.1). GTDB lineage: Bacteria > Acidobacteriota > Aminicenantia > JAMOAD01 > JAMOAD01 > JALXDT01. Next base: position 10,786 of record JAMOVU010000186.1, on the reverse strand, counting down.
AGGCAAAGCTTGAAAATTCATTATCACCCTTTCCAATAATCCTTTTTAATCCTTCAATATCTCTTAGAAAATCAACCCCTATCCTTACCATTTTCCTTTAACCTCCTCAAGGGCCCTTTTGGCAACTTCAAAATCTGAAAAGTGAATTACCCTATCCTTTAATATCTGATAATCTTCATGCCCTTTCCCTGCAATAAGCACAGCATCATTTTTTCCAGCAATTTCAATGGCCTTTTTTATTGCCTCCTCTCTTTCAACAATAACCATATAATTTGAACCCACAGCGCCTTTCAAAATATCTTCTATTATTTTCTCAGGATCTTCACTTCTCGGATTATCCGAAGTAATAATGGAAATATCAGAAAGCTCAGTTGCAACCTTACCCATTCTCGGCCTCTTACTTTTATCCCTATCACCACCAGCACCAAAGACTGTTATCACTCTCTCAAAACCCAATTCCTTTAAAGTTAAAATCGCTTTTTTCAGTGAATCATCGGAATGGGAGTAATCAATATATACATTTGTAAAGGGATTCTCAACCAGATCCAATCTTCCGGGAATTTTAATATTCGATAAATGAATAGAATCTTCAACTTCAGAATTTGAAAACCCCATATCCTTCAAAATTCCTATTACAGGAAGGATATTGTAAATATTTGTTTTTCCGATTAAATTTGTCTTTATTCGGATTTTTTCCCCTGAAAAATCCACAGTAAAAAAAGTTTCATCTCTTTTTAACCTATATTCAATAACCTTAATCTCATTGGAATCAGAAAACCCGAAAGAAATCGCGGATGAGCCCAAATCTTTTAACAATTTTTTCCCGAAAGAATCATCTCCATTTATAAAAACCCTTTTACCTTCCCTTGCAACTTTTTTTATAAATCTACTCTTAACAGAAAAATACTCTTCCATTGTTTTATGGTAATCAAGATGATCACCCGAAAGGTTTGTAAAAACCGCATAATCAAAAGAAATTGAGCACACTCTCTTTGTATCTATAGCGTGAGAGGAAACTTCAATAATAAGATTTTTTACCCCCTCTTTATACATCTTTTGCATAAACTCAAAAATCGTATGAATCTGGGGAGTCGTAAGCTTAGCTTTTTGCTTTTTATTTTTCCATCTATAATTAACAGTACCAATAACTCCAACATCCACAGAAAGTTTAAGCAAAGCAGCTTCAAGAATATAAGAGACAGATGTTTTTCCATTAGTTCCCGTAATACCAATAATGTTCATCTCCTCATCTATGTCTTCATAAAACTTTTTCACCAATTTTCCAAAAACTTCCCTTTCACTATCACTAGTTAAAATAGGGACACTCTTTGTTTCTATTTCTTTATGGGTTAAAATTGCAGAAGCCCCCCTTTTTAAAGCATCTTCCACATACTTAATTCCATCGGTTTTCAAACCTTTAAATGCTCCAAAAAGGAAACCCTCTTTAACTTCTGTGGAGATATCGGTAAAACCCATTACCTCGGGATTCTCAGGGTTTATGACTCTGAGATTATTAATACCTTCAATTAATTTTAATAGTTTCATTACCCTTTTTTTCTCCTATGCTTTCAGCTTTTGCAAAAATTATCTTCTTTTTCTCCAGATAAGAGGGAAAAATCCCTAAATGTCTTAAACTTTCCTCTGCAACAATTTTAAACACGGGTGCTGCAACCTCTCCTCCATAATATTTTCCATTTTGAGGATCATTTATAACAACAATAATGGATAAAATTGGCTTTTTTACCGGAACAAAGCCCATAAAAGAGCTGAAATAGTGCTTTGTGGAATAGCGCCCGTTAATTGCTTTTCTCGCTGTCCCAGTTTTTCCCGCCACATAAAAACCATCTATACCCGCATTCCTACCTGTTCCATATTCGACCACTGCTTTTAAAAATTTTTTCATAATTCTTGCTGTTTTCAAAGAGATAACTTTTCTAACTTTTCTCTCTTTAATTTCCGGACCTTTTTTCACAATCGTAGGAGGCACCAGATAACCATCATTTGCTATTACATTAAGGGCAGTTAACATCTGAAGAGGAGTAGTAAGAAGACCATAGCCTATTGCCATGGAAGCCTGAGTAACTCCGCTCCACCTTTTAGGAGGAATTAATATTCCAGGAGATTCTCCCGGAAGTTCAATTCCGGTTTTTCTTCCTATGCCAAAACTCCTTTCATATCTGTAAATATCTCTTGCTTTTAAAAGAAGAGCCATTTTAATGGTACCTATATTCGAAGAGTGTGCTATTATCTCTTTTGGAGAAAGATATGTGTACTTTGTGTGATCTGTAAAAACTTCTCCCCTATACTTAAATCTTCCGTCCTCACAATAAATAGGTTTTAAAAGATCGATTCTTGCTTTTTCAAGAACCGAAGATGCTGTTATAACTTTAAATATAGAGCCCGGCTCATAGTTCAATTCTATCGCGAGATTCTTTCTTCTATCCTTAACCAAAGTTTTAAGATTGTTAGGATTATAATCAGGGTAGGATGCCATCGCAAGAATCTCGCCGGTTCTGGGATTCATTATTATTATAGTTCCATTTATCGCTTTATTCTCCTTAACTGCCCTTTTTATCTCTCTCTGTGCTATGTATTGGAGCACAAGATCAATCGTAAGGACTAGTGATTCCCCCTTTTCAGGCTTTTTAATTATTCTTGCTTCATAAACTTTTCTTCTCGCATCCTGTTTTATTATTGCTTCTCCCTGTTTCCCCTTTAAATACGAATCAAAAGCCCTTTCAACTCCTTCAAGTCCCTGATTGTCAACATTAACTGTCCCCAAGATATGACAACCGATTCTCATGTTGGGATAATGCCTTTTTTTATCTTTTATTGCATGGACATTTTTAAGTTCCAGGCTAAATATCTTTTCCTTTTCCTCTTCATCTATTTTTCTTAGAACCCAGATGAATCTTCGCCCATCTTTAATTCTTTTCAGTATCTTTTTGTAGGTATCGGGAGGGAAATAAACCTTTCTGCTAATTCTTTTTATCTCATTTACGGACTCTTTTTTATCTCTATTTTCCAGGTAAATGGAGTAGCTCTGTGCAGTTAAAGCAAGAACTTTTCCATATCTATCATAAATATATCCCCTCTCAGGCGAAATTTTAATAATTCTTTCATTTTGCCTTGTTTTTATTTTTTTGAATTTTTCAGCATTTAAAACCTGTACATAAAAAAGCCTACCCATAACAATAAAAAACCATAAAAAAATAAAAACACTCAAGACAATCAATCTGTTCTTATCAACCTGAGAGGAATTAGTTTTTATCATTTTTCACCACAATAATTTCATTTTCTCTAACTTTTACAAGTCCAAGCTTAGTTTTAGCTATTTCATCAACCCTATCCAATCTCATAAGCTCACTTCTTCTGATTTTTAGCTGACGAATTTCCTCTTGAAGAGCTTTTTTCTCCTTTTTTATTTCTTCAATCTTATATCCTGCTCTTATCACATCAATATGATGCCAGAGATAGAACATAAGAGAGACAGTAAAAAAAATTATAATTACTATATAAGTAAAAAAAGAATTCTCGCTTTTTTTCCCTTTATCCTTTTTCATAATCTTTCACCCACTCTCAGTTTTGCAGATCTTGAGCGTGGATTTTGTTTAATTTCACTTTCAGCTGGAACAATCGGTTTTTTAGTAAGAATTTTAAAAAATCCATCCTGGGCAGCTCTTTTAAAACTTCTCTTCACTATTCTATCTTCAAGAGAATGAAAAGATATAACAGCAATCCTGCTTTTCTCTTTAACCTCAAATGCAAGTTTGTAAAGAAAATCCCCGAGACCTTCAAGCTCTCTGTTAACCTCAATCCTGATCGCCTGAAACACCCGAGCAAGGGGATCCATTGTTCTTCTTCTTTTGTAAATTGTTCTTATCACCTCCTTTAATTCCTTACTTGTCTTAATTCTTCCCCTTTTTCTTGCCAATAAAATTTCCTTTACCAATTTTTCAGGTCTTTTAAATTCACCATAATCTTTAAAAACTCTTACAAGTTCTGAAAAAGAATAATCATTCACCACAATCTCTGCTGTTAATTGCTGGCTTTTGTCCATTCTCATATCAAGAGGAGAATCCTTTGAATAAGAAAAGCCCAAATCAGGATTATCCAACTGGAAAGAGGAAACCCCTAAATCAAATATAAACCCATCTATTTTTTTTAACGGGAGAGAAAGATTAAAGATTTCTTTAAAATTTGCTTTTATTACTTTTATCCTATTTTTAAATTTATTCAAATTCTTGAGAGCCTTTTCAATGGAAAGCTCATCCTTATCCACTGCATAAACAAAAGCTTCTCTGTTTCTTGTTAAGATTGCTTTAGTATGCCCCCCTAACCCGAGTGTTCCATCAAAAAAATATTTTCCTTTTTCTACGGCCAACAGCTCCATCACTTCACTCTCCAAAACCGGAATATGCAATTAACCCTCACCTCTGGAAAGAAATGTTAGTTCCTCATCACTTAGAGGCTTTTCAATATTGTTCTTCTCAAAAATCTCTTTATTCCAGAGAACGAGGTGATCAAGATTCCCTATTAAAACAAGCTCCCCTTCAAGCTTTGCCTTTTCCCTTAAAATAGGCTGAATCAAAATTCTTTCTTTCTTATCTATTGAAGAAATCTTTCCATAATAGCCTGTGATATTCAAATATTTTCTTGTTATAGGGTAATTCTTTGAAGAGCCCTTAATTTTCTTAAGCCACTCTTTCCAAACAGGGAGAGGATAGATTAAAACATTATCCCCCTTTTCAGATGTTATGTATAGCTCATTTCCATATGCAGAAATTATGTATTTTGAAAAGTCGCCAGGAATTTTTATCCTTCCTGTCCCATCAATCTTAACTAAAGCACTACCTAAAAGCATCTCTCTCCCGTTTTCTCCCAAATTTTCCCAATTTTTCCCAGTTCCTAAATATAAAGCTTTTTAAAGCAAATGTCAAGCTTTTTTCTCTACTTTTTTAAAAAAAGAGCCCCTTTCTCTCCCTTTTTATTCTATCTAAAAAATATCATATTTTACCAATCTTCCCTCAAGCCCTCCATTGTACAGGATTTTCTTAAAAGAAGGCTTTAGCCCGATTTTTTTTATAAGCCCTCTGTTACCAAAGTACACAAATGCAGCAGAACCTTTAAGCTCCCTTTTAAAAAAATCCCCTATTTCTTTGTACAAGTTTTCAATCGGAGTTTCAGTTTTAAGTCTTATACCATAAGGAGGGTTTGTTATAATAATCTTCTTTTTCTCAAACTTAATATCCCTGAAATCTTTTTTTTCAATTTTTATCCTTCCATTTTCATCAATAAGAGAACAATTCTTTTTTGCAGCATTTACAGCACTCTCAGAAATATCACTTCCGGCGATAATCCCCTTTTCTACCTCCACAATTTTTTTATTACTCTCAGACTTCACCTTTTGCCAAAGGTTAAAATCATAATCAGGTAATAATTCAAACCCAAACTTCTCTCTTAAGAAAGCAGCCGGTGTATTGGTAATCACCATATAAGCTTCACAAAGGATGGTACCCGAGCCACAAAAGGGGTCATAAAGGGGGACCTCTCCCCTCCATCCGGAAAGTTTAATAATTGCAGCTGCAAGGACCTCTGACATGGGGGCTTCGACACTTTCAACTCTGTATCCCCTTTTGTGCAAAGAGCCTCCTGATGTATCAACACTAATTATAGCCCTATTATTTCTAATAAAAAGATTTAAAATAATGTCAGAATTTTCCTTTTTCACAGAAGGTCTTTTTCCGAATTTTTTATTAAAATAATCCGCTATTGCATCCTTTAATCTCTGGGCTGCATACCTTGAATGCTTTATTTTACTATTGCTAACATTAGCTATTATAAAAAAGGAACTATCTTTTTTAAGAAAATCTTCCCACCGTATATTATTAAATGCTGTTTTATAAAGATATCTGTCAGAATGACAATCAAAACTAATCAAAGGAGCCAGGACCCTAATTATTAACCGTGCATTATAATTTATTCTATAAAGTGTTTCTTTATCAGCTTTAAAATATATTCCCCTGTATGTAAGTTTTGTCTCCTTTGCCCCGAGAGATTTTAGCTCTTCTTCCGCAAGTTCTTTAATATCCTCAGGAACTTGTGCAAGATAAGTTTTGGTTTTCTGATATTGATACAAACTATTCTCTCAAAAATTCCTCAATCAAGCTTTTTTTTACTTCCATATCATCCGTAATTTTCATTAATTTTTCCCAATCCTTTTGAATTTTTAAAAGATTCTCAAAAGGATCTTTTCTGGGAATGGCACTTTCTTTTATTATCTTTATATTGTTTAGAGTTTCCTTTGCATCTTCCGGATTCCCCTCTGCCAAATATTCAAGGGCAAGTAATTCACTTGCTTTTGCAATTTTATCCTCCAAATCATTCTTTAAAAATACTCCTGGATATGGGTCAAAATCCTCTGGTTTTATTTTAACCATTCCTTCTACCTCTTTTTGCTTTCTAATCTTTTCTCTCTCATAAACAAACCTTAGAATATCCTCCCTCACCCTTCTCCATGTCGGATGGGGTTTCGGAGGGGGAAGATGTTTAATTGCAAGTTTATTATCAAGGTAAAATTCATATCCGAACATTTTTGCATTCATAAGATAATCAATGTCCTCACCCCTGGTAACATCTGGATCAAAGGGGACTTTCATAAAAAGTTCCCTATGAATCACCATATTCCCTCCGAATACAAAGGGAGTTTTTTTAAGTCTCGGCTCCTCCCCAATTATTTTTCTAAATCCTTCATTCATACTTTCAAATTTATTCCAGTAAAACATATAAGGTTTAAACTCTTTTGAAAGTAAATATTCATTATCTTCCTGAAGATAATAACCTGCAACAGCCAAAATTTTTTCACCTTTGTACTCCTTCCCGATAAACTCCTTGGCCTTTTCAATAAAAAACGGATCCTCAAAAACCTCATCATCATCAATAAGAAGAGCCACATCCGAGCTCAGAATATGGGGTAAAAAGAGGCATAGATTTCGGATATTTGAATAACCTCTTAATTGCAAAAGATATGAAAGCTCACTCTCCGGAAGCTTATTTTTTACTTTTTCAAGATCAGAATGAGTAAAAACATAGGTTTTTACAGGACTCTTTGCCTTTTTTACAAGTTCTTTAACTTTATTTTCAACTGTCTCCTCAATATCCTGAGAAGTTGCAGCTGCTATAATCACAAGTTCGAATTCTTTATCATTTAAGATATTAAGACTTTCTATTGCCCTTACAAGAGTACCTTCCTCATCCAGAGGAGTCGGATGATCATAAACAGCATCTCCCGGTTGCCAACCTATATCTTTCTCTCTTCCCCAATATGTGGGAATTACCATTGTAAGCTTCATATTTTCCTCCTTCTAACCTATCCTTTTTTCAAGAAAATTATATACAAAAGGCTAAAACCTGTCAAAATAGTCTCATTCCTTAAATATTGGGATAGAAAAGTAGAGCGCCTTATGAAACTCTCAAAAAAAATTTGACAATTATGCTTTTTTAGTCTAACTTAATTATATTATGACCAAATGTGCCAATAAAAAATGTGGAAAAGAAAAACCAAATTTTATTAAGACCATCTTTTCCCCATCTTTAAAAGGTATAGAAAAGAATGGAAACTGGTTCTGCTCCGAAGAGTGTTTCAAAGAATGGTTGATTGATGAAACAATAAATAAGCACCATTCAAGAGAATACATCTCAGAGAGCAGGATGAAATTGGGAATGGTTTTGCTTGATAAAGGGGTTATAACCCCAATGCAGCTTCAGATCGCCTTGAAAGAGCAAAGTCAAACAGGTAAAAAAATCGGTTACATATTACTCAAAAATGGATATATAAATGAGCAGGAGCTTCTCTCCGCCCTCTCCAAACAGTACGGACTATCATTTATTAATGTGGAAAATCTAAAAGAGGTAAATATTCCTGATAAAATAATACCAAAAGAAGTAATTTTTGAATTTAATATTTTCCCTTTGATTGTAAACCATAAGGACAAATTCATAAATATTGTAATTTCGGATCCAACGGATCTGAGATTATTAATATCATTTTTCAATGAACTTTTGCCAGAGTACAAAATAACATTTTTCTTGGGAAATCCGGATCATATAGAAAAACTTATCTCAGAATTTTTTCCTGAGAAGAGATTTGATTTTGCAATTCCAGATGAGTATAAAAGTATTGACGTGGAGAACAAAATAATGGAGATAATAAATTTTATTTCCAAAAAGAAGGATGTTAAGAACTTTAGCTTTAACTTTTTAGATGAATCCTTATGGCTAAAATTTGATTGGGGAAAAGTGGGCTGCGATTTTTATTTCACCAAAAAAGGCAAATAAATTATTAAATCAGACAATCCCCTACTTTCAACCTTGCTCCATTGGAAAAATCATAAGCACTCATATTTTTCTTACCTTCAGGCTTTACCTGTTTTAAAATTATAGATGTGTTTTGCCCACATATCACTCCTATCCCTTCTTTTGTGATTTCAAAAATTTCTCCTATCCTCCCTTCTCTTTCTTCGAAAATATCAACATCAGTTAAAATAAGTCTCTTACCCTTATAAAAAGTATAAACAGTGGGCCAAGGGGTAAATGCCTTTACCATCCTATATATCTTTAAAGCTGGAAAACTCCACTTCAAAGCTCCCTCCTCTTTTGTAATTTTGGGAGCATAAGAAGCATCATCTTCATTTTGTTCCTGAGGCTCTATATTATCTATATTTTCCAGGACTCTTACTATTTCTTTAGCCCCTAAATTCGCCAGCTCATCTCTTAATTCATAAGCAAATTTACTTTTATCAAGGGGAATTGAGATTCTTGAATATATAGGTCCTGCATCCAATTTTTTAACAAGTCTTATTATTGAGATTCCAATCTCATCATCTCCATTCAAAATTGCCCTCTCCACAGGAGAAGCTCCTCTCCACCTGGGAAGTAAGGAAAAATGAATATTAAGAGTTTTATATTCAGGGAAATCTAAAATCGATTCCGGAATAATCTTGCCATAAGAAACAACCACTGCCACATCTATTTCTCTTGAAAAATAAATTTTCCTGAAATCAGAGTTTAGTCTTTCGGGGGTTAGTACCTCTTTTATTCCGAGCTCAAGAGCCCTTTCTTTAACAACAGAAGGTAATATTTTTTTACCTCTCCCCTTAGGTCTATCGGGAGAAGTAATCACCAGAGGAACTTCAAACTTTTCAAAAAGTGATTCAAGGGCAGGAAGGGAATCTTCAGAGCTTCCCCAAAAAGCTATTCTTTTTACCATCCTTCCTGCTTTCTCTGTTTTTTTAATCTTTTTATAATAAGAGCCTTTTTAATAGGGGATAAATAATCAATAAAAAGCTTTCCTTTAAGGTGATCTATTTCATGCTGAAAAACTCTTGCCAAAAGTCCGCTTGCTTCTATCTCAATCTCCTTTTCATCAAGAGAAATCCCTCTTAAAAGAACTCTCTCCTTTCTTTTAACATTCTCAGTAACACCGGGAACACTCAAACAGCCCTCCTCTCCTATCTCTTCTCCCTCTGATTCAACTATAACAGGATTAAGTATAACCAATTTTTTTCCGGGCTCTTGATTTAAGGTTAAGTCAGCTATAAAAAACTTTTTTTTCAAACCCACCTGAGTTGCAGCAAGGCCTATCCCTCTATTATTGTACATAGTGTAAAACATCTTTTTTACAAAATCCACCAACTCTCCATCAATATTTTTAACTTCTTCGGCCTCTTCCCTTAAGATTTCATCCCCAACCTTGTAAATCTTTATTTCTTCTTCAATTAATGGGATTTCTTCGTACGGTATTTTTTCCATTTTTTCCTCTCTCAATGTGATATTATTTTAACTTAAAAAGTATTTTCAGTCAATTTCATCCTGTTAAAATTCAGTTTTATTTGCAAGAATAAAAGGAGACTACTATAATAACAATATGAAGTATTATAAAAAAATCTTTATTATTACATTAATACTTATCATTGGTATCACATATGCAACCATGGAAATAGTCAGTAAAACCCAAAGATCTGCTTTGAAAAACTACAATACCAAAAGAGTATCAATTGATAAGCTTAGTTTTGAACTCCCCCTATTGCATAGCCCGAAAGATGAAAAGGTCTATATTGACAAAGGCTGGATCGTAAAAAGATACTACTGGAGAGGAATCGGTGTTTTCAGATTTTCCAAAGCAAGCGGGAAAAAACTCAACTTTAAATACATAGCAGCCAAATATTTCAGGATAGAGGAGTTCCCCAACTCAGGCAGAAAACTTATTTTGGGGAAAAGACTAATGTTTATAAAGGAGATTCCTCTTTTTAATAATGGGGTTTATGCCATAAGAAAAAAAGGAAAGAGAATAATTTATACATACTTTTTCATAGTAGGGAATAATCTTTATTGGCTTGATTTTAACACATCATCAACAGTTGACATATATAAAAAAGTTTTTGATAAGATTCTTTTATCCATAGAATCTTCGGACAAAAATCTAAAAAGAGCATTAACAAAAGAGGAGTTTAAAAAGGAGTTATCTTCTCTCTGCATCCAATCCTTTTATCTTTTATGTCAATCATCAAAAGGGATGGTTGTTTTTGTGGGTGTTTTTACTATCTTAATTTTTCTTTTAATAAACTTTATTCTCTCATTGGGAGGAAAGCTCCCACCGAATGAATATTTTAGCGGAGAATATGTCATTTACTCTGAAGAAGGTATAAATTATCAAATAAAATACGGATATAGCAACAAAACACTGATAGGTGCTTTTGTGATAACAGATAAAAACCTATATATATTT
>JAMOVU010000185.1 GCA_027067555.1 Candidatus Aminicenantota bacterium | reverse complement strand
TTTATAGGCAAGTCTCTTAAAAGGTATTTCAAATATTGTCATAAAATTGATATTGATATTGCGACCGATCTTTCCACTGGAGATTTTATATATAACATTCTATTAACACCTCTTTTTGAAAATACAGAGCCTCAAGGTCTGAAACGGGTTAAATTTCTTAGGTTAAACGGCAACTATGATTTTTACCCGGTTTTTCTTGTTACCAACTCTCAAGAGATTCCCCATTTTTTCGAGCCCCATAAGGATATGTTCAGTCATGCAAAAGATATAATTAAAAATCCAGACTTTGGGGACATGCGAAAATCGGTTTTTCTTGCAGAATTAAAATACAAGTTAGACAAAAATAGAGAGTTTTTAAGATATATTAATATCGTAAACCTAAGTGATGAAAATGCGTTGAAATCTCTTTACAAAATAATTAATTCACCACTACAGACTAATGGTAAACTTCTCCAAAAATATTATCTCCAAAAATTTTATGAAACTTTTGTCGAATACTACAGAAGTTTTCCTTGTAGTAATAACGATGATCAAATTGTAATAACAGAAAAAGACTTTTTAAAAGAACCAAATGACCAAAAATCTTTTTTAAATTTTTTAAAAGAAGCTAATAAAGCATATAATAGCTATAACGGATTCACGACACAAACTGCTAAAACTGATGGACATAGAATACCATTACAACTTTTCCGTTCTCCCCTTCCTTTTCCACTCCAAGAGCTGTTTGATGCCAAAAAATGTATAGAAGACGCACTGAGAAAAAACTCAACCTCAAAAGATACGCGCAAAATAAAACTTCTTTTGATTGATAATAAGACAGATAAGTTTAGAAGAGAAGGTAAGGATACAATTTTCGATCTGTTTAAAGAATTTGGCATTGATCATCTTTTTGATATTCAAATGATAGGTGGGGTTAGCGCTGAAAACGCTGTCAGTGGTTTCAATCCTGATTTCGAAAAATTTGATTTCGAAAAATTCAGAAAGAACAAAGAACTAAAAGACAAGGCAGTGGAGTATTATAAAAATTTCCTGGATGAAGAAAAAAAACAAGAAGATAATGAAATAAAAACCTATCAGGATCTAATTTGTCTTCGAATAAAATCATCCCACTTCATTCTGCTAGATTTCTTCTTGAATTATGAGGATACATATCTAGCCTTTGACTTTATAAAAGATATATGCAAATTAAAAAAAGAAAAAGGTAATTATTCAACTACTTGGTATTTCATAACCTCGGCTGTTTATGATGCAGTTACCAAATATTCACAAAGTGGGCTTTTGGCTGAATACTATGAATTGGCTGTAGTAAACAGTGGAGATGATCCTTCCAATAAAAAGAGACAAATCATTTTCATCTATAAGCTCTTAACTTTTATTCAGGCAAGGTTGAAGAGTTTCGATCATTATAAAAACGAGATTGAAGATAATATTCTAAGAACTTCTTGTTGTAACGCAGAAAATGAGCCAAAGTGTGCGCATAAAAATGGTTCCTGTCTGCATAATATGCGGACTTATATAAAAAAATATCTGACTGAATACGATTCTATGTATTCAATTTGCTACTCTTTTGATGAAAATGAAGCAAAAGATTATAAAAATATAATCGAATTGTTAGATATATTAATAGAATATTTTCACTGGCTACCAGAAGCAGACTGGCGTACTTTGCAGCATCAAGTAGAGGCGATTAACTCTAGGTTAAGATCTTTAGATTCAGATAAAAGGTTTAATTGTTCTTACATCCTTAATGAAATCAACAGAAGGAGTAAAATATACTAAATTTATGAATAACAATTTTCTTTATATCACCATATTAATTGCTTTTCTATTAATATTTTTTGTACTCCTTGTTTGCTATAAAAAAACTTGGCTCCATTGTGCTGCAATTTTTATTTCCGTTTTAATTATCGTTTTGATCTTAATGGGTTATTTATTAAGCAAGATCTATAAAAACAATCTGCCTTCATTGATCAAAAATTTTTTTTTAAGTAAACAGCCAGTTATTTTTTTGGGTAGTGTAGGAGCAGTGCTAAGCTTAGCAATCGGCTTGTTCTTGGATCAATCTTGTTGTCAATTAGTAGCTATATTTCTTTTAAGTCTATTTGCGATATCCCTATTGAGTTACTTTTTATTCCCTAGCCTTCTCATTACTATAATACCCCAAAAAAATGATCAAGAGACAGGCTCGAATACAAAAGAACAATTTATAAGGCTGTTAATAGACGGACGCAATTTCAATTATTCCTTTAATGAACTCCCAATACAACAAAAGATAATTTTATGGAAAAAAGGGAAATATAACATTGCAGTTTGTAAGTATGCTCCCAAAAATCGAACTGAAGAGACAATAATCAAAGAAGTAGATGTCTGGTCAAAACATGCCCACGCCTTTGAAATAAAAGTTAAGGTCTAATTTTCATGATAGGCAGTCAATATTTTTTCAAAAAAAAGAGATTTGAAAGCGATCCTGACCTTAAAAAAAAGGTTTTTTACGAATATAAAGGTTATTTAGCTAGTAATGACAAAGATCAGCCTTATCATCCTATTGTGCTGCATTTTGGCAGGCATGAACTCTCTTTTTCATATTTAAATCCTTTTGGTAAGACTTATAAAATATTTTCACTTCCTGTAGCCGAAGGGGAGCTAAATCAAAAGCAGCTTGCAAAAAAAATAGAATCCTATTGGAAAATGCCACTGTGGAAGCCAAAAAAAGAAAAGGATAAAGAGGCAACCCAGCGCTCATTCTTAGTTGAAAAATCTCTAATTTACATAAGTTTTTTTTCTATTTTATATGGGTTTAGTATAGAAAAAGATAGCATTAAGAAAGACAAATTTATACGACATCAGAATCTTAAAGAAGGCTCTCCTTATGATAACAATCTCCAAATTAGTATCCAAAAAGCGGGTAAAGAGCTTCTATTTACTTTTTTAGATATTGAAGATCATTATTATATTGAGAATAAACATGAAGAAAGGTGGGAAATTGACGATGAAAAGGCTGTTATAAAGACAGAATATATAAATTTTCGTAAATTATTTCTAGATTTTTTATATGAATTTGAATTTGCATCTACCTTTGAGGACGAAAATTTTCTGTCTCTTCAGCCGATTTTACAAAATAATAAGTTAATTTTTGCGCTTCTTAACAAGTGCAAATTCTATGATGAGTTAAGGCTTGTAAAAAAATATTGCACAAAAAGTTACAGGCCAGATACTCCCAAAGAATATAGAAGTGTTGAAAAGGCGTGGCTTAATGTATGCTTTTCAGAAGAGTATAGAGAAATTTTTATCTCTAGAGATTCGGTTTTTTTGTCTCCTGAAGATGAAGTTAAAAATGTGCTTTTTAACTCTCGCCTCCGCTTACACAATAATCTCTTTAAAAGAACAGAACTGTTCACCAAGCAGGATATTCCTCTAAGGAATCAAGCTTCAACCTTTTTTTTAAGACGTTATCTTATATTTAATGCATTTGATGTATTGATGCCAAGACCGTTAACTTTATTTCTATTTTTCCTTTTTGCCATTACCCCATTCAGTGATTACTTATTTGGAATTTCAGAATCCAGCAAAACAATAGCAGGAACTTATACTTTAGGCATGCCCATTTTTATGGCTGGAGCGTGGATATGGTATTATTGGAAACATAAAATAAATCTTTTTAAACTTGTTCTTCCAAGGCTTTTTTTAGGCATTCTTATTGGATGGGCAGCCTTTTGGGGCGGAGAGGAGTCTTGGAAGTCTGCCTTAATTGCCTCTGGGCCAAAGCTAATTTTATTGGATATCTTACTTTTCTTTTTATTGTTTCTTTATATCTTCACTGATATCCGCAACAAACTTATTCTGACAACTGATTGGCAAGTTGCTAAAAGGGCATTTTGGCTCCTATTGTTTGCAATGGTTATATCTCTTGTTCAAGGCCATTATGTTATTCAGTTTAAGGCAAGAACAATTATTGAAAATTCAGGTTTTTTAGAGATGCTTACTAACGAATCTGAAGCAAACGGTATATCTATATTAAAAGATATAGATACTGCCAGAAAAAATGCTGGAAAAGCAATTAATATGGCCAAAAACAATATTAAAACAACGAAAGATAAGGAAAAGGCTGCCTATGCACAATATGATGGGAAGCTTTTTTCTTTTAATAACTATGCTGAAGTTACCTCAGCCTTTTTTAATTTTAAATTAAGGTATATTTGGTCTGTATTATTTACGCAGTTTTTAATGTCAATACTTATTGGCATAATATTGCAGCTTATATGGGAAGACAGACCTATTACAGAACCATTATGATTCAATGCCATGCTAGTTTAGCAATTTTTGCAGAAATGTAGACCAGAAAGAACAGTAAATAGAAAAGAGTGATTTAATCATAGTTACACTATAAATCGGGGATATTATCAATTGACTACTTTTAGTTTTATAAATATATAAAAATAAATGATAAAAGGTTTTGGAGATAGAGAAGTAATACCTAAAGAGTGAATCTCCAGGCGGTTTATTCGGTAGTTTTGGGAAAAGATGGAAAAAATCCTTATTGACCCAATAAGGCAATCAAGGTATTTAAACTGGCCGTGAAAGAAAAGATTAAAAAAATATTGCTGAGACGTAGCATTACCAATTAAGTTTCATCTGTATCAAATTTGGATCTAGCAGAATCAACTCTGACGCAATCCAGCTATAATTTAATTGAAGTGGTATATGTTGCGATATAAAAAATAAAGTTTTTATGAGTTTGTTTTTAAAGATTTATAAAATAAAAATGGTAGCGCCCGCGCCTACCAGTTTGGTTTTAAGGCATCTTTTACCCGCTGCGTGGGAAATGAAGATGCCTTTTTTGCGTTTGGGAAAGGGATATGAATAAGATAGAGGGCAGTGAAATAATCAAAGTGA
>JAMOVU010000184.1 GCA_027067555.1 Candidatus Aminicenantota bacterium | reverse complement strand
CGCATATTATACTATATCCTCCCTATAAAATCAATTTCCAAGGATCTACGAGTATTAACCCAATCATTCATAGCCCATTCTGTTTGACGCTTTTGTTTTTTTTTGATAAAAAAGGAGATGATAAATGGCTATAATGGAAAAGGTCTGGAAGTTGATTTAAGTTCAGGAAAGATAAAAGAATTTACAATAGATAATGAAATCATAAAAAAATACATAGGGGGAAGAGGTCTGGGAGTATTTTTCCTAACAAAATACTTCTCTCCAAACGAAAATCCTCTATCTGAAAACAGCCCTTTAATTATAACAGCGGGAGGACTTACAGGAACAAGAACACCCACAAGCGGAAGATTTTCAATCACCTTCAAATCCCCTCTAACCGGTACTATCACAAGCTCCAACTCGGGGGGTTTTTGGGGAGTCAATTTTAGAAAAACAGGGTATGATGCTTTGATAATAAGAGGGATCTCAGATAATCCCGTTTATTTATACATTTCTGAAGACAAAGCCGAAATAGTAAAAGCAGCAGATCTCTGGGAAAGAACATTACCTGAACTAACAGACACTTTAAGAAATAGATATACCAAATCTGTAAAGGTTTTAGGAATAGGTCCTGCAGGAGAAAATCAAGTTTTAATTTCAGCTATAATGAATGATTACAGCAGAGCTGTTGCAAGGGGAGGACCGGGAGCTCTGATGGGCTCAAAAAAACTAAAAGCAATTGTGGTGGACGGACGAAAAAAATTCTTTCCGGCCAAACAAGAGTTATATGAAGCGGGAATTCAGCAATCTAACAAACTTTTAAAATCAATGCCTGTTACATCAAAAGCTCTGCCCCAATTGGGAACAATCGGACTTTTGAAATTAATAAATGATCATGATATGCTCCCCCATAAAAATTTTCAGGATGTTTATCATAAACCGGAAAATATAGAAAAAATCAGTGGTGAACTTTTAAGAAAAAAATTTTTACTCGCAAAAAGGGGATGTTTTAATTGCACAATAACATGTACAAGAAAGACAAAAGTGGGGGAAAAAGTGGGAGAAGGACCCGAGTATGAGACAACAGCTCTAATGGGAGCTAATCTTGACATTTATGAGCTTGAGGAAATTGCGCTTGCCAATTATATTTGCAATGATTATGGGATGGATACAATCTCTTTCGGAAACACCGTAGGATTAGCCATGGAGCTTTTCGAAAAAGGCTATTTAACAATAAAAGATACAGAAGGAATTGATCTAAGGTTTGGTAAAAAGGGAATTTTACAAAAACTTGCAAAAATGACTGCTCTCAATGTAGGATTTGGAAAATTTATAGGAGAGGGTGCAAAAAGACTTTCGGAAAGATTCGGAGCTCCTGAGCTTGCTATGGTTGTCAAAGGGCTTGAGCTTCCGGGGTATGAGCCAAGAGCATCATATACCCAGGCCCTCGGATATGCCACCTCCTCGAGAGGCGGCTGTCATCTGAAAGGAGGGTATCTCGTAACTCTGGGATTTTTCGGGGGCTCAAGAGAGGTAAACAGATTCTTAATAGACACCGCAGCAGGTCATGTTGTAAATGAACAGGACTCCGGATGTGTTGCAGACTCTCTTGGAATATGCAGATTTTCATTTTATGGATTCGGAGAAAATGAACTCGCAAGAATCTATTCAGGATATACAGGCATTGAAACAACCCCCGAAGAATTAAAATTCAAAGCTCAGATTATCCAAAATATTGAAAGAAATTTCAATATTAAAGCAGGGTTCACAAAAAAGGATGATACTCTTCCCGAAAGAATGTTTAATGAAAAAATCATGATAGCGGGAGAGCCAAGAGCGATTGACAAAGAAAGCCAATTTGAAAAAATGCTAAAAAAATACTATGAAATCAGAGGATGGGATAAAAATGGATATCCGAAAGATTAAAAATATAAAATCAGAGATGATTAAAATAGGAAGAGCGATGTTGGACCTTGGGCTTCAAAATACCCATAGCGGAAATATATCCGTGAGGGAAGGGAATAACCTTTTTATAACAAAAACAGGCTCAATGAAAGGCCACCTTGAAGAAAGGGATATAGTTCTTCCCGGGCTTTTTGAACCTGAGTACGGCCTATTTCAAGCATCCTCAGAAACAGGAACCCATAGAGAGATATTAAAATACGCTGGCTCTGCAATTCATGCCCATTCACTGCCAGCAACTCTTTTATCATATTTAGTAGATGAGGTTAAACCAATAGATTTTTTGGGGGTAAGATATCTTGGAAACTTTCCTGTGGTAGAATTTAAATACCCTGTTGGCTCAAAGGAAATGGAAGATAATATTCCAATAATTCTAAAAGAAAAAACGGCAATGATTGTTAAAACTCACGGCCCCTTTGTAAGAGGAAAAAATGTTTATGATGCTTTTTTTAAGCTAAATATATTAGATTATTCATCAGAAATCTTACTTCATTTGAACCTACTAAAAATGGATTTTAATAAAATCCCGGAATTACGATATCCCAAAATCCAGAATTATTCCACACCAAAAGGGAAGAGAGAAACAGAGGATAAAGAGTTACTAAAACAATTCAAAAGAACAGCCCATGATTTCTTTTATCTTAAATTAAGCCCCTTTCATACAGGATCCTTAAGTGTTGAAGACGGAAATGAAATGCTTTATTCTCCAGGACTGTCCTCTCCCGATTATATTGAGTTTGATATCAAAAGAATAAAGAGAAAAAAAACTTCCGAAGATTTTTTTGTAAACCTTCACAGTGCAGTATATAATTATACAACTTCCAAAGCTGCTATATTTTCCCATTCTCCATTTGGAATGATTCAAGGGATAAAAGCACTGGTTGAAGGGAAAGACAGGATTATTCCGATTGACGCAGAAGGAAGCTATCTATACCCGGCTATTCCTGTACTTTCCCCTGCCGAGAATATAAAAAAAATTGTGGAAACAGCTGCAAAATACAAGATAGTAATAATAGCAGGATTAGGAGCTCTTTCTGTAGGGCATACGCCCGGCCATTCAATTCATCATAATTCATCTTTAAGGAATATAGCCTATTTAAAAACAAAATTACAAACTATGGAAAAATCAGGGAATATAGAAAGTGAAAAATACTATGAGAACCATAAAGGAGAAAAGTGGTAATCTATTCTTACCCCAAAACTTTTTTTATTTTTTCCGAAAGCTCGTTAAGAGAATAAGGTTTTTGTAAAAGCGTTACCCCCTTGTCAATTATACCCCTGTGAGCGATATGATTTTCAGTATAACCAGAAGTATAAATTATTTTTATGTCTTTCTTAATCTTAATTATTTTATCAGCCAATTCTTTCCCGTTCATTTTAGGCATTATAAGATCTGTAATTACAAGGTTTATTTCATCTTTCCTTTGCCTAAAAATTTTCAAAGCCTCTTTTCCATCCTCGCTTTCAATAACTCTATAGCCAAGGGTCTTAAGAGCATCCCTCAGAAAGGATCTAACATCTCTGCTATCCTCTACAATTAAAATAACTTCCCCTTTACCATCCTTTGCCACTACTTTTTCATCTTCTTCCTTAAGCTTTTCTTTATCCTTCCCTTTTGTCAATGGGAAATAGACTTTTACACTTGTGCCCTCCCCTTCTTCTGAATATATATAGATAAAACCATTGTTTTGCTTAACTATACCATAAACAGTTGAAAGTCCTAACCCTGTTCCCTTACCTACCTCCTTTGTAGTAAAGAATGGTTCAAAGACCTTTTCTCTCACTTCCTTTGACATACCGATTCCTGTATCACTAACCGAAAACATTACAAACTCTCCCTCCCAACTACCAGGATGTTCCCTTACATATTCACTATCAATAAAAACCTTCCCCGTTTCGATTGTTATCTTTTTCTCTTTTACCTCCTTTCCCTTTTCTTCAATAGCATCTTTTGCATTTACCACAAGATTCACAAGTATTTGCTCTATTTGAGACGGGTCCATCTTTATTTTTAAATTTTCCTTATTAAGATGAAGTTCAAGATGTATGTCTTCCGAGATCAATCTTTTTAGCATTGAATAAAGATTTGAGATCAATTCATTAAGATTTAAAACCTTAGGACTTATAAGCTGTTTTCTACTAAAAGCAAGAAGCTGCGAAACAAGCTTTATGGCTCTTTGGCTTGCATCATAGATAGCCCTTATTTCATTAAACACTCCTTTACTTTCCTTGATCTTCCTCAAACCAATCTCACAATAACCATTGATGATTGTTAAAATATTATTAAAATCATGGGCAATTCCACCCGCAAGTGTACCAACAGTTTCCATCTTTTGAGCCTGAATAAGACGCCTTTCAAGTTTTTTATTTTCAGTAACATCCCTTACTATCACCAGAAACTCTTTTTTCCCTTTTTTAACCATCCTCGCTTCAAACCATTTTGTCTCATATTCAGATATAAGATTGTATTCATAAACATATGTTTCCCCACTATCTTTCACAATTTTCATAGCTTTTTTAGTTTTTCCCGCAAGTTCATCTGATAGGACTTCCTCTATCTTTTTCCCTATAAAATGCTCCTGGGCTAACAATGAAACCTTTTCCGAAGGAGTATGATACGAGAGGAATCTTCCTTCTTCATCAAGAGTAAAAATTATGTCCGGCAATGCTTCAAGAATTGCTCTGCTTCTTTCCTCGCTCTCCTTTAAAGCAGCTTGGGTCTTTTTAAGCTCTGACAAATCCATAAAGACTCCCACAAGGCCGGCTACTTTTCCTTCCGCATCGTGAAAACAAGCTTTATGAAAAATACCAGGCACTTTTCCTCTTTCCTTATGGGGAAGATAGTACTCATAAATCTGCTCACCATCCGCTTCTATCAATTCAAGATCTTTATCTTTGTAAATTAAGGATACATTCTCTGGCCAGCACTCCTGAACTGTCTTCCCTCGCATTTCATCAGGAGTCATTCCTGCATATGAGGCAAACTCTTCATTCACCAGAAGATACCTACCTTCCCTATCTTTTGAAAAAATAGCAGCCGGTATGGAAGAAAAAATAGTTTTGGTAAATTCATAAGCTTCCTTCAATGCAACTTCAGCTCGCTTTCTCTGCGAAATATCCGAAAAAATCACAACAAAATTTTCTATCTCACCTTCGCCACTTACAACAGCTGAAGCATGGACTTCCGCAGGAATCAGAACCCCTTCCTTCCCATACATTGAAATTTCTCCTCTCCAGGTCTTTCCCTTTCTTAACAAAGGGATTATCCTTTCATAAAAAAAATAAAAATTCTCCTTTGATATAAAATCAAAAACTTCCCTTCCCGAAATATCTTCGTTTTGATTCCAGTTTACAATTTCCAACGCTTTTTTGTTAGCATACACAATCTTAAAATCAAGATCAAAAATAACAATTCCTTGCTGACTTGTTTCAACAACACGGGATAACCTTCTTATCTCTCTTTCTATATTTATACGCTCTGTTACATCCCTAACAAAAACAATAAGACCTTCGATTTCTCCTCTATTACCCTTAAGAGGTGAATAAATATTCTCATAATATCTTCTTCTGAAATTTTTACCACTGAATTCTTCCACCTTAATAAAAGATTCTCCTGAAAGAGCTCTATCAAAATTCTCCTTTGCTTTTTTTCTGTCTTCATAGTTACTGATAATTTTTAGTATGTTCATTCCATTTTTTATTTCAACTCCCCAATTTTGCTTAACTATTTCTTTATATAACTGATTGAAACTTAAATAACAGTACTTCTTATCAAGAGAGAAGATCATCATATTTGCCGAATTATAAAGATCTTCAAGATGTTTTTTCGTCTTTAGAAGCTCATCTTCCGCACTTTTAAGCTCCGAAATATCCCACATTATGGATTGAATCGCTTTTTTTCCGTCATATTCAATAAGAAGACTCCTTGTCTCAATCCACAGCCTACTTCCATCAAGTCTTTTTAACTCCCCTTTAACCGGAGGAAGTTCTTTTGCTCCACCTTCAAAAGCTTTCAACCTTCTCAAGCTTTTTTCCCTGTACTTATCTTCAACAAATTCAACCGGAGGCTTCCCTAAAATTTCATTTTCTGATTTAGCTCCTAACATCCTTACGGCAGTGGGGTTAGCATAAACAATCTTTCCCTCCTCAATAATAAGAACCCCAGCAGGATTATTCTCAATAAGTTTTTTAAATTTATCCTCTGTTTCCTTTATCTTTTGGTCCATATTTTTAGAAACATATTTAAAAACAAAATTGTGTATAATAAGAACTATCAAAGCTACGATGATTACGGCTAAAAAAGAAAAAAATTTAACAGAACGTACTCCTTTTTCAATTTGTCTTTTTACTGATAAAAAGACAAGAAATGATTCAGAATTAATTCTTCTTGAAAAACAATAAAAATCACCCGTTTTTTTTCCAGATATATTCTTCCCTCCGCATTTCATTGCTATTTTCAATATGTCCGAAGATACTTTTGCAGGTGTTTTAAATTGAATTTTTTTCTCCCTCACAATAAAAATATACGATAGCTTCTTATTGTCTCTCAGAAAACAGTTCAAAATTATAAAATACAGATTTTCCTTATTTTTTATAAAAAAGACTCTTCCCATCTCAGAGAAAAGCCCTAACTGCTCATTGATTTTCTCAATTTCCTTTTCAACTTTAAGTTGAGAAGCATATAAGAAAAAAAGCCTTCCCAATATCACTGTAAACAATATTGAAATAAAAAAGCTCCACAAAAATACTTTTTGTCTTTTTTCCATAACAATACACCTTCTTTTATTCTAAATAAAAAAAAACAAAGGGTCAAGGATGTAATTTTCCTTCGAAAACTTGAAAAAAATAAAAAACTTTATATATTTATATATTAACAAAAAGGAGGGTGCCCATGAAAAAAATTTTTATTTTAATAACTATTTTCGTTTACTCTTCATTATCCTTCTCAGGCTTTTGGAAAATTTATTTAAACACTTCCTATCAGACATTTAATTTAAATGATCTTGAAGCACAAAAGGACTTTTGGAATATTGCTTTAATTAATACTGCAAAACATAAAAATGAATCGGGTGCTAATATTGAAGTTCCGGAAAGGGTCGAAGGGATTCATAATTCCCCATCGATAGGAATTTCTCTTGAAAGAGAGATAAAAAGCTTTTTCATAAAATTCAGTATTGATAAATTCCATAAAAGTTATAACCCGGAATTTAAACTTGGGGATTTTCAAAGAAATTTTTATGAAATCAAAAACAGTATTCAGGAAACCCTCGATATATTCTCCCCATCCCTTACGTTAGGATATTTCATACTCAAAAGAAAAAATATTAATATCTCTTTAAATATCACAGGTTTTTTAAACTTTTTAACATGGAAATATTCATCAGAACTTAATTGGAAAGTCTTTACTTCAAATGCAGAAGAAATAATAAATATCTTAAATAAAAATTACACACAAATAAAAAAATTAATTCCTACAATAATGCCCTCTCTCCGAACAGAAATAATAATAAATAAAATAGGCCTCTCATTTGAAACCGGATATAATTCAGGAAAAAGCTCAAATCTTACAGGAAATGTTGATTATTATTTTTCAATGAACTCTGCTTTCCATAATTCAATACAAAATCAATTCAAAGGAGAAACTAAAATCTGGATTGGAGAAAGCTGGATAGAACTAATGGGATATGAGTACTGGATTAGAACTCATCTTTACGGAGATGAGAAACCTCAGGAAAGTGAAACTCTCCGCAACATAAAACCCGCTGAAATAAAGTTCAATAATCTCTCCCTAAAATTTTCTATCTTTTATCGTTTTTAAATTAAAATTTAACCTCTCTCTCAAAAATTGAAGAGCTTTCTCCCACCATATCTTTCACTGTTATGAAAAGCTTAAAATTTCCATTTAAATAGACAGGCGGAAGTTTAATATTAATTGATTTCTTAACACTATTAAGAATATTACCTGTTTTATAAGCAAGCTTTCCTGTTTTATCAAAAACTAAAATTCCAACCTTTAAAACTCCAAATGTCTTTCCTCCCTTTTTAACCATTTTAAAATTTGAAAGGGAAAAACCTATCCTTCCTTCAGAGATGCTGAAATTTGAAATTTTAACTTTATTCTTTCTTAACTTAAAAAGATTCTTTAAAAAAGCCTTTCTGAAAAAATCCGGATAGGAGAAGGAGAGTGTTTTTTTAACAGAGCTTATTTCAAACCTGTAGTCAGCTGCTTTTTTTATTTTATACCTGATGTAATAATATACATCATCATGACTTTTAATCTTATCAATACTATCTTTTAAATTATCACTTATGACAGCAATTCCCCCTGTTTTTCCGGCAATTTCACTTAACAATTTTTCCATATCAGGAGAAACATCATTATAACCACTTCCTTCTTTTTGATTCATTTTATTATTCAAAAGAATCAAATTAAAGCTCAAATTATTAAACAGAAGATTATTCAAAAGTTTTTTTGACGGAAAACTCTTTGATAATAAAAGAGATTGATTTATATCATTTATTCCTCCCGAAATCATAGTCGCCCAGGCCTGAGCTTCACCACTAACCGCGGATGAAACAAAATCATTCATACGAGCCAATGCTTTCTGTACTTTATTGTAATATGGAATAACTTCTCTGTGCTGAAAACTTATTATAAACTTGTCCCCATCCTTATTAGCGAGTAAGTTAGAGAGCATTTGATACTTTCTCAAATCAGGATAAACAAACCTTGTTTTATAAACTTTCCACTCTCTTAAATAATCATTTATAAACCTTTGGCAACTTTCTTTCGAAAGGGAACTTATTCTTGAAAGAATTCCTCTGAACTTTTTATGATAACTGCTAATTTCTGCTTTAAACTTTAGAGTATCCTCCCTCACAAGCTTCCTAATCATCTTTTTCAAATAAGCCTTAGAATTATAATTAAAAAACCTGTAAATTTTATTTCTTGTTAACAGAATTACCGGTTCATCTGTAAGAACATTATCCACAAAATAGTCTATTGCTTCTCCTATTCCATTATAATAATCAAAAAGATTAAAATCCAGAACAAAATATTTCAAAGGAAGCCCTTTGTTTTTTAAATTTCTCACCTCTTTCACTAATAAAAAGGCTTTTTCATCTTTTCCATTAACTTTAAAAAGCAAATCTTCCTTTTTCACTTCCTGTGCTTGAAAATTCTTTCCGAAAACTCTTAAAGGAATCTCTATGTATTTTTTCTCCGCTTTAAGAAAAATTGACAAAACAAAAAAAGACACAAGAATAAATATTAATTTCTTCCTCATCACAACCCCCTAATAATTTCAGGGGGAGGACTAAAGCTCCCCCTCTATTTTCAAATTATTAAATTATCTTAAAATCTATTTTAACTTCTCCCTTCTTCCTATTGTTTTTATCGAGAAGGTTTATCTTTAATGTATAATCTCCCGGTTCAAGAGGTTTTTTATCTTTTCTCAAAAACTCAAGAGTCTGAAAAAAATAAGGATTTTTCATCTTTATAGGCTTGAATTTTAAAACTGCCTTTCCATCCTTTAATACGGAAAGCTTTGCCTCAACATCCCACTGGGGCTGGTTGCTGCCTCTTATTAAAGCAGGTGTTGTTCCAAAAACATAGAATGTAAGAACAGGCTTATCAGTTCCTTTAAATGCGACTGTCCCAATATAAGGATAGAATATAAGCTTCATAGGGCCAATTTCGTAGCAATTCTTATCAACAGTAAAGAGCTTATTCTCCTGCATAAGCTGTTTTACAGCCTTATAAAAAACAGGTTCAGAAGTTGAAAGTTTGCTCCTCTTTTTCATTAAAGCTTTTACCGTAAGGTCAGGAACAGTTATTTTCATAATTTTGCTACCTGCCACTTTTTTGTAAACCGCATCTGCAATCACAACATGAAGTTCATACTCTCCGGGCTCAAGAATAACCCCAAATGAGTAGAATTCAAGTGGCTTTTCATCGTACGGAATAGGAGCTTTATATTTCTGGATAAGTTTTCCATCTTTAAATACTCTCACATAAAAAGCATGAAATGTTTTTGGCATAACCTCTTCGAGTTTCGGAGGCTCCCATTTTATTTTATTCTCCTCCTTTTTAATCTTCTTATTTTGTTTTGCAATAATCTCCTTTTTCCTTGCAACAGCCTGATTGTATTTTGTCTCAATTTCGGATTTAATTCTCTTAACATCCTGTTCAAGATCAGCTTTAAAAGCAACATTCACATAGACATTTGACTGTAAAGACCAATAAAAAGATTTAAGATATTGAATATTAAAAATATTGTTTTCAGCTCCTGTTTTTTCAAGTTTTGCAAATTCTTCATCAACTAATTCCTGTAAAATCTCATTACCAGTTTTTTGAGCATTTTTGTTTTCAGCATAAACAAAACCAAACCCAACAAAAAGTAATACCAATGCAAGTATTACAACTTTTTTTCTCATATTTTCCTCCTTGTATTTATTACGATTTTTTTCTCTAATTGTTTTTATCCAGTGCATTTTTTATTTCTGTATACAGTTTCTCCAATTCTAATTTTTGCTTATTGGTTAAGTGATTAAAAAGGCCATTTTCTCTTGCTCTTTCATAAACAGACAGAGCTTTTTTGTACTCTCCCCTGTCAAGGTAAACCGCCATTAAATTATAATAAGCCATATAAAAATTTTTATCAATATTAATTATCTTTTCCCAATTTAAAATGGCTTTATCCAGACTTCCTCTCTTTTTTAAAAGAGCAGCATAGCTATTCAATGCTGATACGAGCTTTGGGTCAATCCTAAGAGCCTTCTTTAAATTTTTCTCTGCTCTGTCATAAATAAGAAAGGAGAGAAACATAGCACCTTTGTTGCTGTATACAATAGCATCATTACTATCAAAACTAAGAGCCTTATCAAAACACTCAATCGCTTTCCCAACTTCTCCGCTTTTCCAGTACGCTACCCCTATAGCATTCCAGAGCTCAGGGTCATAATCTCTTATTCTTTTAGCTCTATTAAGAATTTCCAGTGCTCTGTCACTAATTCCATATTCAGCAAGAAAAGCCCCATAATTTAATAATAGATTATAGTTATCTTTATTGAATTCCAAGGCTTTTTCATAAGTAGCCATTGCAAGGTCAGGTTTCCCGCTCTCTTTAAAGATATTTGCAATTTTATTCCATACCAATACAAAATCCTTTCTTTCTTTAACAACTTCAGATAAAATTCTTAAACTATTAACATAATCTCCTTTTGAATACAAACCCAACCCTTCAAGCATTTTATTCTGAAGCGGTAATAAAACTTTCAAATCATCTCTCTTTGAAAAACCAACCTTTGTGAACTTTACGGAGGAACTTAAATAACCAAGGCTTTGAAGTTTCCTCATTTCCGAAGAACTTACTTTTCCCCTCTTCTGCTTTGAAAATGGCTTAAACATCCTTAAAAGAGTTTCCAGCCTTCTCTTCTCAGCAAATGAACTTTTTGAATCTGCTATATTTTTTAATTCATTAAAATCATTTTTCAAATCATAAATCTCAGGAATTGGCTGATCTATATATTTTATTTTCCTTTTTGAATCTATAAAACCTTTAAGAGGTGCCCAACCTCTATTCAAGTATGGAGGTAAGGATTCAAAATAAATTAATCTCTCTTTTATGTTTTTTTCTTTACCTTCCATTAATTTATAAAGTGAAACACCTTCCACATTTTTTGGGATTTTTAATCCTAAAATTTCACAGACAGTCGGGAATATATCAACATGGGTTACATAATCCTTTATTTCCTTTCCCCTAAACTTTTCTCCCGGATACTTTATAATCAGAGGTATATGAATTGTAGAATTATAGGCAAAATATGCATGCGTTTTTTCCCCATGCTCCCCAAGGCCTTCTCCGTGGTCCGCAGTTATTATAATTATTGTGTTTTTATATTTCCCTGTTTTTTTTAGATAATTAAATAATCTCTTTAATTGAGAATCAACATAGGCCACCTCTCCTGAATAAAGGTCATTTTTAAACTTACTCTTAAAAGGTTCAGGGGGATTGTAAGGTTGGTGGGGATCAAAAAGATGAATCCAGGAAAACCACTTTTTATCTCTCTTACCAATCCACTTTATAGCCAGATCAATGACCTTTTCTGCCTTTCTCTCCACAAAGAAAATATCATTGGGGTTTTTTGTTCCATAATTATCATCATAAACATCAAACCCCTGATCCAGGCCGAACCTTGAATCAAGGGGGAAGGCCCCAATGAATGCCCCTGTTTTATAATCGTATTTTTTCAAGTATTCAGCTAAAGTTAAAAGTTTTTTATTAACTATATATCCTGAGTTATCCCTGACTCCGTGAGAAGGAGGGTAAAGGCCTGTCATGATTCCTGTGTGGGATGGCAGGGTAACGGGGACATTGGCAAAAGCATACTTAAAGAAAATTCCATCTTTACCTATCGAATCAACAGATGGGGTTTTAACATGAGAGCTATCATAAAGGGATACTCTATCAGCTCTAAGAGTATCTATCGTGATAATAATAAGATTGTAATTTTCAGATTTCTTATTACATGAAAGCTGAAAAGCAAAGATTATAATAAAAACCAAAAGAACAATAGAAAAATATTTTTTATTCCTTTTAAAAAACACATTAAAATCCTTTAAGCAAGTTAAAAGATTATACTATAAAAAAAATGAATGGGCAAATTCCCAGCATAACTCACAAAAAACACCACTGAGTGAGGACTAAAAAGTATAAGCCGGAAAGCTGTTCCAGCTACCGAGGCAGCTTTTCGGGCTTTCAGCTAATGCACAACCATTAAGCTTTTTCGAGACTTGCAAATCCACCCCAAATTTTTTGATTTAAATAAAAAAGCCCTCCCGTCCCATATATGGGACGGGAGGGCGCTTTATCTTACAGCGACTACTTTCTATTAGAAGTTAACCTTTATACCGAACTGGAAGACTGTGGGGTTGAGAACTCTCTGAATCTGACCGGTAGATTCTGTTCCAAGGACATCATTAACTTTAAGAGTTGTGTTATTGTTGGTGATATTATAGCCATCAATGTGGAATGTAGCTGTGACATTATCTGAAACTTTAAATCTCTTCTGCAAGCTGAGATTCAAGATCCAGAAATTAGGAAGTCTGTCATCACCAAACTTAACTCCATCTCTGTACATATACATGGAAGTCCATCCAATTCCGGATCTGTAGAGATATTCATGATAAGGAATGACATAACCTTCTCTTGCCTGGAATACTGCTGAAATGCTCCAGTTATAGGGAAGCTGATAAAGCCCCATGAATTTGAATAACCATCTTGCGTTTACATAGATACCTCTTAGTCCGGATCCTCCTGATCCAGGAGCGACGACACCTTCATTAAAATAATCAAAGTTTGTCAAATCAAAGGCTTCCTCTTTAAACCTGAATTGTTTCCAATCCTGATAAGTGAAGGATGCATTTGCCATCCACTTGTGGGAAAGTCTCTTATTCATAACTATCTGAAGAGCCATATATCTGTTGTATGCCTTATCATAGTTTGTATAGTATGTACCATATCTTGGTTTTTCATGTCTGAGATAATAAGGCTGGGTGTGTCCGTTTGTGAAAGTAAAATCACCGGCATAGTACCAGTTATCCTTTGTTTCAAGGGTTCCATTGGCATCCATCTTACCAATACCTCTAATGAGGTTATGTTTTTTCTTATAGTAACCTGTGAGTGATACAGCAAAATCATTGGTTATAGCTTTCTGGAAGCTTAAAATTAATTCATCCAAGAGAGGTGAATTATAGTTAGGGTCAAAGGTATTCTGGGTTTCAAGAGCAGCAGGATTAACTGTATTAATATTCCACCATGTCCACCAGGCAGGATCTTCACTCCACTCACCGGGCTCTATAATATTATCACCATCATCTGCCCAGTAAACATCAATTTCTCTTCCACCGCCAACCCATGTTTTCCAGGCAAGATCATTTCCTGACTGAGAACCGTATCTTGCAATTGAGAATTTAACTATGTTTTTACCATCACCGGTAATATCATAGTTAATAGAAAGTCTCGGGGAAATAACCTCATATTTGGCAGGAACATCCTTCTCAGGAGTCTTTAAAGGAGGAATCCATTTTTCAAATATCCTCTGTCCATTCCAGAAAATTCCAGGAGCTTCCACTCCATTGAGATGGTTCTGCTCCTTATCATATCTTAAACCAATATTAATTGTAAGTTTACCAGCTGTAAAGGTATCAGATACATAGGCTGATATTCTTCTGAAATCAGCATCAAAGATACCATTTTCCATCCACCATATTTCTTTGTAAAGATTTGGATTATTTTTATCATAGATAAAGAGTGCTCTTTCATTAGGAAATAATGTCTGAGATGTTGTTGTTGCGGTATAAAGATCAGCACCTATCTTGATTTCATGATCACCACCCAATACACCTTCCATAAAATAGTTAGCCATTACAGAGGTGTCAAGAGTATTTCTGTTGGTTCCATAGTAAAGGAATCCGCCACCATAGTATCTTGTCGGTTTGTAATAGAATAACCAATCCGGGCCTGTCAAGAAACCGTTTTCAATCTCATTTGCTCTGGGCATAAGCTGAAAGCCACCATCAGTAAAAGCAGCTTTGACTTCCACCATAAGATTTCCCATAACCTGCTGTAAGTCTCCCTTAAAAACATATCCTGGACCTGTCTGATCCCAATATGTTCCGGGATCCTGGTTAGCAGGACCTAATGAGGTTCTACCCCATTTTTTCTTATTATCATAGTGAATATCCAGATCTCCGTAAGTATTTCCAAACTGGAAGTTAATCTTACCGTATCCTGAGAGAAGCCATGTTGCATCTTCAAGACCGACGATTGTTCTTGAATGGATATCCTGAACTGCCCAGGAACCAAACCACCAGAGTTTGTCCTTTACAATAGGACCACCAAAGTTAACACCATACTGATAGAGTCTGTAGATTCCGGGATCTACAAAACCTCTTTTCTTATAATATTCCGGATAAGTGGATTCATCTCTCTTCAACTCCCATGCTTCATCTTCAACATAAAGATGAAAGTCACCGGAATAATTGTTTCCAGCTCTCTTTGTAACAAAGTTAAGCTGAACACCACCTGTTTGAGCCGTAATATCATTAGCTCCCAATGTAATTTGCATTTCTTCGTATGCATTAACATTGAGGTATGCTGGAGCGGCACCAATTGCCGATGGGTCTGTAATATTCGCACCATCAACATTCCATGTTGAGTCTCTACTATCAGCACCAAGCCCAATATACTTGGACTGTTGACCTGATTCATTACCTCCGACATCCTCTCTGTCAATCATCATACCGGGAACAAGGGACATTACTGTCCATGGGTTTCTTGATGTGGGTAGTTCGGCAATCATATCCTTGGTGATGTTTGCACCAATTGTTGCCTTTCTTGTGTTAATAATTGTTGATTCAGCCTGAACTACAATTTCCTCTGAAAGCTTTGCAATCTTCATTGTAACTTTAATCTCAGGGTCATCACCAACATGGAGAACGAGTCCTTTCTTTACTACTGTCTCAAATCCTTCGAGTTCGAACTTGAGATTATAGGTACCAACGGGGAGTTTCAAGAATCTGAAGTTACCCTCTTCTGTGGTAACAGCAGTTCTTGTTCCGATTTTGTTACCTGTTAATGTAACGGTAACTCCCGGTAAAGGTTTTCCATCATCACTGAGAACTTTACCGTGGATGTCTGCTGTTGCTGTCTGTGTGTAACCAAATGCGGCTACAAACAGAATGGCAACAAACAATGCCCAAACTTTTCTCATATAAACCTCCTTCAAAAATTTAATAATTTATTCTATCAACTTTTGTGCCATATCAAAAAGATTGATATTATTACCTCTTTGTTTTTTGTGATTGAAGAAAATCCAAAAAATTGGATTTTATGGTTCAAAAAATTGGATTAATTATACAACACTTAAAAAAAATAACTAAAAAACAAAAAAAACATTCTCTTTTATTCTTTTCGAATACTATAAATACGATTTTTTTTAAAAAATGTTTTTCTCTTTATTTCTTAAGCATTTTTTTCAATTGAGGTAGAAATTTTTCAATCTGAGTTCTGTCTTTTGCATCTGGGAATTTGTTAAGATACTCTTCAAAGATTTTAATTGCTGATTTTATATCACCTAAATTTATATAAGCATATCCCAATTTAGGATAAGGCTTATCCCAATTTGGATTAATTTCTATTGCTTTTTTCAATGCTTCGATTGCTTTTTTTGTCTCAAACTTGTTAAAGTACAGTTCCCCCAAATTGTACATAATTCTTTCATCTTTCTGATATAATTTGGAAGCTTTCTCAAAATACTCAATTGCTTTATCAAACTTTTTCTCTTTCGCATAAATTTCTCCAAGAGAGGCATAGGTTCTTGCAAGAAGATCAAGGATATAAGCACCCTCTTTACCTTCAGTATCCTTTATAAGCTCTTCATAGTATTTAAGTGCTGTTTTCTCATCCCCCATCTTTCTATAAGCGTTAGCTATATTTAGTTTGAGAAAAAATAGCTCTTTATTTTCCTTTACTATGGGGAGTAATATTTCAATAGATTCTTTGTATTTCCCTTTGTCAAATAGAGCATTTGATTTTTCTACCGCTTTTTTAATTTTCTCATCGGTTATAGTGGCTATGGGGCTCTTTTTTAAAGTCACATTAAGATCTTTATTTCTAACAAGCTGTCTTATGTATCTGTCAACATAAACAGGGAAATAACCCTTTTTCTTAAAAGAGAACCTGAACATTCCTGTGCCCATTCCTAAAATCGCCCATTCTCCCTTCTCATTTGTCTTTGTCTTTAAATGTAAAGAAAATTCAAGACTCTGTGCTTCCACGACAACATCCTTAATCGGGTTTCCAGACTCATCAACAACCTTTCCTGCCAATCTTCCTTTGCCTCTTCCTTCCTGAGAAAACACAATGCCTGAAAAAATTAAAAAAATTGATAAAAACGTTGTTATTATAATATTCCTTTGCCTCATCGCCACCTCCTAATAATTATAAAAACTTTATTATTTATAAAATAATACTATTGATTTTTTAACTTTTTCCCTGCTAACTATATCTAAAACTTCTACTTCGAACTCATATTTACCTGATAATTTTTCACCCTTAACAAGAAGAGGAAGTGGTTGATCCACCACATTATTGCTTACGACCACCGGTTTAAACTTTTCAACCTCTTTTCCATCTTTCAAAAGTCTATAACTTATTTTAATTTGATATTGTCTTGACAGTTTATTCTTTTTTGCCCCGTTTATAAAGTATAACAGACGAGGACTTACACCGGGATTCACAATATTTCCTTCAATAGGATACACCATATAAAGACCCATTGGAAAACAGTTCTCATAAATTTTAAATCCGATTGGTGGCTCACCAAGCTTTTTTATATCTTTGTAAACTAATAAAGAAGAAAGATTCAATTTTGTAGGGAACATATCTGGAACCTTCACATCTATTTTATGGGAACCCATTTTTTTCAAATCTCTTGTTGACACAATACCCACTATTTCATATTCTCCCGGTTTTGCCTGTATCTCAAAATAGTAAAAATTATTTTCACTTTTTTCGGAATTTCCGATGGGAGAAAAAACCGTAACTTTTTTCTTAGGATCCTTTTTGTTAATTACCTCCACGGCTATTACATCACTCTTTTTTTCTTCTTTCTCTTCTTTTTGCTCGTTTTCTTTAAAAGAAAATGAAATTATAACATTTGTCTTTTCACCTTGAGCTGGGAAAAATCTAATCTCGGAGAATTTAAGCTCCATTCCTTCCTGAATTACCTCACCCTTTTCCGTTTTTGAAAAAGCCTCTTTCAGTTTTTTAGGGATTTTGTTCTTTTTTGCAAAAACACCTCCACTCACTAAAATAAAAGCTACCACAAAAACAAAAAACAATTTTGTCCTTTTCATTATAATTCCTCCCGGCTAATTCATTATTTTTTCTACCATCTCTTTGATATTTTTTTGAGATGGGTTTATATTTAATGATTTATTAAAAATCTCCAAAGCCTTCTTTTTATTTCCCACTAAATAGTACAAAGTGCCTAAATCATTTAAAAAATTAACTTTTAAATATCCTCTTTTTAATAAAATTTCTCCTAACTTTAGTGCTTCCTTATTATTACCTTTTTTGTAATTACCGAAAAATTTCAAAAACACATATTTATCAGAATTAATATTCTCAAGAGTGTTTAATAAATCCAAACCTTTTTTTATTTCACCTTTTGAATAAAAGATCTCAACCTTTAATAGCTTTGCTTTTAAATAACCGGAGTCAAGCAAAAGTATATTGTTAACATATTTTTCTGCACTTTTATTTTCTTTTAATTTAAAATATTGTAAGGCTAAATAATAATAAATATCCTTAATATTTAATTCTTTAAATTGCGGGAAAATCATAAAAGGTTTTAATGGAGATTTCAGAGGAGATAAAAGAGGTTGAAAATCTTTCACATCAATACTTATATCTCCTCTTAAAAGTTCAACTTTCACTTTATGAAAACCAAAATCTTTTATATATTGAGAAAGATTAATTATTAAATAAGAAAGCTCGTTTTCTTTCACATTTTTTATCTCTTTTCCTATCAAAGCTTTTCCCTTTGAATCAAAAATAGAGACCAGGACCTTATCAACTCCCTTATTGGAGCTGTTTACTCCCAAAATTAAATAAGGGGAATCCCCGCTGTAAAACTCATTCCCTATTGAAGGAGTAATGATAATATCTTCAACCTGAAATGGCCTTTTTAAATTAAGCGTATTTGCCTTTCTATACCTAAAAGCAACAATTCCATCTATTATAAAACTTTTCCTTTGTGGATCAGGTATATTTAAATCCCTTTCAAGCACAAAATATTCCTGAGAAGCATAATTCTTTATGAAAACCAAAATCTTTAATTCCTTATCAAAAATAATCGGAAATTTTAACCCAAGGTTAACCTTTCTTCTTTTTAATTCAAAAATCTGTCTCTTATTAAACTCTAAAAATTGGTCCTTATTAAATGAAATTATTTCTCTTCCGCTCTTTTTATCATAAATTTTAATTATTATTCCCAATTTTGTATAAAATCTATCATTATATCTTTCAATTGAAAATCTTTGGGGTTGCAAGAGCATGTGAACAAACCCTATTTTCTTATTCTGTTCAATTGAATAAAAAATTATAAATTTTGATTTCACATACCGAAGACTATAATCTATCTCCACCTTTGGTCGTAATTCATAATATCTTCTAATATAATCCTCATCTATTTGCTTTCTTGGAATATTCTTTATATTTGCAATAAGAGTAATGTTTGACAAGGGCGGGGTACTAATCTCATTTGCCTTTTCCGTAGGAATTAAACTAATGGTCATAGGAGCAAGTCCCGGAGCCCACGCTTTTATGTATTGGTATGCAGTATAATAATCATTTTTATCCCCTGAATAGCCACCTATAAGAGCGGCAGGGCCATCCTGATTGGGTGAATAAAGGAGGTATTCATTTGACCAATCAGGCTTGTAAAAAACCAGATTAAAATTAGCAGGAACTCCATATTTCGGAGAAATAGAGTAGAACCAGACCTCAGTGGGATATAATCTTCCCATCCCATCATACCTATCAATAGTTTTTGGAGGACCTAAAAGAAGATAGAATTTCCCTCTTTCTGTGGCCCAGCCGGGTTTCCCTTCCTCACTCCCAAAAATTCTGTTCACATATTCCAACCTTTTATAGTATTCTTCTTTAAACTCATTTTCAGGTGTTAATGGAGTTGGATCTCTTTGCTTCCAGAATAGTTTTATAAATTCATCTCTTTCTTTGTTTGTCTTTAATTTATAAAATATTTTCTTTTCTGTGGGGGTGATTATCGGAGACACTTCCTGAATAAATTTCTTATACTTGTATTCGAGTTTTACTTTCTCCTTACCAAAACTAACCCCTTTTAAAAAAAACAATAAAGAAAAAACTATAACAATGGGAATTAATATTTTAGATTTTCCTGCTTTTTTCATCTCTGATTTTATTATAATAGCATCAAAAAATCAATCTAAATAAAAAAAAGGGCATCCGCGATGCGGATGCCCTTTTATTTAATTTACAGCTATTTTTTAGAACTCGAACCTTACACCGAGAATAGCATGAATAGGAGCATGGTATGACCTTGCTTCCCCATAGTATGGATTGGTAGGTTTCTCAGGTTTTTTCCATGGAGGCATAATTGTTGAAGGATCATCAGAGTATCCATAGGAGTTTACTGCATCATAACCTGTGTAGATAGCGGTCATTTCCCTTGAATTATTAACATTGAAGATATCCGCAAACAGGGTGAGTTTGTAGGAATCTGCTAATTTCAAATTGTATGCAAGGTGAAGATCCATATGGAAAGCCGAAGGCAATCTTCCGGTTGTACCTCTTT
>JAMOVU010000183.1 GCA_027067555.1 Candidatus Aminicenantota bacterium | reverse complement strand
ATGATTTGGAAAAACATCGGCTAGCGGTAGAGGTCATCAAAAAATTTGGACAATTTGTTTTGGTAAGCACCCAGGTAATCAACGAGCTTTGTTTGAATCTCAAGAAGAAAGCGGATTTTCCGGAAAAAGGAATACGAGAAATTATCAGACAATTTACACAGAAAATATAAAGTGATAAGACCGGATG
This sequence comes from Candidatus Aminicenantota bacterium, assembly GCA_027067555.1. Lineage (GTDB taxonomy): Bacteria > Acidobacteriota > Aminicenantia > JAMOAD01 > JAMOAD01 > JALXDT01. The sequence continues at coordinate 4,772 of JAMOVU010000183.1, read as the reverse complement.
AAGAGACGATGTTACTTCTCTATCTTGAAAAGATTTTTAAAAAAGTCGATAAAAGAGCTGTAGGCCGTGAAAGAATATTATAGAACTCAAAAAGGAAGAGCTTTCCTGGGAGATTTCATTCACCTATTCAATAAAAATTTGAAGAAACATTACAAAAATAAGTTTCAGTTAATAATAACGTCCCCACCATTTCCCTTGAACAATAAGAAACAATACGGAAATTTAGATGGTGAAGAATACTTACAATGGTTTAGCCTTTTAGGACCTATTTTTACTGACTTACTAAAGGACGATGGTTCTCTAATTATCGAGATAGGTAACGCATGGGAGAAAAATAGACCCGTTCAATCTTTGCTTCCCTTAGAAGCCCTATTGAGGCTAGTAAACCGTTCGGAAAGCAAATTAAGGTTAATACAGGAATTCATTGTATATAACCCGTCCAGGCTTCCCTCTCCAGCTCAATGGGTAACTGTTAACAGAATTAGAGTTGTGGACAGTTATACTCGTATATGGTGGATTGCAAAAACTGATTTTCCAAAGGCTGACAATAGGAGGGTTTTGAGACCTTATAGCAAAGAAATGAAAAGATTGTTGGCAAAGAAAAAGTACAATGCCGGTACAAGACCCTCCGGACATGTTATTAGACAACAAACCTTCCTTAAGGATAATATGGGAAGTATTTCACCCAATTTTTTTGAATTAGAACCAATAGAAGAGAGAGAAAAAATCAGACTTCCCCACAATGTTTTAAAGTTTGCAAATACCGCTTCTAACGATTTTTTTCTGAAGAGGTGTAGAGAATTAAACATTAAACCTCATCCCGCCAGAATGCACCCGGGAATAATAGCTTTTTTTATAGAATTTTTGACCGATGAAAATGATTTGGTTTTGGATCCGTTTGCCGGAAGCAATACGACCGGATATGTTGCCGAGATTTTAAATAGAAGATGGATTTCGTGCGAAATAAAAGAGGAATATGTAAAACAATCTCAAATTAGATTTGAGGATCCTGTTTTAAGGCAAACAAAGGAGGAATTTCAAAATGAAAACTTTAACCTCACAACTAGAGGAAATACTGTCGATTGATATTCTAAAAGAAGGAGATAAAGAAGAACTGTTTATCGGCAATCCCTTTTATATAGATTACGAGAGCCTAAAGTTGCTAACCTGCGATTATTGGAAATATAAAGTAAAAGGAATTCCGAAGGGATGTTTTTTACTTGCTTTTTACAAAGGGGAGGCGGAAAGAGAAAACAAGGAAGCCTTGTTATTAAGAGTAGTAAACCCGACGAGATTGCCCATGGACAACGATTTGATCGCAACAATGATAGCCTATTACAAAGAAAATAAAAATGACGGTGAAGACGAAAGTTCAGAAACAGAAAAAAAATTGGACCCATATACAAGGTATGAACTTAGTTTTTCTGGTTTGGAATGTAGAATACTGGGAGTTTTTTATAGAAACAATGATGGAAAGGTAACATTTGGTGCAGATGTAGAAAATTACTACGCTCCAAACAACTACAAAGTTTATAAACTAACGGGGGAAGTTTTAAAGTTCATAGTCAATCAAGGCATGAGAGATTTCATATACAATGAAGCAAAAACAGGAATATTTAAGATAGGAAAAGTGAGATATTCATCAACTCAACGATTTCAACAAGCAGAAAGTGAGGTTCCTGTCTATATATCGTCTAAAGACTTTTTAGGGGCGAGAACAGCCTTATTTGGGATGACAAGAACAGGGAAGTCAAATACCGTCAAAATGATAATAAAGGCAATAAAAGAAATTTCAGAAAAGGCTGTAAATTCAAGTCTACCTAATGAATCAGTATGTCCATCACAAGATGATTTACAATACTTCACACAAGACGGGAGACCCAAATACAAAGTGGGACAAATTATCTTCGATGTAAATGGAGAATATGCAAATCCTAACTTACAAGATGAAGGAACTGCTATATACGATATATATGAAAATGACGTTATTAGATACAGCGTGGTAGAAAAAGATGGGTTCAAAGTGCTAAAGGTCAATTTCTATGAAGGAATAGAAGCAGGATTTTATTTGATCAAGAAACTTTTAGAAGAGAGCGGTGATAATGCCGACTATATAAAAAGTTTTCTTTCGGTAGATTTAAGCAAGCCAGACGATTATGACTACGATAAAAGTGTTAAAACTAGGTATGACAGAAAAGTAGCAGCCTATAAATGTATGCTTTACAGAGCTGGATTTAAACCACCTCAGAGCAAAATTAGCTTTACCGGAAAGAAGGAAATAAATAAACAGGTTAGAGAAAGTGACCCTATAAATCCATCAAAAGGTGTTACTTATGACGAAGCATGTATTTGGTTTGAGGAAGCCTGGAAAAATTATAATAATTGGGAAATATTTTCTAATTACAAAAAAAAGAAGGGAAAAGAATACTTCGACGAGGAAATGCAAGCGATTTTACGAATGTTGACGAGAATAAATAAGCCAGGCTCTAAAAGCCTGATAAGTGGATACCTAAAAATAAGACCACTGGTGAAGTATCACACCAGCGAAACAAATGAATATTTTGAAATTGAAATTTTAAAAAGTCTTAGAGAAGGAAAAATTATTATTATTGACCTATCTCAGGGAGATGAAGAAATTCAAAAAGTTTATTCAGAAAAAATTTGTGAATATATATTTAAGGACTCAATGAAAAGGTTTACAGAACTAAAACCTAATAATTTTATTCAATTCTATTTTGAAGAGGCCCATAATTTATTTCCTAAAAAAGAGGACAAAAATTTAAGTCAAATATACAACCGTATAGCTAAAGAAGGTGCCAAATTGAATCTTGGCATGGTCTATGCCACCCAAGAAGTTAGCTCGATAAGTTCAAATATTCTAAAAAACACCCAAAATTGGTTTATTGCTCATTTAAACAACGAAGATGAGCTGAAAGAAATAAGAAAATTCTATGATTTTGAAGATTTTTTACAGTCTCTTAAGAGATTTAGTGCAGAAAGTGACAAAGGATTTGTTAGAATGAAAGTTCTCTCTAATCCTTTCGTAATTCCCGTGCAAATAGATAAGTTTAAAAAAGAGGGCTAGCATGGGATACGGAAGCAGTAACCAAAAACCTATAGAATTCGCAGGAAAAACTGGACACATTGAATTTATAAACAAAGAAAACGAAAAGTTTCTGCTAGAATGCTTTATACCACAGGAAAATACATCTTCCACTTTTCTAGAAAAAATTGTATATAAATTTAAAAGTATAGAAACAAATATTAGATATGTGATAGCAATAGATGGTGGTATTTCTTTCATAAGCCCCAAGAAAGATTATCCAAGCTCTGAATTTGTAGCTATAAATATAGGAGCACTTCTACTTGATATTTCCAAGATAGAAGATCTACACAGGGAACCTTTTATTTCTCCTAAAGAGATTAATAAAGTAAAAAATATCGGAAAATATCAGCTATTAGTTCCAATAAAAAATGTTATGCATCCTAAATATAAAACTTTTACTGAATTTGTTAGAGGAACTATACATGAGTTCTTTCTAAAAGAAGACTTTGAGCTTGCTGAGTCCTTGAAGTGGTTAGCCTTCCGAGAATTTAACATCCCTGAAAAGGAATGGAATTTAGCTACCCATCCTTATGGAAATAAAAAAAATATAAAGCTAATTAGAAATAATTTTGATGAAAATTTTACTATAATAGATGAGGGAAAACCAGTATATATAATAGATATTTTAAGACTTCACGAGCTGATAGATGAACACATTGGTGCTAGAGGAATTGTAAATTACTTGCTATCAGTTATCGAGCAGATGCTGATGGTATCTGTCATTAAGAAGATATACACAAAAAACCCTAAAAAGTTGTCAGAATTTCTGTTTATTTTAGATAGGCCTTTAGCTTTTTTCGGACAGACAGCAAATTTGCATAAACCCATGCGGGAATTAATTTCTTTCATAACAAATCAAGATATACAACTGAATATTGTAGGACTTGAAAAAAGTGGGGCTTTTGTCGAACACGCTAAGGCTCTAATAAAATCAGGTTTCCTTAAAAAAGGCCAATATGTTTTGTTAAGTAACGATTACATCTACAACAATATATTGCCAAGGAATTTAAATCAGTATGCTCTTTATGGAAGCTCCACATATTATGGGGGAAAACTAATCTTTTGTTCAAAAGAAGGAAATGTAAATATATGTACGATTCCAATCGATAAATATGAAAACATTAAAAAACCTTCGCCAATTAATTTTATAAATTTAGATATTATTCTATCCATGTTGGAAAAATTGAAATGTGATATGTATGAAAATGCTATATTACCTATAGCCTTGATAAATAAAGCAGTATCTATATCAAAGTATCCAGGGGAAGTTTCATTAGAAAGGTTTGTGAAAGAATTTATATTAAACTAACTACAGAACGGCTTAGCGGATCGGTTCATCAAGACGCTCAAGGAAGAATGCATTTGGCAACATCGGTTTAAGAGTCTAGCTCAGGCGAGGGAGGTGATATCACACTGGATCAGGTACTATAACTTAGAGAGGCCACATCAAGCCTTGCGGTATCAGACCCCATCTGAGTAATGGCCAATAGCAGCTTAATTGTGAAAAATCAGGGGGTCATTACATTAGAAAGAACGATTAACGGCTTTCTGGGGGCTCCTTTCTAGGAACAAAATCAAGATACAACTTTTATTCTTATTCCAAGCTGCGCGCCTCTCATTCTATTTGCAAGGGAAGCTCTGTCCGTCGTTAGTAGCATCTTGCAAT